>DUPF01000273.1 GCA_012838445.1 Intrasporangiaceae bacterium | reverse complement strand
GTCGGGGCCACGCCAGCCGGTGCGCAGCCCGCGACCGCTCCGCCGATCCCGCGGGGCATGCCGATGGTGGTCAGCGACGTCCTGGGGCCGGGCGACCCCGGGTTCTGGGACCCCGCGGTCAGCGGCACGCGGGTGCTGACGCCGGTGGAGCCCGGAGTCGAGGTGGCGTGCGCGACCGGATTCGACCCGGTCATCTCGTGCTCGACCCTCGATATGCGGGACCTCACCTCACCGCAGCGGTCGCTGCAGTTCGTCGACGGGCCCACCCTCGGCGGGCCGCCACTGCGCATGTGGTTCGACTATCCGCGTTGGGGCGACGGCTCCACCGCGGCAGTGAACGAACGCGTCATCGGTTGGTGGATGCAGCGGGGTTGAGGAGGTTCGTGGTGACCGGCCCATCTGCATTGCCCACCTGGTCAGGCAGGGGCTATCGGCCCGAGGTCCAGCCGATCCCTTTAAAAGCATCAAGACGATGACTGCGAGAAGGGCGGCGATCACGACGAGTGCGCTGATCAGCACATACAGAGTGCTGGCAGGGATGCGGTGTCGCAGAGGACGGGGCGAATACATAAGCGGAACCTGAACAGTGGGTGGTGGTGTCTCCAATTAATCGGCGGGTCCGAGGCCTGACAGTGCGAGGTTCGTGCTTTAACGCACACGGGGGTGGACGGAACGTACGGGTGTCGTACCGATAGCCCCGGTGATTCACGGGGATCTGCGGATCGCTGGGCGAAAATAGACCGAAGTGCTTCCTGAACAGGCGAAACTGGGACTTGTCTAAGGTTCCATGTTCTCCAGCAGAAAGCACTCGGTAGGTGAAGCGTACTTCGTGGTCGGCCGGTCTGTCCGTTACTGCTGATGGTGTCGGGGTGATCTCCCACGCTGGGTCCATCGTGCCTCGTCTTCTGGCGGATCGGGTCGGACTCACGGCTGAGCTGTCAGGGGCCATGGCTCGCCGCCGGTTCATCCCGATCCACGATCGCGGCCGGGTGTTGATCGACGTCGCGGTGATGCTCGCCGATGGCGGCGAGTCCATCTCCGATATCGGCGTCCTGCGCCACCAATCCGAGGCTTTGGGCCCGGTGGCCTCGGCCCCGACGGTGTGGCGCACGCTCGATGAGGTCACTGCCGGCAAGCGCAAGAAAATCCAGGTCGCGCGTGCCCGCACTCGGCGGCACGTGTGGTCCCACTTGCCCGGCGGAGTCCCCGTATCCAAGTGCGCGGGACGGGACCTGGGATCGACGGTCGTGCTCGACGTGGACGCCACTATCGTGGTCACGCACAGCGAGAAAGAGCTTGCTGCGCCGACGTACAAGCGCACGTTCGGCTACCACCCGATCGGCGTGTGGTGCGACAACACAGAAGAGTTTCTTGCCGCGAGCCTGCGGCCGGGCAATGCTGGCTCCAACACCGCTGCCGACCACATCGACGTCCTGGGCCAGGCCATCGCGCAGATCCCCGCGAGTCATCGGCGTGATCTGCTGATCCGCTCCGACGGCGCCGGCGCCTCCCACGACCTGCTGGAGTGGATCACCGAACAGAACCGCATCCGCGGTCGACGGGTGGAGTACTCGGTCGGGTTCTCCATCACTGCCCCGATTCGCCGGGCCATCGCGACCTGCCCCGAAGCCGCGTGGGGACCAGCGCTCAACCCCAACGGGGACATCCGCGACGGGGCCGACATCGCGGAGCTGACCGGGTTCCTCGCTCCCGGGATGCTCACCAAGTGGCCAGACGGGATGCGGGTCATCGTCCGCCGCGAACGACCCCACCCCGGCGCCCAACTATCGATGTTCGAGGAGATCGATGGATGGCGCTACCAGGCATTTGTGACCAACACCGCCGTCGGTCAACTGCAGTTCCTCGAAGCGCGGCATCGGGCTCACGCCCGGGTCGAGGACCGGATCCGTCACGCAAAAGACACCGGGCTCGGCCGCCTTCCTTCGCGGGAATTCGCGGTCAACTAGGCTTGGCTCGTGGCGGTGATGCTCGCCGCGGATCTAGTGGCGTGGACTCGGATGCTGGCCTGTGCCGGCGAGGCCGCGGTCCTGGCCTTGTGCGAGCCCAAAGCGCTGCGCTACCGCTTCCTTCACGTGGCAGCCCGGCTGACTCGTAGCGGCCGGAGACGACGGGTGAAGATCCCAGAGACGTGGCCCTGGGCCGTCGCGATCGTCGCCGTGTTCAACACGATCGCCGCGATCCCAAAACCCGCCTGACCTCACCTGCCCGCCCACGACAGCACCACCGGAGACCCGCCCACCGGCAGCGCCAGCCGGCACACACGCACGCCCACACGCGAAAACAAGCCCGCCGTCACCCGACAGCAGCAGTCACACCGGCCCGTGAATCAGCGGGGCT
>DUPF01000272.1 GCA_012838445.1 Intrasporangiaceae bacterium | reverse complement strand
GGCACCGGCCGCGATCGCGGCATCGACCCACCCCGCGACGCGGTCGGTGGCGCCGGGGTCGATCAGGGCCGAGACCCGGGTGGCCGGATCGCGCGGGTCGCCGACGACGACCTCCCCCATCCGGGCCCTGACCTTGGCGAGGAACTCCTCGGCGACCGACTCGACGACGATGACCCGTTGGACGCTGATGCAGGCCTGCCCGCTGGCGTAGAAACCGCCCCGGACGACCGCTCCGGCAGCGGCGTCCAGGTCCGCGTCGGCGGCGACGATGAGGGCGGCGTTGGAGCCGAGTTCGAGGAGCACCTTCGTCGGTGCGGCGTCGCGAGCGATCTGGTGTCCGACGGCGGCCGAGCCGGTGAACGAGACCACCCCGACCCGGCGGTCGGTCGTCAACCGTCGACCGACGTCGACGCCGCCGGTGACGAGTTGGATCGCCTCGGCCGGCCCGCCCGCGGCCACGAGGGCCTCGCGCAGCGCATCCGCGAGCCACAGCGTCGCCAGTGGTGTCTGCGGCGCGGGTTTGAGGATGACGGGGCACCCGGCCGCCAGGGCCGGGGCGGCCTTGTGGGCGGCGAGGAGCATCGGGTAGTTGAAGCCGGCGATCCCGATGACGACCCCGATCGGTTTGCGCACCCAGAACCCGAGCAGTCCCTCCCCCGAGGGCAGCAGGTCGAGCGGCACCGTCTCCCCGTGCAGCCGGGCCACCTCCTCGGCGGCGGTGGCCAGGGTGAGCAGCATCCGGTCGGTCTCGACGCGACAGTCGACCAGAGGTTTGCCGGTCTCGAGGACGAGCAGCTGCTCGACCTCGTCGCGCCGGGCGGCCAGGGTGTCGTGGGCGCCGAGGAGCGCGGCCCGACGCACGTGGGAGGGCAACCGACCGACCCGGTCGCGCACCGCGACGGCAGCGTCGAGGGCCTGTTCGGCGAGGGTGACGTCCCCGACCGGGGCGGTGGCGACGAGTGAGCCGTCGTAGGGGAACACGACCGGCTCGTGCGACGGCGCCTCGACCCACCCCGCCCCGACGGGCAGGCCCGCCGGGAACGGCAGGTCGGCGAGGAGGGGACGCTCACTCATGAGAACTCCTGGGCGATGACGGACCGGCCGCTCAGTGCCGCCTGCAGGTCCGGGACGGCGGCGAGCAGCGTCCTCGTGTAGTCGTGCTGCGGGTCGGTGTAGACCTGCTCGGTCGGCCCGAGTTCGACGATCTGCCCGTCCTTCATGACCGCGACCCGGTCGCACACGTGCCGCACGACGGACAGGTCGTGGGAGACGAACACGAGCGTCAGGTCGAGTTCGTCGACGAGTTCGTTGATGAGGTTGAGCACCTGGGCCCGCACGGAGACGTCGAGGGCGCTGACCGGTTCGTCGGCGAGGAGGATGCCGGGCCGGGGCGCCAGCGAGCGGGCGATCGAGATCCGCTGCCGCTGCCCGCCGGAGAACTGGTGCGGGTATCGACGGGCATGTTCGGCGCGCAGCCCGACCTGTTCCAGCAAGGTTGCGACCGCCTCGGCCGGGCTGTCCCCCCAGGCGAGCGCCGGACCGCGGATCCCTTGGGCGTCAATGGGTTCGGCGACGATGTCCTTGACCCGCATCCGCGGATCGAGGGAGCTCATCGGGTCCTGGAACACCATCTGCAGACAGCGCCGGAGGAACCCGAGGCGCCGCATCGGCAGCCGGGAGATCTCGGTCCCCTCGATCTGCACCGAGCCCGATGTCGGCTGATCCACCCCCGCCAGGATCCGCAGCAGCGTCGACTTCCCGGACCCGGACTCGCCGACGATCCCGAACCGTTCACCCGGCTCGATCGCGAAACTCACCCCGCGCAACGCCCGCACGGTCGGGGCCGGGGTGAACAGTCGGCGCCGCGGTCGCTGGAAGTCCCGGACGACGTCCTGCACGACCATGCTGCCGCGTCGGGAGTCGTCTTCCCCGACTGCTGGATTCGCCCGCCCGGAGGTCGGATTCGCCCGCGGGGAGTATGCGACGGCACCGGGCGGCGGGACCGGCAGGGCCGGCTCGCCGCGGGTGCCGTCAGGGACGGGCGCCGAGTCCGCGTCATTCGCCGGCGCGGTGCTCGTCGCCGAACCGACCGGGTGGAAGCACGCGTATCCGGCGTCGTGGGTCCCGGTCCACGGCGGCAGCGCCTCGCAGGTGCTGTCGGCGAAGTCGCACCGGGTCCGGAACACGCAGCCGGCCGGGAAGCGTCCCGCGGCCGGGACGGTGCCGCGGATCGTCCGCAGCGTCCGGGAGCCGCCGGTCGAGGTGAGGTCGCTGGCGTCGAGCAGTCCGGCAGTGTAGCGGTGCCGGGGGTTGGCGAACACCTCGGCGACAGTGCCCGCCTCGACGATCCGGCCGCCGTAGACGACGAGCACCCGTTCGCACACGTTGGCGATGACACCGAGGTCGTGGGTGATGAACAGCATCGCCGCGTCCCGGGTCTCGACCCCGCGGACGATGAGTTCGAGGACAGTCTGCTGGACGGTGACGTCGAGGGCGGTCGTCGGTTCGTCGCAGATGAGCAGGGCCGGGTCGTTGGCGAGGGCGATCGCGAGGACGACCCGTTGTCGCTGCCCACCCGAGAGCTGGTGGGGGTATGCGTGCGCCACCTGCTCCGGGTCCGGCAACTGGACCTGGTCGAGGAGTTCGAGGGCCCGGGCCCGTGCTGCACCCCGCCCGGGAACGGTGCGGTGCAGGAGCATCGACTCGGCGATCTGGTCACCGACCCGCATCGTCGGGTTGAGTGCCGTCATCGGCTCCTGGAAGACCATCGCGACGTCGCGGCCCCGGACCCGGGAGAGCTCGTCCTCGCCGGCGCCGACGATGTTGTGCTCGGACCCGTTGAGCCGGATCGTGCCGGTCGCGGTGAGTCCCTCGGGCAGCAGCCCCATGATCGACAGGGCGGTCAGGGACTTGCCCGACCCGGACTCGCCGATGAGGCCGACCCGCTCGCCGGGGGCGATCGCGAACTGCAGGTCGTGGATCAGGCCGATGTGCCCGACGGTGACGTCGAGTCCGTCGACGGTGAGCACCGCATCGGGGGTGTCGGTGTCCTCGACCGGGCGCGGGTCCTGCTCGGCGGTGCTCATCGTCGATCGTCCAGTCGGGGATCGAGGTAGTCCCGCAGACCGTCACCGAGGAGGTTGAAGCCGAGCACGGCGACGGCGATCGCGATACCCGGGACGATCGCCAGGCGCGGGGCGCTGAAGAGCAGCTCCTGACTCTCCTGGAGCATCCGGCCCCACGACGGGGTCGGCGGCGGGGTGCCGAGACCGAGGAAGGACAGGGCTGCCTCGGCGAGCACGGCGATCGCGAAACTCACCGACGCCTGGACGATGACGAGGGAGGCGACGTTGGGCAGCACGTGCCGCCACCCGATCGACCACGGCCCGCGGCCTGCGGTGCGGGCCGCCATGACGTATTCGGTGCGCATCACCTGGAGCGCGCCGCTGCGGATGAGCCGCACGAAACTCGGCACCGTCGCGATCCCGATCGCGATCATCGCCACGAACGTCGACCCGCCGAAGATCGCACTGAGCATGATCGCCAGGAGCAGCGCCGGGAAGGCCAGGACGAGGTCGTTGCCGCGCATCATCACCTCACCGGCCCACCGGGGCGTCATCGCCGCGATGATCCCGAGCGGCACGCCGATGACGGCGGCGACCCCGACGGCGACCAGCCCGACGAACAGGGTGATCCGGGCGCCCTGGAGCACCTGGCTGAACACGTCCCGACCGAACTTGTCGGTGCCGAACCAGTGCTCACCCGACATCCCCTGCAGCCGGGCCGAGGCGTTGATCCGGGTCGGGTCGTAGGGCAGCCAGACGAACGAGACGAGCGCGGCGAGCACGACGCCACCGACGAGGAGGGCACCGATGACGAGCGACAGCGACGGGCGCCGGCGCCGACTCGTCGCCGGCGGGGTGACCCCGGCGCCGTGCGCGTCGACCGGGCCGGCCGATCCGAGAGTCATCACCGGCCTCCCGCAACGCGCAGGCGGGGGTCGATGACCACATACAGCAACTCGACGAGCAGGTTGACGAGCAGGACCGCGACGACGAGGACCATGACGACGTTCTGCACCATGAGCAGGTCCCGGTTCGAGACCGAGTCGAGCAGGAGGGAGCCGAGGCCCGGGATGACGAAGACCCGCTCGACGACGACCGCCCCGATGAGCAGGGTCGCCAGTTGCAGGGCCAGCACCGTCACGACCGGGATCGCCGCGTTGCGCAGACCGTGCTTGAGCAGCGCCGGGAGCGGGCGCAGCCCCTTGGCGCGGGCGGTGCGGATGTAGTCCTCCCGCATGACGTCGATGACCGAACTGCGCACATAGCGGGTCAGCACCGCCCCCTGGACCATCCCGAGGGAGAGGGCCGGGAGGATGAGATGGCGCAGAAAGTCCCCCGGGTCGCGTGCCGGCGGCACCCACCCTCCGGCGGGCAGCCACCCGAGCTGGACCGCGAGGACCGCGATGAGGAGGATCCCGGCGAGGAAGGCCGGCACCGAGACACCCACCTGGGACAGACCCGAGAGGACGACCCCGCTGACGTTCCGGTGCCGCACCGCGGCGAGGAAGCCGAGCGGCAGCGCGATCGCGACCGCGATGACCATCGAGACCAGGACGAGGATGAGGGTGACCTGGAAGCGGTCCGCGATCTGCGGGGCCATCGGCGCCCCGGAGATGTAGCTCTTCCCGAGGTCGGCGGTGAGCAACTGCCGCAGCCAGTCGAAGTACTGCACAACGAGCGGGCGGTCGAGTCCGTAGTTCGCCCGCAGCCGCTCGACCGCCTCCGGTGAGGCGTTGATCCCCAGGGCGACCCGGGCTGGGTCCCCGGGCAGGATCGCCATGAGGAGGAACACCAGGACCGTGCTCGCCAGCAGGCTCACCGCGAAGACGGCGAGCCTGCTGACGAACCGAACCGCCACGTCAGGAGCCGGTCAGGACCGGGACAGGTTCGTCAGGTCGAAGGCCTCGGTGATGGCGTTCTCCGGCAGGCCCGAGATGTCGGCGTCGGCGACGATGAGATTCGGCAGGAGGAACAGGAAGTCGGCCGCCGCGTCCTCGGAGATCATCGTGGCCGCCGCCTTGAGGTTGGTCACCTCGTCCTCCGCGGTCCCGCTGTCGGCCTTGGCGACCAGGTCGCGCAGCTCGGCGTTGTCGTAGCCGGGGTAGTAGTCCGGGTTGGCGAACACCGCCGCGAGGTCCCGCGGCTCGACGTGGGCGACCATCGACATGTTGTAGTCGTGGTCGGTGAAGACGACCTGGAGCCACTGGGCGGGGAACTCGTGCTGGGACAGGTTCACCGTGAACCCGGCGTCCTCGAGCATCGACTTGACCACCTGACCGCACGACGTCGCATACGGCAGTTGCGGCAGCTTCAGTTCCACGGCGGTGCCGGCCTGGCCGGACTCGGCAAGGAGGGACTTGGCCTTGTCCAGGTCGAACGGGTAGTCGCCGGTGCGGTCCTCGTACCAGGGGTCGGTCGGCGGGACCATCGAGCCGATCAGGGTGCCCTTCCCGGCCCAGCAGGTGTCCATGAGCGCCTGGTGGTCGATCGCGTGCCGCACCGCCTGGCGCGCCTGGAGGTTGTCGAACGGTGCCTTGCGGTGGTTCATCGACAGCACGATCTCGCCGTTGGTCATCCCCTCGATGATCTTGAACTTGTCGTTGTTCTCGAACTGGCCGAGCGACTCGGGCGCCTGCACGGTGCTGATGACGTTGATCGAGCCGGTGAGCAGCGCGTTGTTCAGCGCCGTCGGGTCCTTGAAGTAGCGCAGCGTCACCTCGTCGAAGGCGGGCTTCTCACCCCAGTAGTCCGGGTTGGCCTTGAGCACGATCGAGTCGCCGCGGTTCCACGAGTCGAAGACGAACGGTCCGGTGCCGACCGGGGTGTTGGCCAGGTCGCCGACCCCGCTCTCGGTCATCATCGCCCCGATCCGGGTCGTCATCTTGTACAGCCAACTGTTGCTCGGCTGGGTCAGCGTCACCTGCAACTCGGTGTCCGAGACGGCCTTGGCCTCGGCGACGACGTCCATCGCGGCCTTGACCGAGGTGACCCAGTCGTTCTTGACCTTGTTGATCGAGAACACCGCGTCCTCGGCGGTGAACGTCTCACCGTTGGTGAACTTCGCGTCCTCGACGAGGGTGAAGGTGTAGGTCTTGTTGTCCTCCGAGACGGTCCACTCCTTGGCTAACGACGGGACGATCGAGCCGTCCTGGTCGACCTTGACGAGCGTCTCGTAGATGTTGGTCAGCAGCACCTGCGGGATCGCGGCCCCGTCGGTCGTCGTGAAGTCCAGGCTCGCCGGTTCGGCGACCAGGCCGATCGTGATCTCCCCGCCCTGTTCGGGCTCGGACGGCGCAGCCGTGCCGTTCGTGGCGGTGTCCCCACCGGGTGACGGGGTGTCACCACCATTAGCGGTCGAGCCGGCATTGCAACCGGCCAGGGCCACCGCACACATCGTGGCAGCGGCGAACATCCAACGCGAACGTCTCATCGGGACTCCCGTCATCAACATGAACCAGCCCCGGTGAGCTGGTGCCCCTCATCGTGCCAAATGACACACCTCTCTGGAAGGGTCGGCCCGATTCTTCGCCGGGCTGTGACCTGATGCACACGGGCTCGAGGGCTGCGCGGGCCTGATCGAGGGTGGTCTCCTCTACGGTGGCCTCATCCCCGGTGCCCCGGCTCCGCTCGGCGACACCGGCCCCCCTGCCGAGAGAGGATCCCCGATGCCCGAGCTTGCCGGTTGGACCGCGACCCAGGTGCGGACCGCATACACCTCCCGGCAGGCCTCCCCCGTCGAGGTGGCCGAGGACATCCGCACGGTCATCGACGCGGGGGAACCGACGATCAACGCCTTCTGGCAGCGCGCCGACGACGAGGAGATCCTCGCGCAAGCGCGGGCGAGCGAGGGCCGGTGGGCCACGGGCACCCCGCTCGGACCGCTCGACGGCATCCCAGTCACCATCAAGGAGAACGTCGCCCGGGCCGGGATCCCCATGCCGGCCGGGTGCGCGGGGACCGAGCCGCGCATCCCCGATGCCGATGCTCCGGCGACCGCTCGGATCCTCGAGAGCGGCGGGGTCGTCCTCGGCTCGACGGTCATGCCGGACTGGGGCATGCTCTCATCCGGGGTCTCCAGCCGGCACGGGATCACCCGCTCGCCGTGGGATCCGGCCTGGACCACCGGCGGCTCATCATCGGGCGCCGGGGCCGCCGCCGCGGCCGGGTTCGGCCCGTTGCATGTCGGCACGGACATCGGCGGCTCGATCCGACTGCCCGGGACATGGCTCGGTCTGCCGACCCTGAAGCCGAGCGCGGGGCGGGTCCCGCTCGACCGGCCCTACCTCGGCCGGGTCGCCGGACCGATGGCCCGCAGCGTCGCGGATCTGGCGCTGTTCCTCCAGGTGCTCGCCCGCCCGGATGCGCGGGACTGGATGAGTTTGCCTGCGCCGTCGACGGATTGGTATGCCGACCTCGCCTCCCTCGTCGACGGCACCGGTGGTCTGGGGTCCGGCGGGGACGCGCTCGCCGGGCTCCGGGTCGGGGTCCAGGTCGACCCGGGGTGCGGCCTGCCCGTCGACCCGGACGTCGCGGCAACGGTCGAGGTCGTCGCGGACGCCGCGGCGGGCGCGGGGGCGCGCGTGGAGCGGGTCGGGCCGTGGCTGACGGACCGACTGCTCGAGGATCTCGACCTGTTCTGGCGGGTCCGTTCCCTCGTCGATTTCCACGCGCTGCCGGCAGACCGTCAGGAACGGGTGCTGCCGTTCATCCGCCGCTGGGTGAGCGCCGGGGCAGATGCCTCCGGGGAGCGGCTGCTCGGCTGCTATGCCTCGATCATGACGATCCAGGAGCGGACCGTCGCGGTGACCGAGGAGTTCGACATCGTCCTCTCCCCCGTCGCCCCGATGGTCGCCTTCCCCGCGGAATGGCCGATGCCGTGGGGTGAGGGTGACCTCGGCATGGCGCACATCGGGTTCACGGTGCCGTACAACATGTCCGGGCAGCCCGCGGGCAGCGTCAACGCGGGGTTCACCGGGGCCGGCAAGCCGATCGGGGTCCAGGTCGCCGGGCGACGCTGGGACGACGTCGGCGTGCTGCGGTTCATGGCGTGGTGGGAGTCGGCCCGCCCCGACCTCGTGCCCCGCTGGCCGATCCCCACCTGACCTCCCCCGCCTTCCCCTCTTCCCTCCCCGTGCGGGGCACCGGGGTTCTGCGGCGCTATATCGCCGCAGGATCGGCATACCGCCGCAGGATCCCCGTGCGGGGCACGTGACGAGGCGCGGCGTTCCTGGCGAGAGGAGGCGCTTCGGAGTTCTGCGGCGCTATATCGCCGCAGAACTCCCGTGCGGGGCACGTCGGGAGAGTTGCGGTCAGGAAGAGGGTTCGGGTTCGGGGACCGGCTCGGGCTCAGGAGCGGACTCGGGGCGTGGCAGTCGGATCGAGATCGTGCCCTCGAGGACGATCGAGCCGTCGGCCTCCTGGCGCGGGGTGAGGTCGGTGTCCACCTGGGCACCCTCGAGGGAGACCCCGTCGAGGGTGATCGCGGTGTCCACCCGGGCTGCCACACTCCTCGGAGCGCGCGCGTCGGCCGCCACCCCCACCGCCGCCGGGTCGACGGCTGCCGCCGTCGGGGCGTGCGGGGCGTCCCGGGCCAGGAGCACCTCGGCGGGTTCGACGACGATGACCTCGCCCTGGGCCGGCACGACCGCATCGACCCCGGTCTCGCGGGTGATCCGCGCGACGAGGGCAGCCGATGGCTCCGGTTCGCCGTGCGTGCAGAACACCAGACCCGCCCTGGGCGTCAGGGCACGGACCCAGTCGACCAGCTCGGAGCCGTCCGCGTGGACGGAGAACTCCTCGTCCCGGACGATCTCGGCCTTCACTCCGACATAGCGGCCCCGCATCTTCAACCGGGTTGCACCGTCGAGGAGTGAACGGCCCCGGGTGCCGACCGCCTGATAGCCGGTCAGGACGACGGAGTTGCGCGGGTCGGGGAGCATCCGTACGAGGTGGTGCAGCACCCGCCCGCCGGTCGCCATCCCGGAAGAACTGATGATGATGCTCGGCCCGTGTCCCCCGGAGGTGAGTTCGCGGGACTCGTCGGCGGTGCGGACCTCACGCAGGTCGGCCATGATGTCGGCGAGGTCCAGGTCGTGGCGCAACTCGCTCGCGGCGCTCTTGTAGACGTCCAGCGCAGCCGCAGCCATCGGTGAGTTGACATAGACGGGGGTGCGCGGGATCCGTCCGTCACGGCGCATCTCGGACAGCTCCTTGAGCACGATCTCGGTCCGGTCCACCGCGAAGGCCGGGATGAGGACCGAACCACCGCGGTCGATGGTGCGGCGCACGACGTCAGCGAGCGCCTCGTGCGGGAGATTGACCGGCTCGGGGTGCTCGCGGTCGCCGTAGGTCGACTCGACGAGGACGATGTCGGCACCCTCCGGGGTCTCCCTGGCGCGCAGCACCGGGTGGGTGTCCCGTCCGAGGTCACCGGAGAACAGCACCGACCCGTCCGGGGTCTGCACGCGGATCGAGCCGCTGCCGAGGATGTGTCCGGAGCGGGTCCAGCGGGCGAGGATCCCGTCACCGAGGTCGAGGTCCCGGTCCCAGTCGACGGGAGTGAGCAGCGGCAGGGTCCGCTCGACGTCCTGGGAGTCGTAGAGCGCCTTCGGTTGCGCGTGCTTGGACCAGCCCCCGAGCCGGGCGTCCTCGGCGTCCCGCTCCTGGAGGAACCCGGCGTCCCGCAGCACGATGTAGGCCAGATCGCGGGTGTAGGCGGTGCACCAGACCGGTCCGGCGAATCCGTGTTTGATCAGGACCGGCAGATACCCGACGTGATCCATGTGCGCATGCGTGAGCAGCACGTCGGTGATCGTGTCCGGCGGCACCGGGAAGTCCGCCCAGTTGAGCCGACGCAGGTCCTTCGGGCCCTGGAACATGCCCGCGTCGACGAGGATCCGTCGCTCGTCGATGGTCAGGAGGTACTTCGAGCCGGTGACCGTCCCGGCCCCGCCGAGGAAGGTGAGCGTCGTCGCCATACGGCTCACTCTGCCACGCTGCACCGTCCGGGACGGGAGCGGCCCGCCGAGGGCGATCCCTTCACGATCCGGTCCCCGATCGGGTATGCGTAACTCGGCTCGGTCCGCACCCGAACCCTCCCGAGCCGAGCGGGCCCTAGAGCCGCGCGGCGAGTTCGGTGCCCTGCCGGATGGCCCGCTTGGCGTCGAGTTCGGCGGCGACGTCGGCGCCGCCGATGATGTGCGTCCGCACTCCGCGGGCGGCGAGTTCGTCGGCGAGGGTGCGCACCGACTCCTGGCCGGCGCACAGCACGACCGTGTCGACGGGCAGGGTGACCTGCTCGACCCGGTCGACTTCCTGGGCGACCTTCGTCAGCGACCGCGGCAGCATCTGCTTGAGCGGTCCGGGCAGGGTGGCGGTCACCTTCTGCACACCGCGCGGGACGCCGCGCTTCATCGTCGTCACCGTCAGGTGCAGTCCGGCGTCGTCGATCCGGTCATACGTCGCACCGGTGATCTGCTGAACTCCCTTGGCCTTCAACGCCGCCCGGTGCACCCAGCCGGTCGTCTTGCCGAGTCCGCGACCGATCGTCGACGTCTTGCGCTGGATCAGGAACACCTCCCGCGGGGAGGGTTCCGGCTGCGGGGTGGTCAACCCGCCGCGGGTCTCCGCGGGGTCGCCGACACCCCACTCCTCCTGCCAGGCCTTCAGGTCGAGGGTGGGACTGTCGAGGTGGGTGAGGAACTCGCTGACATCGACCCCGATGCCGCCGGCGCCGATCACTGCGACCGAGTCGCCCGGGACCTTCTCGCCGAGGACGAGTTCCGCATACGTCATCACACTCGGGTGATCCACACCCTCGATCTGCGGGATCCGCGGCTCGACCCCGGTGGCGATGACGACCTCGTCGAACTGTTCACCCTCGATCAGCTCCGGCGTCGCGGGGGTTCCGAGGTGGACCCGCACCCCGAGACGTTCGAGCTGGACGGTGTAGTAGCGGATCGTCTCGGCGAACTCCTCCTTGCCGGGGATCCGCTGCGCGATCGCGAACTGGCCGCCGATGCTGTCCTGGGCCTCGTAGAGATCCACGACGTGCCCCCGCTCGGCGAGTGCGGTCGCGCACGCCAGGCCGGCCGGTCCGGCGCCGACGACGGCGACCTTCTTGACCCGGTCGACGGGGGTGAGGATCAGTTCGGTCTCGTAGCCGGCCCGCGGGTTGACCAGGCAGGACGCACGGGTGCGGGTGAAGGTGTGGTCGAGACAGGCCTGGTTGCAGGCGATGCAGGTGTTGATCTCCTCGTCGGCATCCCGTTCGGCCTTGCGGACCCAGTCCGGGTCGGCGAGCAGCGGGCGGGCCATCGAGACGAGGTCCCCGTCGCCGCGGGCGAGGATGTCCTCGGCGATCTCGGGCATGTTGATCCGGTTCGTCGCGATGACCGGGATGGAGACGTCCTTCTTGAGCCGGCCGGCGAGGGAGACGAATGCCGCGCGCGGGACGGAGGTGACGATCGTCGGGACGCGGGCCTCGTGCCAGCCGATGCCGAGGTTGAGCATCGTCGCACCGGCGGCCTCGATCTCCCGGGCGAGGTCGACGACCTCGTCCCAGGTCTGGCCCTCCTCGACGAGGTCGAGGACCGAGATCCGGTAGACGATGATGAACTCCGGCCCGACCGCCTCCCGGACGGCACGCACGATCTCGACGGCGATCCGGCGCCGGTTCTCCGGCGAGCCGCCCCACCGGTCGGTGCGCTTGTTGGTCCGGGGGGCGAGGAACTGGTTGATGAAATAGCCCTCGGAGCCCATGATCTCGACCCCGTCGTAGCCGGCTTCCTGCGCCAGCGATGCGGTCCGGGCGAACCCGGCGATGGTGCGCCGGATACCCCACTCGGACAGGGCCCGCGGCTTGAACGGGGTGATCGGGGACTTGATCGCCGACGCCGACACCGACATCGGGTGGTACGAGTAGCGTCCGGCGTGCAGGATCTGCAGGGCGATCTTGCCGCCCTCGGCGTGCACCGCGTCGGTGATGAGCCGGTGCCGGTCCAGTTCGCGGCGGGAGGTGAGTTTGGAGGCCCCCGGATAGAACATGCCCTCGAGCGTGGGGGCGAAGCCGCCGGTGATGATCAGCCCGACGCCGCCGCGGGCCCGCGCGGCGAAGAAGGCAGCCAGGTCGGGGAATTCGGCGGCCTTGTCCTCCATACCGGTATGCATCGACCCCATGACGACGCGGTTGCGCAGCGTCGTGTAGCCCAGGTCGAGCGGGGCGAGCAGGTAGGGGTAGGCACGGTCGGCGGTCGAGGCAGGAGTGGTCACCAGTGCAGCCTCGCCCGGGAACCTCCCGCAAGCAAGGCCGCGCGGATGTGACTCCGCTCCCACTGCCGCAGGTCCGCACATCTCGGACCTGCAGCCGGCCGGTCAGGTGCGGCGGCGGAGGCGGTGCCACCAGCGGGAGGGAGTATGCGTGGAGCGGCTCTCCCGTCCCCTCGCCTCCGCATCGGCCCCGGCCCGCTCCTGCGCCGCCCGGTCCTGCGCCGCCCGGTCGTGTTCCGCGCGCAGCGCCTGCCACTGCGCGACGAGGTCGTCGACGTCGACGGTCGGGGCGAGCAGTTGCGGCATCCCCGGCTCCGGTGGACGGAGTCGGTCCCGTCTGACCCGGCGGTTGTAGTCCTCGAGGACCTCCCGCACCGAGGTCTCGGAGCGCAGGTCGAGCAGGGAGTGGGGGAAGGTGGCGGCCTCCTTGCGCAGCGCGACCGCCGGGGGCAGGGCGCCGGAGAAGTCGAGTTGTTCCCGTTCGACGAGGCCGCGGACCCACCACAGCGCGTCGTTCGGGTCGCCGAGATTCGTCAAGGGTTTCCCGGCGCCGGGCAGGTCGTCGAACTCGCCGCGCTCCATCGCCTCCCGGATCGCCTTGTCGACCGGCGACTCGTACCGCGGCGGGTCGGGTCGGCGACGCGGCTCCGGCTGCGACTCCGGCTGTGACTCCGGTTCCGGGGTCATCGCCGGAGCAGGCGGGCCACGGTCCTGGGGATCTGCTCGGCGACGTCCCGGGCACGGACCGGGCCTCCCGGGTTGGCGTCGTCGGCGGCGACACCGTGGACGAGGGCGGCCAGGGCACCGGCGATCGCGGGAGGCAGTCCGCCGGCGAGAAGTGCCCCGGCGAGGCCGGCGAGGACGTCACCGGTGCCGGCCGTGGCGAGCCACGGCGGCCCGTCGGCCTGGGCCAGCAGCGGGGCACCCTCGGCCGCGGACGAACCCGGGACGACGAC
Source organism: Intrasporangiaceae bacterium (assembly GCA_012838445.1). GTDB lineage: Bacteria > Actinomycetota > Actinomycetes > Actinomycetales > Dermatophilaceae > F2B08. The sequence continues at coordinate 19,154 of DUPF01000272.1, read as the reverse complement.
GGTCACCGCCCCCTTGATCAGGACAGTGGCCCCACTCTGCTCGGCGAGTCGCTCAGCGTGCCCGATCGGGTCGGCCTCGACCGCCGCGCGCGGGACGTCGAGGAGTCGGGCGCACTCCCCCGCGTGCGGGGTGAGCAGCGTGGGTCGGTCGCGCCGCACCCCGAGCCCGAGTTCCTTGAGCAGGTCCAGTCCGCCGGCATCGATGAGGACCGGGACGTCGGAGTCCAGCGCCGTCTCGATCGCGGCACGCTGGTCGGGATCGAGACGGGACAGGTCCTCGGCGAGCCCGGAGCCGATCACCCACGCCTGCACGGGACCGACGCCGTGGACCGCTTCCGGGACCGCGGTCAGGACATGGTCGCTGGGGCGGCGCGGCCCGACGTACCGGACCATCCCGACCCCGGCGCATACCGCCGCCATCGTCGTCAGCACCCCCGCACCCGGGAAGTCGTCCGATCCGGCGATGACCCCGAGGACCCCCCGCGTGTACTTGTGGTCGGTCGGTCCCGGCACCGGCCACCGGTCCGCGACATCGTCACGCTCGAGCCGCACCACGGCCGGGTCGCCGTCGAGGGTGAGCCCGATGTCGACGACCGTGACCCGGCCGCACCGGGTCTCGGTCCCGGGCAGCAGGTGCACCGGCTTGAGCACCGAGAAGGTCACCGTCTCGTCGGCGAACACCCCGCCCGGATCCCCGCCCCGACCGTTCGGGTCGGCCCCGGTCGGCAGGTCGACGGCGATGATGTATGCATCGGCCGGGATCGTCTCGACCCAGTCCCGGGCGAATTCGGGAACCTCGGGTCGTCCGCCGATGCCGAGCACGCCGTCGAGGACGATGTCCGCCTCCCCGATCGCCTCCGCCGCCGTGTTCCCCGGACTCGCCGCATCGATGAGGACGACCCCGGCGGAGCGGGCGGCCTGCAGCGCACCGTCATGGACCCGATCCGTCGTCACCGCCGCCGTGGCGACGCCGCCGGCGCTGAGGCGAGCCAACGCATACAGCGCATCGGCGCCGTTGTTGCCGGTGCCGATCAGACCGACGACACGCTCGGCGGCCCGGTCCTCGATCCGGACCGCCGTGACCGCGGCGAGCCCGTCGACCGCCCGGGCCATGAGTTCGCCCTCGGCGAGGGTGGCCATGAGGGCCTCCTCGGCGGCGTACACCTGCGGGGTCGCCCACGCTTCGATCATGATGTGCCCTCCAACCGTTCGCAGACGACCATCGCCGAGGCGATCCCGGCGTCATGGGACAGCGACACGTGCACCTTCGAGATCCCTAGTGCCGCAGCGCGTTCGGCGACGGTTCCTACGTAGTCGAACTCGGGGGCACGCCCGTCGACCCGGCGCACCGTGACATCGGTCCACACGAGCCCGACCGGGGCGCCGAGGGCCTTGGCGAAGGCCTCCTTGGCCGCGAACCGGGCCGCCCGCGAGTTCAGCGGCAGCGCCCGCTCGGCCTCGGTGAACAACCGCTCGGCGAGGCGGGGAGTGCGCTCCAGGGTCGCCCCGAAGCGCTCGATGTCGACGACGTCGATCCCGATCCCGACGATCACCTCGACCTCCTCGCAGGCGTCAGCACGGCATCGGTCCGGCTCACTCGACCGTGACGGACTTGGCGAGGTTGCGCGGCTGGTCGACGTCGAGGTCCTTGGCCGTCGACAGGTGCAGTGCGAACACCTGCAGGGGCACGACCGCGAGCAGCGGCGCGAGGAGCGGCGCGGTCTGCGGGACCCGGATCACCTCGTTCGCGAACGGCACGACGTCCTCGTCGCCGTCCTCGGCGATGACGATGGTGCGGGCGCCGCGGGCCCGGATCTCCTGGATGTTGGAGACGACCTTCTTGTGCAGCTCGTGCGGAGTGTCCGGGGCGGGCACGACGATGAACACCGGCTGCCCCGGCTCGATGAGCGCGATCGGGCCGTGCTTGAGCTCCCCGGCAGCGAAGCCCTCGGCGTGGATGTAGGCGAGCTCCTTGAGTTTGAGCGCCCCCTCGAGCGCCACCGGGAACCCGACGTGCCGACCGAGGAACAGCACCGCCCGGCTGTCCGCCATGAAGTACGCGATCTCCTTGACCCGGTCCATCCGGCCGAGCAGGTCCTCGATCTTGGCCGGGATCTGGCGCAACTCGGCCATGACCTCCCTGGCGTCGTCCGCATACGTCTCCCCACGCAGTTGCGCCAGGTAGAGCCCGAGGATGTAGGACGCGGTGATCTGGGCGAGGAACGCCTTGGTCGACGCGACGGCGATCTCGGGACCGGCGTGGGTGTAGAGCACCGCATCCGATTCGCGCGGGATCGTCGACCCGTGCGTGTTGCAGATCGACAGGGTGAGCGCCCCGAGTTCGTTGGCGTGCTTGACCGCCATGAGCGTGTCCATCGTCTCCCCGGACTGGCTGATCGAGACCACGAGGGTGGTTTCGTCGACGATCGGGTCGCAGTAGCGGAACTCGTGGGCGAGCGCGACCTCGACCGGGATCCGGGTCCAGTGCTCGATCGCATATTTGGCGACCATGCCGGCGTATGCGGCGGTCCCGCAGGCGACGATCGTGATCCGGGTGATCCGGCGCAGGTCCTCCTCGCTGATGCGCACCTCGTCCAGGACGAGGCACCCGTCCTCGTCGAACCGGCCGAGGAGGGTGTCCGCGACCGCCTGCGGCTGGTCGTGGATCTCCTTCTCCATGAAGGTCGCGAATCCGCCCTTCTCCGCCGCGGAGGCGTCCCACGTCACCTCGTAGCCCCGACCTGCCGCGGGGTTCCCGGCGAAGTCGGTGACCGCATACCCATCCGGGGTGATCGTCACGATCTGGTCCTGGCCGAGCTCGACCGCGTTGCGGGTGTATCCGATGAAGGCCGCGACGTCACTGCCGAGGAAGAACTCCCCGTCCCCGACGCCGACGACGAGCGGACTGTTGCGGCGGGCGCCGACGACGACCCCCGGGCTGTCGGCGTGCACGGCGAGGAGGGTGAAGGCCCCCTCGAGCCGGTTGACGACCGCCCGCATCGCCGCGGTGAGGTCGCCGGTCCGGTCGTACTCGCGGCCGACGAGTTTGGCGGCGACCTCGGTGTCGGTCTCGGAGGTGAACTCGACGCCGTCGGCGAGCAGTTCGTTCTTCAGGGCGTGGAAGTTCTCGATGATCCCGTTGTGGATCAGCGCGAGCCGGTCCCCCTCTCCGCCGTGGTGCGGGTGGGCGTTCTCGTCGGTCGGGCCGCCGTGGGTGGCCCAGCGGGTGTGCCCGATCGCGGTGCGGGACGGGGCCAGCGGTTGGCGTGCCAGCGCCTTGCGGAGGTTCTCGAGCTTCCCGGCCCGTTTGTCGCTGAGGATCCCCGCGTCGGTGACGAGCGCGACCCCGGCGGAGTCGTAGCCGCGGTACTCGAGTCGGGCCAGCCCCTCCATGACGACTTCGAGGGCTCTGTCATCAGCGTTCCGGCCGACGTACCCGACGATTCCACACATGCGGTCCAGCCTAATGCCGCGCGATGCGCAAGAATGCTGGCCGTGTCCGTACCACCGCTGCCCTCGCCCTACCTGGAATTCACCCGCCAGGAATGGGCCCGCCTGCGTGAGAACCACCCGATGAGCCTGACGGCCGACGAGGTGGCCCGGGTGCGCGGTCTCGGTGACCGGATCGACGTCCAGGAGGTCGAGGCCGTCTATCTGCCGCTGTCGCGGCTGCTGACCTTCTATGTCCGGGCGGTGCGCGGGCTGCACCAGGTGACCGGTGCCTTCCTCGGCGAACGGGGCGTGAAGATGCCGTTCGTCATCGGCGTCGCCGGGTCGGTCGCGGTGGGCAAGTCCACGACCGCCCGTATCCTCCAGGAGCTGCTGCTGCGCTGGCCGGACACCCCCCGGGTCTCACTCGTCACCACCGACGGGTTCCTCTACCCGAATGCGGTGCTCGAGGAGCGGGGCCTGTTGGACCGCAAGGGTTTTCCCGAGTCCTACGACCGTCGCGCGCTGCTCCGGTTCGTGGCCGCCGTCAAGTCCGGGATGGATGTCGTCACCGCCCCGGTGTACTCGCACCTGACCTACGACATCGTCCCCGACGAGCGCATCGAGGTCCGCTGCCCCGATGTCCTCATCGTCGAGGGTCTCAACGTCCTCCAGCCGCCGACGATCCGTGCCGACGGGTCCCGGACCGGGGCGATCTCGGACTACTTCGACTTCTCCGTCTATGTCGCGGCCGAGGTCGAGCACATCCGGCAGTGGTACATCGACCGGTTCCTCCGGTTGCGCCAGACCGCGTTCGCCGACCCGCAGTCCTACTTCCATCGGTATGCGACGCTCACCGACGAGCAGGCCCGCTCGACGGCGGCGGACATCTGGGGCCGGATCAACGAACCGAACCTGGTCGAGAACGTCGCCCCCACCCAGGACCGGGCCACGCTCGTGCTCGCCAAGGGTGAGGACCACAAGGTCTCGCGCATCTCCTTGCGCAAACTCTGACCCGCCGGCCGTCAGTACCAGTGGGGGTTCTGCGCCTGCCAGAACTCCAGCGCCCCGCACGGCGTGCCGTAGGCCTTCTTGATGTAGTCCAGACCCCACTTGATCTGGGTGACCGGGTTGGTCTCCCAGTCCGCTCCCATCGAGGCCATCTTGTTCGCCGGCAGGGACTGGGGGATGCCGTAGGCGCCGGACGACGGGTTCTTGGCCCACCAACGCCAGTCCGCCTCCCCGATCCACAGGGCGTCGAGGCAGCCCCACTGGTCGGACCCGAAGCCGAAGTCCGGGAGCAGCAGCTGGGCCGCGAGCTTCGGGTTCTGCTGGGCGGCGTCAGGCTGCAGGGCGGCTGCCCTGCGTTCGGCCAGCGCCTTGCGTTCGTTCTCCCGGGCGATGCGTTCCAGCTCCTGCTTGCGGGCCAGCGCCAAGGCCTCGGCCTTCTTCTTGGCCTCCGCCTCGATCCGAGCCCGCACCACGCCGCGCTCGGCGTTGAGGGAGGCCCGTTCGGCGCCGAGCCGAGCAGTGTCCTGAGCCGCGGCCGTCGACTGTTCGACACCCTGGGTGACTGCCTGCTCGCTCAGCGTGACGGTCACCGCGTTGTCGCTGGTCGACTCCGGCTCCACCGCGACGGCGGTGGTGGTCACCGCCGCGAGGATCGCCAGGGACACCGCCGCCGGTCGGGCGGACCCGCCCGATTCGGGCAGGCACGGGCCGCGCCGGGTGCGCGCCGCCGCATGGCGGGCGGCATGGCGTCCACGGTATCGACCCATGTGCTGGTGAACTCCGTTGGCAGTGTCGGCAGGCACGGCGGGACAGCACCCGCCGTCGTTATCAAATCGAGACCTTTCGACTATACGGCCGTGTCCCATCGGCTCAAAACTCACGCCCAGACACCTGTCGACGGATGGTTCTGGTCACGGTTCCGCGTGAGAAGCGGTGCCAGAACCATCCGTCAACGAGGGGTGGCGGCCAAGGAGAGCGAGAGCGGCCGGTCGACGGCGACGGTCAGTGTTCGTAACCCTCGAGCAGAACCGTGACGAGCGCGGCGATCGGGCTGCGCTCGGACCGGGTCAAGGTGATGTGCGCGAACAGCGGGTGGCCCTTGAGCTTCTCGATGACGGCGGCGACGCCGTCGTGGCGCCCGACCCGCAGGTTGTCCCGCTGGGCGACGTCGTGGGTGAGGACGACCTTGGAGTTCTGCCCCACCCGGGAGAGCACCGTGAGCAGCACGTTGCGTTCCAGCGACTGCGCCTCGTCGACGATGACGAACGCATCGTGCAGTGACCGGCCCCGGATGTGGGTCAGCGGCAGCACCTCGAGCATGCCGCGGTCGAGGATCTCCTCGACGACCTCATTGCTGACGACGGCGCCGAGGGTGTCGAAGACGGCCTGCGCCCACGGCCCCATCTTGTCGTTCTCCGTGCCGGGCAGGTAGCCGAGCTCCTGGCCGCCCACCGCATACAGCGGGCGGAAGACGACGACCTTGCGGTGCTGGCGCCGCTCCATGACGGCCTCCAGGCCGGCGCACAGGGCCAGAGCGCTCTTGCCGGTCCCGGCCCGCCCGCCGAGGGAGACGATGCCGACGTCCTGGTCGAGGAGCAGGTCGAGGGCGATCCGCTGCTCGGCGGAGCGTCCGTGCAGCCCGAACGCGTCCCGGTCGCCGCGCACGAGCCGGATCTGCTTGTCCGGCCCGACCCGGCCCAGCCCGGATCCGCGGGGGGAGAGCAGCCGCAGCCCGGTGTGGCACGGCAGTTCGGCCGCGCCGAGGTGCTCGACCCGTCCGTGGTCGTAGAGCGCATCCATCTCCTCGGTCGTGACGTCGAGTTCGACGACACCGGTCCAGCCGGAGTCGACGGCGAGTTCGGCGCGGTACTCCTCGGCGTCGAGCCCGACGGCCGAGGCCTTGACCCGCATCGGCAGGTCCTTGCTGACGACGGTGACCCGATTGCCTTCATCGGCAAGGTTCTTCGCAACCGCGAGGATGCGGGTGTCGTTGTCCCCGAGCCGGAATCCGGCCGGCAGCGCCTCCGGGCAGGTGTGGTTGAGCTCGACCCGCAGGGTCCCCCCGTCGCCACCGACAGCCACCGGCGCGTCGAGCCGCCCCTCCTGCACCCGCAACTCGTCGAGGTGCCGCAGCGCCTGCCGGGCGAAGTAGCCGAGGTCGGGGTGGTGCCGCTTGCCCTCCAGTTCGGTCACGACGACGACGGGCAGGACGACCTCGTGCTCCTTGAATCGGAACATCGCCCGCGGGTCGGACAGCAGCACGGAGGTGTCGAGGATGTAGGTGACACGCTCGTCCGGGGCACCATCCCCGGGATCGTGCGTGGCAAGGGGGACGGTGGTCGACGGACGAGAGGACAAGGCGGGTGCTCCTGCCTGCGTTCGGCGGCGCGGGATACGCCGCGTTATCGCGACGCTAACCCGCCCACCCTGACGGGCACATGACCAGCGTCGGTGTGTCGCGGATTACATCAGGTGAACGATCGGTGTCGGTATGCGCGGAGCGGCTCCGTGCATACCCTCCGGATCGCCGGTCAGCCGCCGTAACGGCGGTGCCGTTCCCCGTAGGCGCGCAAGGCCCGGAGGAAGTCGACCCGGCGGAAGTCGGGCCAGTAGGCCTCGCAGAAGTAGAACTCGGTGTGCGCGCTCTGCCACATGAGGAAGCCCGAGATGCGCTGCTCCCCGGAGGTGCGGATGACGAGGTCCGGATCCGGCTGGCCCTTGGTGTAGAGGTATTCGGAGATGTTCTCGACGTCGATGAAGTCGGCGAGTTCCTCGATCGAGGTGCCCTGGGTGGCGTGGTCCTTGATGAGCGCCCGGACCGCGTCGGCGATCTCGCGTCGCCCGCCGTAGCCGACGGCGATGTTGACGAGGAGCCCGTCGACATCGTTGGTCGCCTCGGCCGCCGCCCGCAGCCGTTCCACGGTCGCCTCGGGCAGCAGGTCGAGCGCACCGACCGGGTTGATCCGCCACTGCCGGGTCTCGGCGAGTTCGGCGACGACCTTCTCGATGATCCGCAGCAGGGCGTCGAGTTCCTCCGGGTCGCGGGAGAGGTTGTCGGTCGAGAGCAGCCACAGGGTGACGACCTCGACCCCGACCTCCTCGCACCACGTGAGCAGGTTCGCGATGTTGTCCGCCCCGGCCTGGTGCCCCTCCGTGGAGTGCGCGCCGCGCAGTTTCGCCCAGCGCCGGTTGCCGTCGAGCATGACCCCGACGTGCCGGGGCAGCGGCTTGTCGCGCAATTGGCGGAACAGCCGCCGCTCGTAGGCCGAGTAGATCGGGTTGGCGACCGCCATCACACCTCCAGCACGTCCGTCAGGGATAGACCGCGGCGTCCGGTCCGCGACCGCCGCCGGTGCCAACGCTACCGCCCAGCACCGGCTTCCCGGGTCAGACGTTTTCCGCCAATGGCGGGAACAGCGAACTTCACCCCGGAACGGTTCCCTCATCAAGATGGCGTTTCGCGCTTGTGGCGGGAAACGTCACGCACCGGACTCGCGCAACCTACGGTTCCGTAGGTACGGTTGTCCCTGTGCAGCCGACACGCCGCGAGCGGACTCTTGAGAGTCTGCGGGAGAACGTCGAGGACAAGGTCGACGAAGTCAGGGAGGCCGCCCAGGAGTTCGCTCAGGCGGTCCGTCCCCGGCTGCGCGGATGGCTGCACGCCGCGATGGCCCCGATCGCCCTCCTCGCCGGATTCGTCCTCGTCGTCCTCGCGCCGAGCCAGAACGGGCGGATCACCGCCGCGGTCTTCACCCTGACGGCGTTCCTGCTGTTCGGGACCTCAGCGGTCTATCACCGCGGCCAGTGGTCCCCGCGGGCGACCGACCTGCTCAAACGGCTCGACCACTCCAACATCTTCCTCATCATCGCCGGCAGCTACACCCCGTTCGCGCTCCTGCTGCCGCGCGCCCAGGCGGTGACGATGCTGCTCATCGTCTGGTGCGGCGCCCTCGGCGGGGTGCTGTTCCGGGTGTTCTGGATCGGCGCGCCGCGCTGGCTCTACGTGCCTATCTACGTCGCCCTCGGATGGGTCGCGGTCTTCTACCTCGGCCCGCTGTGGACCCACGGCGGCGCGACGGTCGTCGCCCTCATCGTCACCGGCGGCCTGCTCTACACCCTCGGCGCGGTCGTCTACGGGATCAAGCGGCCCAACCCGTCCCCGCGGTGGTTCGGCTTCCACGAGATCTTCCACGCGTTGACGATCCTCGCGTTCGTCGCGCACTACATCGCCGCGACGATCGTGCTGCACCGCGGCTCGGTCGCTTGAGCGGCTAAGCGGCGCCGGTTCACTCGCTCACTCGGATCGGGTATGCGGTGCCCCGCTCTCCCCGTCACTCGCCTCTCCCGGGCCCGGCTCCCCCGGGTCGGATCGGGCATCGTCGGTGACGCCATCGGTGACACTGTCGCTCTCGGGCAGCACCGGCTCGGTCCGGGGCTCCCGCAGGTCGATCTGGTCTCCGAGGTCGGGATCGTCCGCACCCTCCTCGGCGCGGCGGGCCGCCTCGGCGGCCTCCCGCTCCCGCTCCCGGTACGACATCCGGCGCATGAGGGCGTTCATGTTCTTGAGGATGAAGTACAACGCCACCGCGAGGAACGCGAAGACGATGAACGCACCCATCCCCGGCATCGAGTTGTCCGACGGTGTCGGGGGTTTGGGGGCGGCGACCACCGCTGCATGGTCGCCTGCGAAGGTCAGGATGCTGTTCACCACGGCCATGGGACCGTCGACTCCTTCCGCCCGTCATGGGCAATTCGCAACTCACCCGAGCGGGCGAGCGCATCGGCCTCGGCAACCGTGCCGAGTCCGCCGAAGAGGCTGTCCTCGAACTCACCGTCCGAGGCGTCCGGGGCGACACCGCTCGGGGCGGTGAGCGGCACATACGACAGCCCGCACTCGAAGTCCTCGGTGGGCCAGATCTGCATCTGAGTCTCTCGCGGCACCCGGAACCACGAACCGTCGGGGTCGATCTGGGTCGCGTGCGCCAGCAGTGCCCGGTCGCGCACCTCGAAGTACTCGCCGCACACGACCCGGGTGGTGACGGGGCGGTCCGGGGCCTCCCAGCGTTCCAGCCACTCGGCGTACGGGCTCTCCTGGCCGGCGGCGAGCAGGGCGTTGTGGAACGCGAGGATCCGCGCCTTGGAGAAGGTCGCGTTGTAGTAGATCTTCAGCGGCTGCCACGGCTCACCCGCGTGGGGGTATGCGTCGGGGTCGCCGGCCGCCTCGAAGGCGGCCATCGAGACCCGGTGGCACATGATGTGGTCCGGGTGGGGGTAGCCGCCGTTCTCGTCGTAGGTCGTCATGACGTGCGGTTTGAAGCGGCGGATCTCGCGGACCAGCGCCTCGGTGGTGACCTCCAACGGTTCCAGGGCGAAGCAGCCGTCGGGCAGTGCCGGCAGTGGATCTCCTTCGGGCAGACCGGAGTCGACGAACCCGAGCCAGGTGTGCTCGACGCCGAGGATCTCCACGGCGGCGGCCATCTCGTCGCGGCGCACCTGGGCCAGGTCGCGCAGGATGTGCGGGTCGTCGACGAGGCGGGGGTTGAGGACGTCCCCGCGCTCCCCACCGGTGCAGGAGACGACGAGAACCTCATGGCCTTCGGCGACATACTTCGCCGTCATCGCCGCACCCTTGCTCGACTCGTCATCGGGGTGGGCGTGGACGCACATGAGGCGGAACGACTCGGGTGCTTGCTCAGGCACGAAGGCGCACTTCTTTCACATCAGGTCTGTCAGCTCGGGTCCGCCCCGGTCGGACGGTCGGGCCCTCCGGCACGACATCCGGCACCTGGCCGCAGCACCGGTGGTGAGCCGGTCTGCGGGAGGGGCGGACAACATACTGACTCTATGGTGTCCGACAATGAGGGGGTGAGTCGAACCCAGACCCCGGCCGGCACCCGTCGTTGGTGGATCATCGGCGGGGTGCTCATCGCGGCGTTCTCCGCGCTCATCATCGCCCTCGGCCTCTATCTCAACCACGACAAGGTGCGGTGGACCGTGACGACCTACGAGGTCGTCGACGACCGGACCGTCACCGTCGGGTTCGACGTGCACCGTCCCGCGAACACCGCCGTCGTGTGCCGCGTGCGGGCCGTCGCCACCGACTTCGCCGTCGTCGGCACCGTCGACGTCACCATCCCCGCCGACCGGGACGGGGGCGCCGCGACCGTCCACGAGGACGTCACGATCCGCACGACGACCCGGGCCACAACGGGCTCGGTCTACAACTGCGTCACCGACCGCCCGGAGCGTTCCTGACCGGGCCTGCAGCACCGAACCGAACCGCCACGGATCCGGCCGGTCGTGGTTTAGAATGGTCCTCTACACCTGCTGATTCGAGGGTCTGGGACTGCGCAACCAGCGCATACCCAGACCTTCCGTTATCACGGCACCCGGCGGGGGTTCCCCCGTCACACCAAGGAGTTATGAGATGACCGAGACCACCGCGACGTTCCTGACCCAGGAGGCCTACGACCGCCTCAAGGAGGAGCTCGCCTACCTCTCCGGCGACGGCCGCACCGAGATCGCGAACAAGATCGAGGCCGCCCGCCTCGAGGGGGACCTGCGCGAGAACGGCGGCTACCACGCGGCCAAGGAGGAGCAGGGCAAGATGGAGGCCCGCATCCGGCAGTTGACCGCACTGCTCGAGCGCGCGACCGTCGGTGAGGCCCCGCCGGACGACGGCATCGCCGAGCCGGGCATGATCGTCACGATCGAGCTCTTCGGTGAGGACGAGACCTTCCTCATGGGCAGCCGCGAGATCGGTGAGCACACCGACCTGCCGGTCTACAGCGAGAAGTCCGCGATGGGGGCGGCCATCAACGGCCGCCGCGTCGGTGAGGAAGTCACCTACAACGCGCCCAACGGCAAGCAGATCACCGTCAAGATCAAGGGCGCCCGCCCCTACGACGGCTGAGCCGCCCAGAGCACCTCGACGCAGCAGCAGCGCCCCGGACGACCTGGTCCGGGGCGCTGCTACGTCAGGGTGGTGGCTGCGCGGTCGGCGGCAACCGCACCGGGCCGGTGCGGAGGATCACTGCTGCCATCACGACACCTCGGCTCCGCACCAGCCTGGGCAGGCTGGGCAGGCTACCGGGTCGGGTCGGTCAGCCGGCCCACGAGGCGGTAGCCCAGCGCCACCGGGACGCACACCACGGCGGCACCGAGGAACACGAAGGTCATCAGGCGGGCCTGAGCAGGCACATCCTTGACGACGGCGATCTCGGTGACCCCCTCGGCCGGGCAGAACACGATGTCGCCCGGCTCCGCGCTCGAATGCGTGGTCCCGAGCTCCCGCCACTGCTCCCCGCCGTAGTCACGCACCGGGAACGTGTAGTTTCGGAACACCGTGACGCTGTCGTGCTCGGCCGAGCGGCAGGTGTAGCGCTCGGCCGGTTCACCCCGACCGTAGACCACGAGCCCCTCCGAGCCGCCGGCCTCCGCCGAGAGCGTCACCGGGGAGCCCGCCGGGCCGCGACCGACCTCGATCGGTTCGCTGCTCACCCAGCGGATCATGTGCGCCACGCCGAGAACAGCAAACAGCGCCGCACTGACGAGGAAGATCCACCAGACCCGCCGAATCAGAGCGAGGAGCCGCCCGATCATCGGGCACCCCCTTGCCGGCGCCGCGCCGCCGGTGCTGCACACACGGTGGGTTTCATGCGTCGACGGCGACGAGACGGTAGCCCCGGGCGTGCAGCGTCTCGACGACGATCTGGCAGTGCTCCGGACCCTTGGTCTCCAACTCGACGGAGATCTCCACCTCGTCGACCCGCAGCGAGGCGTTGACCCGCACGTGCTCGACGTCGAGGACGTTGGCATCGACGTCGGCGCAGTCGGTCAGGAGTTGGGCCAGGTGGCCGGGTTTGTCGGGGACCCGCACCCGCAACTGCAGGTAACGGCCGGCGGCGGCCATGCCGTGCCGGATGATCCGCAGCAGGAGGAGCGGGTCGATGTTGCCGCCGGACAGGACCGCGACGACCGGGCCCTCCCACGGCTGTGCACTCGGTTGCAGGAGCCGGGCGACGGTCACCCCGCCGGCGGCTTCGACGACGAGTTTGGCCCGCTCGAGGAGGAACAGCAGCGCCCGGGAGATCTCCTCCTCGCTGACCGTGTCGACGCTGTCGACCGCGCGGGAGATGATCTCGAACGGCACCTTGCCGGGCAGTCCGACGGCGATCCCGTCGGCCATCGTGTGCATCGACTCGCACGCGATCGGGCGGCCCTCCCGCAACGATCGGGGGTATGCGGCGGCCTCCTCGGCCTGTACCCCGACGATGCGCACATCGGGTTTGAGCTCCCGCAGCACGACCGCGATCCCCGCGAGCAGCCCGCCGCCGCCGAGGGCGACGACGACGGTCCGCACATCCGGGCACTGCTCGAGGATCTCCAGGGCGCAGGTGCCCTGACCGGCGACGATGTCGGGATGATCGAAGGGGTGAATGTAGATCGCTCCGGTGCGCTGCGCATACTCCTGCGCGTGCGGCATGGCCTCATCGAGGGTGAGCCCGACCTGCTCGATCTGGGCGCCGTAGCCCTTGGTGGCGTTGACCTTGGGCATCGCGGCACCGACCGGCATGTAGACCTTCGCGGAGATGCCGAGCATCTGCGCGGCGAGCGCGACTCCCTGGGCGTGGTTGCCGGCGCTCGCGGTGACGACCCCGGCGGCCTTCTCCTCGTCGCTGAGTCGGGAGAGCCGGGTGTAGGCGCCGCGGAACTTGAACGACCCGGCCCGCTGGAGGTTCTCGCACTTGAGATAGACGTCGGTCCCGGCCCGCTCGCTGATGCCCCGGTTGAACTTCAGCGACGTCGGCCGCATCACCGGGGTCAGGCCGGCGCGGGCGGCGAGGACGTCATCGAGGGTGACGGGGGCGACAGCACTGTCGGTCATGGTCCTATCTAAGCCGGTGGTGCGGCCACCCGCCGGGCCAATGCCCGCGCCGCCTGCGGATATCCCTCGGCGAGCAGCCCGACGGCGAACAGGAGATAGTCACTGTCGACCGTGGCCCGGGCCTGGTCGGGCACCCGCCAACCCCCACCGTGATCGCTCGTCAGCGCCCGGACCACGGCTGCGGCAGCATCCGGGTCGTTGTGCCGCAGCACTCCCCCGGATCCGACGACGAGTCCGACGTCGGAGAGCGGTTTGGGCGACTCGGCCGGGGTGTGCGGACGACCGTGCCGGCGGGCGGCGATCAGGGCTGCGGTGCGGGCCAGGGTCAGGTCGTGCTCGATCTGCGCCGCCCCCTGCGGCAGGTGACCCGGGTCGGCGCCGATGCGGGTCGCATACTCGTCCAGCCCGTCCGGCAGGGGTATGCGTTCCCTGGCGGCCGCGTCGACCACACCGGGGGCGGACCAGCGCATCCCCAGATCGGCCTCGACGGTGCGTTCCTGCCAGAGCCGACCGACGACGTCCCGCTCGATCTCGGCGTCCTCACCCTGGGGGTTGATCGCGGAGTATACATCGGTCGTGGCGCCCCCGACGTCGACGACGATGACGTCCCCGGCGACGTCGGCGAGGACCCCGACGCCGGTGAGCACCGCGTCGGGGGTGGCCGCCCGCACCATCTCGGCGAAATGTGGCCCGCGGGAGAGTCCCTTGCCGCCGATAACGTGTTCGAGGAACACCTCGCGGATCGCGAGTCGGGCCGGCAGCGGGTTGATCGACCCGATCCTCGGGACGACGTTGTCGGTCAGGACGAAGCGACGTCCGGTGGCGGTGAGGATGCGGGCGACGTCATCGCGCACCTCGGTGTTGCCGGCGACGACGATCGGCACCGTGATCCGGGCCGAGGCGAGGCGAGTTGCGTTGTGCACCAGGACATCCGAGTTGCCACCGTCGGTGCCGCCGACGAGCAGGACGATGTCGGGACGGGCGGCCCGCAACGCCTTGACACCGGCGCCGTCGAGTTCGCCCTCGGCGACGTGGACCACCCTGGCTCCCGCTGACAGTCCGACGCGATACCCGGCCTCACCGGTGACCTCGCGCTCGAACCCGACGACGGCCAGTCGCAGCCCGCCACCGGCGCTGGAGCAGACGAGGGTCTCGTCCGGGGCGCCGTCCAGGCCATGCCGGAGGGCCTCGATGCCGTCCAGGACGTCGGTGTCGATCGTGGTGCGGGTCGAGCCGGTCCGCAGCACCGTTCCGTCGCGGGCGTCGACGAGGACGGCCTTGGTGAAGGTGCTGCCGACATCGACGCACCACACGGTGCGGGCCGGTGTCACGTGAGCCGGTCCAGGGCCTGCTTGAGGTCGGCGATGAGGTCGTCGACGTCCTCGATGCCGACGGAGAGCCGGATCAGGTCGCCCGGGACCTCGAGTTGGGTGCCGGCGACCGACGCGTGCGTCATCCGGCCCGGGTGCTCGATGAGGGCCTCGACCCCACCGAGGGACTCGCCGAGGGTCCACAACTCGGTCTCGGCGCATACCTTCGTGGCGACGTCCTCCCCGCCCCTGACCTGGAACGAGATCATCCCGCCGAACCGGCGCATCTGCCGGGTCGCAACCTGGTGGTTGGGGTGCTCCGGCAGGCCGGGATAGTGCACCTTCGTCACGCCCGGATGCCCCTGGAGGAAGGAGGCGATCGCCTCGGCGTTGTCGCAGTGCCGCTCCATCCGCACCGCGAGCGTCTTCAGACCGCGCAGCACGAGCCACGCATCGAAGGGGCCCGCGACCGCGCCCATGGCGTTCTGGTGGAACCCGATCCGCTCCGCCACATCCTCGCCGCGGGCGTCGCGAGCCCCGTCCCGGACGACGACGATCCCGCCGACGACGTCGGAGTGGCCGCCCGCATACTTCGTCGCCGAGTGGGTGACGATGTCGGCGCCCAGGGTCAGCGGCTGCTGCAGGTAGGGCGAGGCGAAGGTGTTGTCGACGACGAGCAGGGCACCGGCCTCGTGGGCGACGGCGGCGATCGCCTCGATGTCGGCGATCCCGAGGAGGGGGTTGGTCGGGGTCTCGAGCCAGACCAGCTTCGTCTCCGGCCGGATCGCGGCGCGCACCGACTCGACATCGGCGATCGTCGCGACATCATGCTCGACCCCCCACGGGACGAACACCTGGTTGAACATCCGGTACGTCCCGCCATAGGCGTCGGAGGGGACGACGACGTGGTCCCCGGGCCGCAGCAGCGCCCGCAGCACGGTGTCCTGGGCGGCCAGACCGGACGCGAACGCAAAGCCCCGCGACCCGGCCTCGAGGGCGGCGAAGCACTCCTCCAGAGCGGTGCGGGTCGGGTTGGCCGAGCGGCTGTACTCGTAGCCGCCCCGCAGCCCGCCGACGCCGTCCTGCTTGTAGGTCGAGACCTGATAGATCGGGACGACGACCGCTCCCGTGCTCGGGTCCGGTTCCTGGCCGGCGTGGATGGCGAGTGAGGAGAAGCCGAGGCTGGGGTGCGAAGGTGAGTCGGGCATACCGATGAGACTAGTTCAGAGCTGCTTCTGCCACTCCCGCTCGAATCCACTCGTGGTGCAGCCGAGCGCATCGTTGACGGCGAGCATGTGCGAGTTCTCCAGGGCGTTCCAGGTCCGCACCCGCTCCACGCCGGGGTATGCGTCGCGCAGCACCGCGATGTTCGCCGCCTTGAGCGCGAGGCCGAGTCCGTGGCCACGGTGTTCGCGCAGCACGAGCGTGTCCTGTTGATAGGCCAGGTCCGGGCTCGCGGCGGGCACCTGGATCTCGGTGAAGGCAACCAGCCGACCGCTCTCGAGGTGCCGGGCGAAGGCGCTGACGCGGCCTCGCCCCATGCGCTCCATCCGCTCGTCCGCCGAGCGGATCCGAGCGGCGTCCCACTGCTGTTCCTCCATGTCGAGACCGCCGAGCGGGGCGTCGGTCGACATCCGGCGCAGCAGCCAGGCCCGATCGTCGGCGTCCGCCTGCGGCGGGGTGCCCACATGGGTCTCGATCGCATACCCCGTCGGGATGTCCGGGTCGATGGCGACGGTGGTGACATCGAGGTCGGAGCGGCGCGACGTCTGCACGTCTTCAAAACCGAGCCGCCGGGCGAACTCGCCGCTGACGTCGGCAGCACCCTCGTCACCGGACCAGATGGTCTCGGTGATGATCGTGCGCCGGCCGTGCTCGCGGGTGACCCGCTCTACCTCCTCGATGAGCCGGCGGCCGATGCCCCGGCGGCGGAACGCGGGCAGCACGCCGATGTTGAGGATGACGAGATGGGTGTTGTCCTCGCGCTGGAAGATGAGTTCGGCGGCGCCGACGACCTGTCCGTCCGCAGTGACGGCTGCCAGATCGACGAAGAACTTGATCGGGTTGTCCAGCACCGTCCGCAACTCCTCGGCGCTCCAGGCGTCGCTGCTGCCGGTGTCGGCGCGCTGGACGCGGTGGAACACCTCGACCCACTCCTCGAAGCGGGCGCGGCCCTCGGGGTCGGTCGCAGCCCCGGAGACCTCGATGATCGTCACGTCGGCTGGGTCGGAATGGCTCACGGGAACAGCCTGCCTGTATGCGAGGTTGAATGAGACATGGTTTTCGACGCGCTCTTCGGCTCACTCACCGGCTCGGCCAGGACGTCGATGGTCTCCCGCGAGGATGCTCTGCCCGGCCGGGACCATCGGATCTTCCCGGTCCCGACGACCCATGAGGTGCTCGGGACTCCCCTCGAGGGGCCCTGGCCGGAGGGCACCGAGGTCATCTATGTGGCGATGGGCTGCTTCTGGGGCGTCGAGCGGATCTTCTGGCAGCTCCCGGGCGTCGTCACCACGGCGGCGGGCTACATGGGCGGCTTCACCCCGAACCCGACCTATGAGGAGTCGTGCACTGGGCGGACCGGGCATGCCGAGGCGGTCCTCGTCGCCTACGACCCCAGCGTGATCACCCCGGAGGAGCTGCTCCGGGCGTTCTGGGAGAACCACGACCCGACGCAGCGCAACCGTCAGGGCAACGACATCGGCACCGCCTATCGTTCGGCGTTGTTCTTCACCACCGCCGAGCAGGAGGCCGCGATCGAGGACACCCGGTCCCGCTTCCAGGAGGAACTCACCCGCAAGGGATTCGGTCAGATCACGACCGAGATCAGGTCAGCGCAGGACGCCGGGACATTCTGGTATGCGGAGGACTACCACCAGCAGTACCTCCACAAGAACCCCGGAGGCTACTGCAACCACGGCCCCTACGGCTGCGCCCTGCCCCCACCCCGTCCCTGACCCGCCTCAACTTTCTCTCCCCACCCGTTAAACGGTGACTCGACCACGCTTCGGAAGCGTGGTGAAGTCACCCTTTGCGTGGTGAAGCCGCCGCCGGATCCACGGGGAAAGCAGTCGCCGGTTCCGCGCGGCAGGCCCGCTCAGGCCAGCCAGGAGTAAACGACGAGGGCCAGCGCCACGATCAGGAGACCGAGTCCGACGAGGCGAGCGGTGCGCCCGACCGGGTAGTGCGCACGCGGGTCGGGCTCGGGGAATCCGTCCCGGACTCCGACGTCGGAGGTCCCCGGCGGCCCGCCGAAGCCGCCCACGAGTTCTCGGTTGGCGGCGGCAGCACGTTGCTGGCGGAGCCCGATGATGATGAGGGCGACACCGGCCAGTCCGAGGATGAGCGCCACCCAGTGCAGTGTCTGCATGGGATGAGCGTGCCAGATGCACGCACAAGCCGGGCCGTTATCGGCGCGGGTGTCGCCGCTTCGTCGTGCGGCCGTCAGCGGCGGTAGACGGCGTCGAGGGTGGCGAAGACGACCGTGTTGTCGGAGTGGGACGAGAGGATCTGGTCGACCTCACCACCACAGGTGATCAGGGCCAGTCCGGTGTCCGCGGGAGCGGTGTCGAGGACGGAACGTAGCGCTGAGTCGTCCGATTTCGGGATCTCGGTCACGACCGAGGTGACGATGAAGCGCGCGACGACCGTCTCCCCCGACTCGGTCAGCCCACTCACCCCGATCGCGGCTCCCTCGTCCAGGTCGGCGAGGTGTTCGAAGACGCTGGCGCCCTTGGACCGGGTGTGCCCGAGGATGACGGCCATCCCATCCTCACCGGGAGCCGGGCCCTCCTCCCACCAGACAGTCGTGAACGGCCCGCCGGGAACGGGGAAGGTCAGCACGGTCTCGCCGGTGAACGGGTTGACCCGCTCGGAAGCGGCGGCAGGCTCGACGATGGTGTTGACCTTCGCATCAGGGATGTCGATCCGCTCGGGGTGAATCCCCTCGCGCGCGTGGACGTCGGATTCCGGTTGATCGACGGGGGCCTCGCGCGGCGGCAGAGGGACTCCGAGGTTCGGTTCTTCGATGGCCTGCGGAGTGCTACTCGAGTACTGCGCGGCACGGAAGGTGTCGCCGAGGAGCAGGTATGCCCCGCTCACCCCGGCGATGACGGCCAGGATTGTCAGTATTGCGACCAGGCCGAGGCGCCACCGGTCGGGAATCGACCGGTGGCGCCTGTGTGGTCCGGGTGTGTCGGACGTAGGCATCGGCACGGAATCGCGTCGATGCTGGTCGGCAACCTGGGTCAGTGCTGCCTCGCTCCGCGCAACATCCGGGCGGCTGCGCCCATCAGGCCAAGAGCCGCGAGAAGGAGTGCCACCCCACCTGTGTTCGAGGCAGGAGCCAGGTCAGTCGGAGCCGCGCTCGGGCTGCCCGGCTGGCTGGGCTTTCCAGGCTGGCTGGGCTGAGTCTTGCCAGGCTGGCTTGGCTGAGTGGTCGGCTCGTCGGTCGGGGCCGGTGTGGTCGGCTCGTCGGTCGGGGCCGGTGTGGTCGGCTCGTCGGTCGGGGCCGGTGT
>DUPF01000271.1 GCA_012838445.1 Intrasporangiaceae bacterium | reverse complement strand
CCCTCCTAGCCTCCTCAAGCTCCTTCTTCTTCGTGTTCTCGTCGGTCATCGTCTCTTCCAGAATGCTCACAGTCATCTCCTTCAGACTCTCAGACCTCCCCACTTACACAGACCATCTGACACCTCCCCGTGGGTCATCGCCACGGTCCCCGGCGTCGGCTACCGCATCGACACCGGCGAACACCCGGACGCGGGGCTCGACAACCCATCGCGAGGCCCCACTCGTGCCGAGGACCTCCGTGCGCGGGACGGATAGACCACCCGGTTTGAGTGTCCGCCTCAAACTCACCCTCAGCTACGCCGGATTCCTCGTGATCGCGGGGGTCGCAGTGATCGCCGTCGTCTGGGTGTTCCTGCTGCGGTATGTCCCGACCCGGGCCGCGCGGATCCCCCCGGACCAACTCGACCGCACCACACCGAACCCGCAACTGTTCTTCCCCGGCCGCGCGGACCTGTGGGCTGCCTTCGCCCCCAAGGCCGGGCTCATGCTCGCCGCGCTGCTGCTCATCGGGCTCGTCGGGGGCTGGATCCTCGCGGGCATGATGCTCGCCCCACTGAACCGCATCACCGATGCCACCCGACAGGCTGCGCACGGGTCGCTCTCGCACCGGATCCGGTTGGAGGGCCCCGCCGACGAATTCCGGGAACTGGCCGATGCATTCGACGACATGCTGGCTCAGCTCGAAGCACACATCGAGGCGCAACGACGCTTCGCCGCCAACGCCTCACACGAGTTGCGCACCCCACTCGCGGTGACCCAGGCACTCCTCGATGTCGGACAGAAGACCGACTCCCCGCACGACCGCGACGCCCTCCTCGGTCGACTCCGTGACGTGAACACCCGGGCGATCGACCTGGTCGAGGCACTGCTCATCCTCAGCCGCACCGAACACGCCTTCGCCCGAGAGCCGGTGGACCTGTCCCTCGTCGTCGAGGAGGCCGTGGAGACCCTGCTCCCCCTCGCCGAGAAGAACGGCGTCGTCATCGACGCCACCGGCGAGGTTGCGCTCGCGCTCGGCTCCCACCCCCTCCTGCAGCAGGTGGCGGTCAACCTGCTGCACAACGCCATCGTGCACAACATCCCCGAGCACGGACAGGTCCGGATCGACACCGTCGCAGGCATCGACTCCGCCGGTTTCACGATCGAGAACACCGGTGAGCGGCTCGACCCGAACCTCATCCCGACGTTGACCGAGCCCTTCCGTCGTGGCACCGAGCGCATCCACCGTGACCACGCCGGGACCGGACTCGGACTGGCCATCGTCAAGAGCATCGTCACAGCGCACGGCGGGTCCCTCGTCATCGCGCCGGGCGCGGCGGGCGGTCTACGCATCACCGTTCGCCTCCCGGCGGCGGAACCCCGCACCAGCAGCCAGTACCGTACGACCCATGCATTCAGGACGACGGACCAGCCACCCGCTACGACGGAGCAGCCACCCGCGGCGGCGCGCGACAACGAGCGCGGCGGTGAGCATACTCATCCTGACCCTGGCCGCCTGCTCCGGTGACGAGGCCGCTCCTCCCCCGCCACCTCCGGCCCCGACGAGTGCTGCACCGACACCCACCCCGACCGCGACCCCCACGCCGGAACCGACGCCGACATCCACCCCGTTGACCGGAGGTCCGGCCCTCGCCGTCAAGATCGACCATGTCGAGGCCGCCTACCCCAGGATCGGCCTCGCAGCCGCCGATGTGGTCTACCTCGATCAGGTCGAATACGGATTGACCCGACTGCTGGCCGTGTTCTCCTCGACCCTGCCGGAGAGTGTCGGCCCGATCCGCAGCGCCCGACCCAACGATCCGACGATCCTGGCCAACTGGGGCTCGATCCCGCTCGTGCACTCCGGCGCCTCCCGCAAGACGTACGTCCACTACCTCGACGCCGGCACCCACATCGACGTGCCACACGGCTCCGGGGCCGGCTTCCGACGGGATACCTCCCGACGGGCACCGCACAACCTGCTCGGCACCCCGGCCACCCTGCTCAAGACCGGCGGCGGCAGCCAACCGCCGAAGGACATCGGCTTCCGCTACGGCGATCCTGCACCTGGTGGCCGGTCGGCGACCTCGGTGTCCACCCGCTATCCGGCAGTGCGGATGAACGGGACCTACGACCCGGACAGCGCCGGCTACACGATCGAGACGAACGGGCGCACCGAGATCGATGCCCTGACCGGCGCTCCCGTCCACCCGACGACGATCGTCATCCAGCGGGTCGTCACCCGCGATTCGGCCAACACTGTCTCGGACAGCGTCGCCACACCGCTGGCGGATCTCGTCGGCAGCGGGGACGCCACGGTGCTGCGGGACGGGAAGGTCTGGGAGGGCACCTGGAGCCGTGCCTCCGACTCAGCGCCGACGATCTTCGAGGCCGACGGTCAGGAACTGACGTTCGCACCGGGTCAGATCTGGGTCTGGTTCGTTCCCGTCGACCAGACCGTGACCCTGGACTGACGCCTGACCCAGCCACCATGACCAGAACTCCAGGGGAACCATGAAGCCCGAGTCGGGACACCCCACGGACCAGACCCCCGGTCGGACCCCGGGAGCAGATCGCGACGAGACTCTCGCCGAGGCCGCGCTGCGGACCACGTTCGCGCGGGTGAAGCGGGCGATCCTGTTCGCCCCGGTCCTCGCCCTCCTCATCGCCGCCCTGCCGGTGATCCTCAGCAGCACCACGGAGCTGTACCTCGGCGGCT
>DUPF01000270.1 GCA_012838445.1 Intrasporangiaceae bacterium | reverse complement strand
GAGGGGTTGCGGCACAACCGGCGGCGGGACGCGGACGCGATCAGTCACCACTACGACGTCTCGAACCGGTTCTACGAGCGGGTCCTCGGGCCGTCGATGACCTACACGTGCGCGGTCTACCCGTCCCCGGACGCGAGCCTCGAGCACGCTCAGGAGAACAAGTACCGACTGATCTTCGACAAACTTGCCCTGAAGCCCGGTGATCGACTCCTCGACATCGGCTGCGGCTGGGGTGGGATGGTGCGGTATGCGGCGCGCCAGGGGGTCAGCACCCTCGGGGTGACCTTGTCGCAGGAGCAGGCGACATGGGCGCAGCGGCGGATCGTCGAGGAGGGGTTGGACCAACTCGCCGAGGTGCGGCATGCCGACTACCGCGATGTGACCGAGTCGGAGTTCGATGCGGTGTCGTCGATCGGACTGACCGAACACGTTGGGGTGACCCAGTATCCGGCGTATTTCCGGTTCATCCGGGACCGGCTGCGGACCGGTGGGCTGCTCCTCAACCACTGCATCACCCGCCCGCACAACCGCCGCCAGGAGACCGGGCCGTTCATCGACCGCTACATCTTCCCCGACGGGGAGTTGATCGGCTCGGGACGGATCATCACCGAGGCCCAGGACGCCGGACTCGAGGTGCTCCACGAGGAGAACCTGCGTCCGCACTATGCGTTCACGCTCGCGGCGTGGTGCCGCAACCTCGTCGAGCACTGGGACGAGTGCGTCGACGAGGTCGGCGAGGCCACCGCTCGGGTGTGGGGGCTCTACCTGGCCGGCTCACGCCTCGCGTTCGAGAGGAACGACATCCAGCTCCACCATGTCCTCGCGGTCGAACCGGCCGCCGACGGCGCCTCGGATCTGCCGCTGCGGCCCTGGTGGGACAACTGACGACCCTGACGGGGCCGTCCGCATCGGGTTGCCTAGAGTCAAGGTCATGCCGACCGCGACCGACGCATCCCCCGGGACCGTCGCCGTCATCGGGGCCGGGGCGATGGGAGCGATGTATGCGGACCACCTCGCCCGAGTGGGTATCCGGACGCTCATCGTCGCCGACGCAGACCGCGCCCGGCGGTTGCGGGAGGAGCCGCTCACCGTCAACGGCCGACGCCTCGACATCGAGGTACTCGACCCGTTCGATACCGCCGACGGGATGCCCGAGGTCGATCTCGTCCTCGTCGCCGTCAAGCACGCCCACCTCGCGGACGCGGTCCGGCTGGCCGCTCCGCTGGTCGGGCCGGCGACGACGGTCCTGTCGGTCCTCAACGGCCTGGACAGCGAGGACATCATCCTGGCGGGACTGCGTGCGGCCGGTGTCGAGGTCAACGATGAGCAGGTGCCGCTCTGCATCGCGCTGGCCATGGATGCTCAACGCGCCGGTGCGGCGGTCCGGTACACCCAGGCCGGCCGGCTCGTGTTCGGTCCGGCCGACGGGCCGGTCACCGCGGGCATCACCCGGATCCAGGAACTGCTGACCCGGGCCGGGTTGGCGTGGTCCACCCCGGACGACATGCGCCACCAGATGTGGTGGAAGTTCATGGTCAACGTGGGGATCAACCAGGCCTCTGCCGTCCTGCGCGCACCGTACGGCGCGTTCCAGGAGCCGGGGCCCGCATACGAGTTGATGATGGCGCTCATCGAGGAGACCAGGGCGGTCGCCGCCGCAGAGGGCGTCGACCTCACCGACGGCGACGTCGAGCGCTGGCGGACTGTGCTCGCCGGTCAACCGGTCGCCGGGATGACGTCGATGCACCAGGATGTCCTCGCGGGTCGCGAGACCGAGGTCGCGATCTTCGCCGGCCGGGTCGTGGACATCGGAGGCGAGCACGGCATACCCGTCCCGCACAACCAGACGATGCTGTGGATCCTCACTGCTCGCAGTTCTGACCAAGGAGAAGCATGACGACACCGCCCGGATGGCATCCCCAACCCGATGGCCGAGAACGGTACTGGAACGGGGACCAATGGACCGAACACTTCCGGGCGGCGGCTCCCCTCCCTCCCCCGCACCCGCCGGCGAGCCCCGGATCGGGGGTTCCGTCCTGGGCGAAGGCCGCCGGATTGCTGTTCGGTGGATTCCTCCTCGGCTTGGTGTTCGGTGCCCTGGGCAGCGGCTCCGACGACTCCGGCACGACCGCGGCCCCACCCACGGTGACCAGCGTCGCGACGGTGACCCAGGAGTCCACAGTCACGCTCACGGCGACCGTCACCGCCAAGCCCCCCGCTGAATCGACCCCACCCCCCGCCGAGTCCACGGCACCGGCCCCGGCAGCCGCGATCTCGACGACCGAAGCACCTGCCGTGCAGATCACGGTGCCGGACGGTGTCGGCATGAACTATCAGGAGGCACAGGACCTGTGGCGCGCTGCAGGCCTCATCGTCGGCGTCGCCGAGGACGCCACGGGCGCCAACCGGTTGCCGTTCCTGGACCGGAACTGGGTCGTCGTCGGACAGGACCTGACACCGGGCTCCACCGTCGAGACCGGCACCGTCATCACCGCGACGGTGAAGAAGTACACCGACAAGTGAGTCCGGTGGTGGACCTCGGCGGCGAGCACCGCATACTCCTCCCGCACAAGCGGGCCAGGCTGGGGACCCTCCAGGCGACCGGGGCTGTTCGGCCGATCGAACCAAGCCCCGTCGCCTGCTAGGTTGCCCCACATGGACCGGCTCCGGCGGGGCCAGCCCAGGGGTGGCCCGCAGCCGCGTCGCGGAATCCTGACGCGGCTGCTCCTCATGCTGGCTGTGGCCGCGCTCGCCGCGACCGTCATCGTGCTCGCGATGGTCCCGCAGGACCACGTGCACGTCGTCGAGCCCGGTCGGTTCACCATCGAGGCCGACATCCCCGAAGGACCGCTGGCCGCAGGCCCCCTGACCGTCACGATCGACAAGACCTTCCGCACCGTCGAGATCCGGGAGGGGACTCAGACGGTCTGGCGCAACGCACCCGGAACCGCCTTCCTCACCGCAGCACGCGCCACCCTCGACGTCCAGGATCATCGCGGCTACTTCTGGCCGGACGCCCAACACGACGAGACCTTCGCGAACCAGACGGTGACCGAGGTCGAATCCACCAACGGCGCCGTCATCCTCCGCGGGACGCTCGCCCATCGCGGCGACGCGGTCCCGTGGCAGGCGACCATCACGCCCCGTAATCTCAGCGGGGCGATCATCGAGGCCGAGTCCTCCGACCCGAGCGTCGACACCCTCGCCCTGGTCACCGCCCGCAACGGCGGCGCGGTGCGTGGGCTCGGCGCCCAGTTCGCCCGGTCCGACCTGTCCGGACGCACCATCCCGATCATCGTCCGGGAGCAGGGCGTGGGCCGCGGATCCCAGCCGTTGACGCTGCTCGCCGATGTCACCAACAAGGGTGCCGGCGGGAACGACCAGATGACCTATGCGGCCTGGTCGTCATTTATCGTCACCGACAAGCTCCGAACCCACGGGGTGCGTCTCGACCCCGCCGAACCGGTATCCCATGCCTTCGCCGCCGTCGACACCCAGCACGAGGACCGCGTCGTTCTCGAGGTGTGGGCCTCCCGGCTGCGTGCCGAACTCACCTCGGCGGCGACCCCGCTCGAACTCCTGGAGCAGCAGCACGCCGGTCGGGAGCGGCCCGGGCTGCCGTCGTGGACCTCCGAGGGCGCGGTGATCGGGCTGCAGGGCGGCACCGACGAGGTCCGCCGCCAGGTCGCCGACCTGAGGGCCGCCGGCACCGAACTCTCCGCCGTCTGGTTGCAGGACTGGAGCGGCCGGCGGACCACCTCGTTCGGGGACCGGCTCTGGTGGACGTGGCAGCTCGACGAGGAGCGTTATCCCGAGTGGGGCCGGCTCGTCGAGGACCTGGCCGCCGAGGGGATCAGGACCACGACCTACGTCAACCCCTGGTTGGTCGATGCTGCCGGCAAAGGCGACGACCGCATCCGGAATCTGTGGGCCGAGGCCGCGGAGCAGGGGTTCCTGGTCAGGAACAAGGCGGGCGACGCATACCTCATCGATCAGGGCGGGTTCGAGGCATCGCTGATCGATCTGACAAATCCTGAAGCCAGACAGTGGTATTCGCAGGTGATCGCGGAGGAGGTTCTCGGCAAGCATGGGGTTGCCGGGTTCATGGCGGACTTCGGGGAAGGGCTGCCGTTCGATGCGGTGCTGGCGTCCGGCAAGTCCCGCCTGGAGCACAACCGGTGGCCGCTGCACTGGGCACAGGTCGTCCGTGAGGCGTGTCTGCTGGCCGGGTTGCCGGACTGTGTGACGTGGTTCCGCTCCGGGTCGCTCGGGATGGACGAGTGGGCGCCGCTGTTCTGGGCCGGCGATCAGATGGTCGACTGGTCGGAGCAGGACGGGCTGCGCTCGGCGTTGTGGGGGATGCTCGCCGCCGGTGTGTCCGGGTGGCCGCTCGTGCACAGCGACGTCGGCGGGTATACGTCGATCAATGCGGTCGTGCGCGACTATGTCCGCAGTGCCGAGTTGCTCGCCCGGTGGGCCGAGTTCGAGGCGTTCGGCGTGTTCATGCGCACCCATGAGGGCAACCGGCCCGATGAGAACGTGCAGGTGTCGAGCACGCCACAGACGCGGGAGCAGTTCGCGGCCGCGACCCAGATCTATGCCGCACTGGCCGCCTATCGACGCAAGGTCGTCGCCGAGGCCTCCGGGACCGGGGTGCCGGCGCTGCGACCGATGTGGGTGATGGCGCCCGGGACGCCCGCAGCCGAGG
>DUPF01000269.1 GCA_012838445.1 Intrasporangiaceae bacterium | reverse complement strand
GGTCGAACCTCGAGTCACGCAACCCGGCAAGCGTCGAGATCTGCACGCTGCTGCGCAAGCCCGAGGCCGCCAAGGTCGACATCGACTGCACCTGGGTGGGCTTCGACATCCCCAACGAGTTCGTCGTCGGCTACGGCCTGGACTATGCCGAGGCATATCGCGGGCTCAAGGACATCGGCACGCTCGCTCGGCACGTCTACAGCTGACCTCGCCGTGGCGCGGCGCTCGCCGCCAGACGCGGCGTGTGAGTCCCAACCGCGGCGCTTGCCGATCCTGCGGCGATATAGCGCCGCAGGATCCCAGAGCGCCGCGTCTCGGCACGACCACCGCCGGTTCAGGACGCGGATCGGCGCGATGCCAGGTCGATCCACGTGGACCGTGGCTGTGGTTTGACACCGAAGTCGAGCAGGAGGCGGGCCAGGGCGCCGGTTCTGCGGGCGACTGCCCAGTCCCAGCGAGCCACCGGCTTGAAACGACGCAGTCGGTCCTCGCGACGCTTCTCCTGCCACACGATCTGACTCGCCTCCGTGTTCGAGGCCCCGTCAGGGATCCGATACTTCGTCTGTCCGTCGAACTCGCCGATCACCTGCTCCAGGTCGAAGTCGACGTATCCGATCAACCCGTTCTCATCGCGGTACTCCCGTTGCAGGACCGGCCGTGGCAGGTTCGCGCGGAACATCTGCAACCTCGACAGGCTCTCGCCCGGGGACCCGCTCAGACCGTCCGTCAGCTCCACCGTCAGCCGGGCGATGCTTCGCCCACGCCCGCCATGAGGGATGAGTCCAGCTTCCTTCTCGAGGTCGTTGCGCGAGCAGAGACCCTCCCGGAGGGCGTAGTCGGCTGAAGCCAGCGCGGTGTCGAGAGTCCCGGTCCGGGCGAGGTCGATGACGGTGCGCGCGGCCGGGGTCACCAGCAATCCATGCCTGAGCACCGGCTCGGCCGGCAGACCATGCACCATCCGTATGTGACGTGACGACCCTGACCTCCCGCCGGGGTCGAGCACGCTCACATGGTCGGGCCACGCCTCGATCGACGGCATGCCCCAGACGGCCGCCGCCGAGTGGCCGGCGATCACCACGGTCTCGGGCTCGTGGCAGGACAGGACGGTGGCGTGGACCGTGGCCTGATAGCGCTCATCGGTGCCCAGAGTCGACCAGGCTCCAGGAACAAGCCATATGCCTCGCCGGACCCGGTGCCATCCCGCGGCCGCGGGCTCGATGCCCTGACGGCGCAGGTCTGCGGCCACGCGCAGGAGGCTGGCGTCAAAGGGTTGCCTGGGTCCGGTTGTCATGAGGAGATTCCAGCAGGATCGGCGACCGTGGCTGACGAGTTTTCCACATCGACGACGGAGGGGGGTGTCCTCGATGGTCAACTTCTGCCGCGCTGGTCTGCAGACGCGGGCCTCGCGGATCCTGCGGCGATATAGCGCCGCAGGACCGGGAAGCGCCGCGGTTCGGGCCCGGCGCCGCCGTGGGTAGGACAGCGCGGCTGGGGAGACCGCCGGTGGGTGAGGACGTGGCTCTGATCGCTGTCCGGCGCAAATCGATGGAACACGCCGCGCCCAGGTAGCGTTATCCACGCGAGAAGCACCCACTCGCCCGACCGCTGTGAGGAAAGGGCGGGCCGCACCCGAGCCCGCACACATATATGAACGCCAAGCGCATCTTCCGTACGCCGATCTTCTGGCTCTTCATCGCCATCGCGATCGCGATCGCCATGTTCAACATGGACAGCTCCGG
>DUPF01000268.1 GCA_012838445.1 Intrasporangiaceae bacterium | reverse complement strand
CGTCGGCGGCCCGGACGCCGGAGCCGTTCGGGCGCTCACCGCCGGGTCGCACACCGTCGGTCGCGCCGGCGCCGACGTGACGGTCGCCGATCCGACCCTGAGCCGGGTGCACCTGCGGCTCGATGTCGGTGCGGACGGGATGACTGTCACCGACCTCGGGTCGGAGAACGGCACCCGGCTCGACGGCACCCGCATCGAGGGGACCACCGCGCTGCCCCCGGGCGCACGGATCCGGGCCGGTCGCTCCACCCTCGTGGTCCGCCCCAGCCGACTGCGACCGGCGACGACGAGCGCCCCCGGCGACGGCACGCTGCGGGTCAGCCGCTCACCCCGACCGATCGGTCATCCCCCGACCGTGCGGATCGACCTCCCACGTCCCCCACAGGCCCCCGAGACGCGCCGCCCGCCCTGGCTGGCGGCACTCATCCCCCTCCCGATCGCCGGCGTGCTCGCCTGGTTGTTCGGTCCGCACCTGCTGCTGCTCGCAGCCATGTCCCCCCTGATGCTCATCGGCAGTTATGTCTCGGATCGGGTGGGCAGCCGTCGGATGTATGCGCGAGCCCGGCAGGAGCACCGTCGCACCGTCGCCGACTGCGAGCGACAGCAGGTGGAGGCCGTGGCCGCCGAACGCGCGTGGCGGGAGCGGATCTACCCGGATCCGGCGACGATCGCGCGACTGGCCGGCACTCCCAGCACCGGACTGTGGGGCCGGACGGGCACCGACGGGGTGGTCCTCCGGCTCGGCTCCGGCACGGTGACCGGGGCCGTGATCCGCAGCGAGGACGGGGCCACGGCGCCGGTGCCGATCCCGGATGCGCCGGTCACGATCGACCTGGCCATCATCGGCAGTCTCGACCTGACCGGTGCCCTCGCCGCCCGCTGCGCCGACGCCCTCATCGGCCAACTCGTCACGCTGCACTCCCCGGAGGACGTGTGCGTGTGGACGGACCGAACCCGGTGGCGGGCGGCGCCGCACGTCCGGCCTGCTCCGAGCGCGGACCTGCTGCGGGCGGCGCTGGCCGAACTGCGCCGCCGCCAATCGGTCGCCGACACCGCTGGTTCCGGCCCGGCACCCGCGATTGTCGTCGTCTGCACCGACGCCGGGGCGGACAGTGAGGCGATGGCCGCCCTGGACGCGATCGCGCGCGACGGCGCGGCCAGCCGGATGTTCCTCATCGTCCATGGTGCGGGATCCCCCGCCGCGACAACGCATCTGGCGACCGCTGCGACCGGCCGAGCGGTGCTGACCGAGCGGGACGGGACCCGCAGCGTCGTCGACGTCGACGCCGTCGGGTGGGCCTGGAGCCACCGTGTCGCCGGCGCCCTCACCCCGTTGCGGGACAGCACCACCCCCGAAGCGGACCTGCCGGCCACGGTCACCCTCGCCGCCGTGACCCGGGAGGTCCACGGCGACCTGAGCGCGTCAGCCGTCGCGGACCGGTGGGCCCGCGCCGACGACGGGGCCTGGCTCACCCTGGGCCGGTCCGCGGACGGGCCGCACCGGATCGACCTGTCCGCCGCGGGTCCGCACGCCCTCGTCGGCGGCACGACCGGGTCCGGCAAGTCCGAGTTGCTGCGCACCCTCGTCGCCTCCCTCGCGAGCGAGCATCCACCGGACGACCTCGCAGTGGTCCTCGTCGACTACAAGGGTGGCTCGGCGTTCACCGGCCTGGAGTCGCTGCCGCACATCGTCGGTGTCGTCACCGACCTCGACACCACCCTGACGGCGCGGGCGTTGACCTCGCTGCGGGCCGAGGTCCGACGCCGGGAGGAACTCTTCGCCCGATGCGGTGCGAACGACATCATCGCCTACCGGGCCCAGCGGCGACGCTCCCCCGAGACGCTGCCGCACCTGGCCCGCCTCGTCATCGTCGTCGACGAGTTCCGTGCCCTGGCAGACGATCTCCCCGACTTCGTCACCGGCCTGGTCCGGCTCGCCGCGGTCGGGCGCTCCCTCGGCATCCACCTCGTCCTGGCCACCCAGCGACCCGCCGGTGTGGTCACCGCGGACATGCGGGCCAACCTGGGCCTGCGCATCGCGTTGCGGATGCGCGACCGGGGCGACTCGCAGGACGTCATCGAGTCCGACGCGGCAGCCCTGCTGCCGCGCTCCGCATCGGGGCGGGCGTTGCTGCGCTCCGGTGCCGAGCCCATCACCGCGGTGCAGACCGCCCTCCTCCACGGTGGCCGCGACGACGCGGCCGTCACCGTCCAGGCACACTGGCGGGACGGGACGATCACGGAGCGGGTCTTCCCGCTCGCGACAGCGGCGGCCGACGACGATCTCGTCGACGCCGTGGTCCAGGCCGCCGACACCACCGGTCGCCCGCCCCCACCCTCGCCGTGGCTGCCGCCGCTGCCCGACCACCTCACCTGGACACCGACTTTTCCGCCGCAGGCCTGGGCCCTCGCGGACGATCCCGCCAGCCAGACCCAGGAGCCGGTGCGGGTGCAGATCGACTCGCTCCCGCATACCGCAATCGCCGGCGGGATCGGATCCGGCCGCACGAGCACCGCCCTCGCCCTCGTCACCGGGGTCGTCGCCGGCTGCGGGGAGCGAACGCACGTCTACGTGCTCGCCGACGGCACCGGTCCGCTCGGCGCACTCGCGGATCTGCCGCACACCGGCGCCGTCATCGACCGCACCGATCCGGCGACCATCGCGTGGTTCACCGACCGGCTCGCCGCCGCGGTCCGCACCCGGCGCAGCGAACCGGTCCGGGAGCATCTCCTCGTCGTCATCGATGGGTGGGACATCCTCGCCGACGCGTGCGACAGCCTCGATCACGGCGCGCTCACCGACCGACTGCTGGCCACCCTGCGGGAGGGGTATGCGGTGGGCGTGCGGTCCATCGTCACCGGTGACCGATCGGTCGTGACCGGTCGGGTCGGACGCACCCTCCCCCACCGGCTGCTGCTGCGGCCGGCCGACCCGAGCGACCTCGCCCTCGCCGGACTGCGACCCGACAGTGCTCCCACCGAATGGCCACCCGGACGGCTGCTGCGCGTCGACGACGGAGCCCAACTTCAGGTGCTGCGGCGCGACCCGGCCGGGGTCGCGGTGCCGCCGCCCCGCACCGGCCCGTGGACCGTGTTGACCCTGCCGGCCCGGATCCGGATCGATGAGGTGCACCCGCCGACCCGGCAGACCCTGACCATCGGCGTCAGCGGTGACCCGGACCGGGGCGTCGATCTCGGCGGTCCGGGACGGCGCCGACTCGTCGTGCTCGGCAGCCCGGGATCGGGGCGCTCTACCGCCCTGGCCGCTCTGACGCACCAGGCGGCCCGGGCCGGTCGGTCCGTCGCCGTCGTGGGTGACCCGCACGCTCCTCTCGGTCGGCTCACCCGGGGCCTCGGTGACGACGTGCACCACCTGTCCTGGCAGGACGACGAGCGGCTCGTGGCCCTGCGCCGGGACCACCCCGACATCGTCGTCGTCGCCGACGACATCGACCGGCACCTCGACTCGCTCCTCGTCCCGATCCTGGAGCAGATCGCCGACCTCGCCGAACGCGACGGCGGGCTCATCGCCGTCACCGGCGACGGTGCCACGATCGGACTGCGGGCCCGGGGCGTCGGGGCAGCCGTCCTGCGGGGCCGGACCGGGATCGTCCTCGGTGCACCGACGGCGCTCGACGGTGACGCCCTCGGGGTCCGGCTGCCCCGGGTCCGCACCGTCATCCCCGGTCGGGGCTGGTTCGTCACCGACCGCACTGTCACGCCGGTCCAGGTCGCGCTGCCCGCCCCCGTGGACATGACAGGTGTCACCGCGATGTCGTGACAGGCGACTCTTCTGCGGATGCGTCGAAGCGGCGAGTGTGGAGGCATGACAACGTCCGCGATCGAACTCCAGGGCCTGACGAAGAGCTTCGGCAGGGGCGCCCAGCGCATCACCGCGGTCGACGGGGTCGACCTCGCCGTCTCAGCCGGTGAGGTCCTGGCCCTCCTCGGCCCCAACGGCGCCGGCAAGACGACGACGATCGACATGATCCTCGGTCTGACGACCCCCGACTCCGGCACCGCGACCGTCATGGGCCGCACGCCTCGCGCCGCGGTCCTCGACGGCGCGGTCTCCGCCGTGCTGCAGACCGGCGGGGTCCTCGCCGACCTGCGCGTCGGCGAGACGGTCCGGCTCATCGCCTCGACCTTCGCCACGCATGCGCCGGTCGAGGACGTCATGGAGCGCGCCGGGATCACGCATCTCGCCGCGCGCCGGGTCTCGAAGTGCAGCGGCGGCGAGCAGCAGCGGCTGCGCTTCGCCCTCGCCCTGCTCCCCGAGCCGGACCTGCTCATCCTCGACGAGCCGACGGCCGGCATGGATGTGAGCACCCGCCGCGAGTTCTGGGCGGCCATGCGACAGGAGGCGGAGCACGGCAAGACGGTCATCTTCGCAACCCACTACCTCGAGGAGGCGAGCGGGTTCGCCGACCGCATCGTCATGATGGCGCGCGGTCGCGTCGTCGCCGACGGTCCGACCCCGCAGATCCGCGCCGCAGCGGGTGGGCGCACCATCACCGTTGATCTGCCGCAGGAGTCGTATGCGGAGGGGCTGCGGCAGATCAGCGGTCACCCCGACGTCACCCACGTCGAGCCCGCGAACGGCACGGCCGGCCGGGTCCGCATCCACAGCACGGACAGCGACGCGGTCGCGCTCCTGCTCCTCGGTGACCTCGGCGGCAGCGGTCTCGAGGTCACGGCCGGCAGCCTCGACGACGCCTTCGTCACCCTCACCCAAGGAGCCCTGCGATGAACCTCACCTACATCGGCCTGGAACTGAAACGGATCGTCCGCGACCCGGTCTCGCTGTTCTTCACCGCCGGTCTGCCCGTCTTCTTCTATCTCGTCTTCGGGGCCGCGATGAGCTGGGGCGATGGGGCGGTCGGCAACGGGAACGTCTCGATGCTGATCATGGTCTCGATGGCCGCCTACGGCGCCGTCACCGCTGCCGTGGCGATCGGCGGGATGGCTGCCGTCGAGCGGATGCAGGGGTGGGGCCGCCAACTCGGGCTCACTCCCCTCACCGACACCGGCTACGTCCGCGTCAAGGTCGCCCTCGCCGTGCTCATCACGATCATCCCGATCGGGTTGGTGTATGCGGCCGGCGCCCTGACCGGTTCACGGGGCACCGCCGGCGCCTGGTCCCTCAGTGCCCTCATCCTCGTCGTCGGTGCCGCCGTGTTCGCCCTGTACGGCCTGATCTTCGGGCTCGCGTTCCGCACCGAGGCCGCGGTGAGTGCCGCGTCCGGCTCGGTCGTCATCCTCGGGTTCTTGGGCAACCTGTTCTTCCCGTTGTCCGGAACCCTGCTGACAATCGCGAAGTTCACCCCGCTCTACGGTCTCAACGCGCTCGCGCTGTACCCGATCAGCGAGGGGTACGTCCTGGACGGGACGACCGGCGCGGTCACCCACGAGCCGCTGTGGATCCCGTTCGCTAACGTTGCGGGATGGCTGCTGCTCCTGGCGATCCTCGCAACGCTGCTCGTGCGCCGCAGCCGGAACCGCCAGTGACGCGGACCGGGGCACCCGAGCCGGCCGCACCGCCGACCCACCCATGGGCCCGCTGGGGGTGGCTGATGTGGGCGGTCTGGCTGATCTTCCTCGTCTTCCCGCTGCTCGCGATCCTGCGGGAACCGGACCATGGACCGCTCTGGCGGGGCGCCGGGGTCACGCTCATCGTCGCCTTCGGGATCGTCTACACCGGCGCCGCCGTGCAGCTGATGCGCTTCGAGCCCGACTACCTCCGCCCGGCCCTGACCGCACTCGCCGGCCTACTCGTGATCGCGACGCTGAGCATCCCGTTCCTCGGCTCGAACATCATCTCGTACACGCCGTTCCTGATCTCCTTGGCCGCGTTCAGCCTCCCACGCCCCTGGCACTGGGTGTTCGGGGTGGTGACGATCGCGGCCACCGTCGTCGCGATGATCGTCACCGACGATGTCCGCGAGTGGCTCTCGTTCATCTTCATCCTCATCGCGATCGCAGTCGCGGTGAACGCCGCACGCTTCTTCGTCGAGCAGTCCGAGGGCTACGACGACATGCGCCAGGGACTGGCCATCAGCGCCGAGCGGGAGCGGGTGGCCCGCGACGTCCACGACGTGCTCGGGCACAGTCTGACCGTCGTCAGTGTCAAGGCCGCCCTCGCCGAGCGACTCGTCGACCTCGACCCTGAGCGTGCCAAGTCCGAGATCGCCGACATCGCCCGACTCTCGCGCGAGTCCCTCGCCGAGATCCGGGCCACCGTGGGAGGTCTGCGTGCGGCCCAGCTCGCGACCGAACTCGGGGCGGCACGCGACAGCCTGCGCAGCGCCGGAATCGACGCGGACATCCCGCCCGATGCCCAGGTCGTCGACCCGGCCCACCGCACGGTCCTCGGGTGGGTGCTGCGTGAAGCGGTGACCAATGTGGTGCGCCACTCCGGGGCCGGGCGCTGCCGAGTGGAGTTGAGAGCGCATGGCCTCGTCGTGGAGGACGACGGGGTCGGCATCAGGGACCGGCGGATGGGCAACGGCCTGCGGGGACTGCGCGAACGCGTCGAGCAGTCCGGCGGCAACTTCACCATCGGGTCCGGCAGCGACGGCTCCGGCACCCGGCTGGAGGCGTCGTGGCCGAGCTGATCCGGCTCCTGCTCGCCGACGACCAGGCGCTGATCCGGGAGGCCCTTGCCGCGCTGCTGGACCTGGAGCGGGACTTCGACGTCGTGGCCCAGGTGGGATCCGGCGATGCGGTCCTTCCGGCCGTCGCCGAGTACGACCCCGACGTCTGCCTGCTCGACATCGAGATGCCCGGCCTGGACGGCATCTCCGCGTGTGCGCAGATCACGTCGGCGAACCCCCGCACCCGGGTCCTCGTCGTGACGACCTTCGGCCGGCCCGGGTACCTGCGCCGGGCGCTGGAGGCCGGCGCGAGCGGCTTCATCGTCAAGGACACCCCGGCCGCTGCGCTCATCGACGCGGTCCGTCGCGTACACCAGGGCCTGCGGGTCATCGACCCCGACCTTGCCTACGACTCCCTCGTCGAGGGCGTGAACCCCCTCACCCCCCGGGAGCAGGAGCTCCTCCGGATGTCGCTGCGGGGTGCGGCGGTCGTCGCCATGGCCGCCGAACTGCACCTGTCGCCCGGCACGGTCCGCAACCAGCTGTCCGCCGCGATCCAGAAGACGGGGGCTGTCGGCCGGGTCGGGGCGGCCCGACTCGCCCAGGACCGCGGCTGGCTCTGAGGGCAGCCGAGCGCCTCAGCCCGCTGCCACCTCCTCGTCCTGCTCGCGGCCCTTCCACCCGACGACGACACCGGTGACCGCGACGACGGCCAGGACAAGGGCCGGCACGATCTGGTCGGCCTGGAACAGCGTCCACGCGGTGGGCAGCAGCAGCAGTCCGATGACGAGGGTCGGCGTCGCGGCCCAGGGCAGCCCGCGCAGCCAGGCCCGGGTCATCGCCGCGCCGGCCACGGCGAAGACGAGGAAGAGCAGGACCGACATGATGACCCGGACCGGGCTGTCACTGGCCCCGATGCCGAGTTCGTAGAGGTAGAAGACCGCCAGGGCGATCAGGGCGAGGGTCAGGGCCCCGGTCACCGCCGCCCCGACCGGGCGGGCCCACGCCGCGAGCGCCCCGTCCGGTTGATGCTCGGATGCCTCGCCTCGATCACGCTGACTGTGATCCATCTCGTCTCGTTTCGTGGTCACGGTGGATTAGACTAGTCAGGTTGCCCGTGCGGGAACTCACCGGCAAACAATGGCGTTTTCCTATGGTCACACGACATCAACGACCGATACGATGGCAGACGCCCTCATCCGGTCGCGATCTCGACGACGGTGTCCATGTTCGCCGACGGGTTCGCCTAGTGCGATTCGTCCTACTGATTTGCACCACCCGGCTCGCAACACTGCCGTTCCTGCCACGACTAGCCTGACTGTCATCCGAACCTGACAGTCCCACAGTTTCACCACACGAGTTTCACCACACCGAAGGAGCCCTGATCTTCATGGACTGGCGCGACCGCGCTGCTTGCCTCGAGGAGGACCCCGAGCTGTTCTTCCCGATCGGCAACACCGGCCCGGCCATCCAGCAGATCGAGGAGGCCAAGGCTGTCTGCCGTCGGTGCGAGGTCATCGACACGTGCCTGAAGTGGGCCCTGGAGACCGGTCAGGATGCCGGCGTCTGGGGTGGGTTGTCCGAGGACGAGCGTCGCGCGCTCAAGCGCCGCAACGCCCGCGCCCGTCGCGCCGGCTGAGCGTAGCTCGTCAGCCTCATCCCCCGACCGGACGCAGCCGGGCGGTCACCTGAACGACCGTGCCCCGCGGGTCCCCCTTGTCCCAGCGGATCGTGCCGCGCAGATCCTGCACGAGCGAGGTGATGATCCGGGTCCCCAGCCCGGCCAGACCCGGCCGGAACCCGGTCGGCAACCCGGCCCCGTCGTCGGTGATCGTCACGGTGACGACGTCCTCCCCCTCGACCACGGTGCGCTCGGCCTTGACCTCGATCATCCCGTCCCGGTCCGCGAGCCCGTGCTCGGCCGCGTTCTGCACGAGCTCGGAGATGATCATCGCCATCGCCGTCGCATCCTCGGCGCGCATCCGCCCGAAGGTCCCGACGAGGGTGCTGTGCACCCGGTGCTCGCTCGTGGCCAGTTCGACGACGGCCTGCAACCCGCGCACCGCGATCTCGTCGAAGTCGACCGTCTCGTCGAATCCCTGACTGAGGGTCTCGTGGACGAGGGCGATCGTGCCGACCCGGCGGACCGCCTCGTCGAGCGCGGTGCGGGCGGCCCCGTCGGGCAGCCGCCGCGCCTGCAGCCGCAGCAGGGCGGCCACGGTCTGCAGGTTGTTCTTGACCCGGTGGTGGATCTCCCGGATCGTCGCCTCCTTGGTGAGCAGTTCGCGCTCACCGCGACGCAGTTCGGTGATGTCCCGGGACAGGATGAGGGCACCGACCCGCACCCCGCCCTCGGTGATCGGCACCGCCCGCATCGAGATCGTCGCGCTGCGTGAGGTCAGTTCGGTGCGCCAGGCGGCCCGCCCGGTCAGGACGAGCGCGAGCGACTCATCGATCGGCGCCTCGCTGCGGGAGAGGACGTCCGCGACGATCGTGGCCAGCACGGTCCCGATGACCGCACCCTTGTGCCCGAGCCGGTGCACCGCGGAGATCGCGTTCGGACTGGCATAGAGGACGAGTCCGTTGACGTCGACCCGGACCACCCCGTCCCCGACCCGTGGTGCACCGCGTCGGGCCCCGGTCGGCGCCGACAGGTTCGGGAAGGCGCCCTCGGCGACCATCCGCACGAGCGAGTCCCCGATCGAGACATAGGTCAGTTCCAGTCGGGTCGGGGTCCGGCCGCCGAGGTTGGTATGCCGGGACACCACCGCGATCCGGTGTCCGGCCCGGGCCACCGGGAACGCCTCCTCCCGGACCCGCATGTCCTCCCGGTGGTGCACCTGCGGAGAACGGACCACACCCCCGCTCTCCCACGCCGATTCGAGCAGGCCCCGCAGCTGCGGCATCGGCTCCCGGCCGACGACATCGTCGTAGAAGACCATCTGCCCGGTGTTCGGACGGACGTGGGCGACCGCGACCCAGTCGGTGGCCGCCTCGACCGGGACCCCCTCCTGCGCGGTGCGCGGCACCCACAGGACGAGGTCGGCGAAGGACAGGTCCGCGATGAGTTGCCAGTCGCCGACGAGCAGGTGCAGCCACTCCCGGTCGATGCGCTCCAGCGTGGTCGCGGCACGCAGCATGTCGTTGAGGGTGGCCACGAATGGTCAGCCTACTTCGCGCAGCCACCGACCTCCCAGGGGGAGAACGGTCAGGTGGCCGCAGCCCCGGTCCGCAGCACCGAGCGCAGCGTGCGCAGCGCGACCGAGAGCGCGGCGATGTTCGGCGAGTCCAACCGCTCGATCTGCTGCAATGAGGTGCGGGCCCGCTGCAGCGACTCGTGGTTGCGTTTCGACCACGCCTGGAACGCCGCGTCCGGGTCGGCGATGTCCCCGTCGGGCGCGACGGCGATGACCGCCTCGGTCAGCGACTCGAGGACGCCGTACAGGTCGTCCCGCAATGCGCCCCGGGCCAGTCCGTCCCAGCGGTCCTCGCGTGGGAGATTGGCCACCTTGCCGAGCATGACGTCGATGCCGAACCGCTCCGAGAGCATGAAGTACAACGGTCCGATCTCCGCCGGGTCCTGACCGGTCGAGGTCGCCACGTCGACGATGTCGAGCAGGGAGAACTGGTCCAGACCGGAGGCCGCCCGCACCGCGAGCTGCTCCGGGACGCCCTCCTTGACGAGCCGGTCGATATCCCGCTCCAGCCGGCGCTGCTCACTGCCGCGCAACCATCCGGGCACCTGTGGTCCGAGGGTCTCCATGACCGGCCGATACCGGAAGACCTCCGGATCGATGTCCAGGTGCGGTGGGCGGGCGGTGATGAACCAGCGCACCGCCCGGTCGATGAGTCGGCGGTATTCGAGATAGAGGTCGGACTGGACCTCGGTCGGGACGACGTTGTCGAGCGCCTCGACGTCGGCGACGAAGCCGACGAGGTCGAAGATCTCCCGGGCGACGACGAACGCGCGGGCCACCTGTTCGGGTCCGGCGCTGGTCT
Source organism: Intrasporangiaceae bacterium (assembly GCA_012838445.1). GTDB lineage: Bacteria > Actinomycetota > Actinomycetes > Actinomycetales > Dermatophilaceae > F2B08. The sequence continues at coordinate 13,007 of DUPF01000268.1, read as the reverse complement.
CCTCCATCGCCCGGAACGCGAACGTGATGCCGCCCCGGTTGACGATCGAGTTGGCCACCGAGTTGACGATGATCTCCCGACGCAACGGATGGTCGGCGAGCCGGTCGCCGAACCGCTCGCGCAGCGGCGGCGGGAAGTAGTCCGCGAGATACCGCTGCAGGAACGGGTCGTCCGCGAGTGAGGTCGGGAGCAGGTCGTGCTTGAGCGCCAGCTTCGAATAGGCGACGAGCACGGCGAACTCCGGGGACTTCAGCCCGAGCCCCTCGGCGCTGCGCTGCTCGAGCTGCTGATCGTTCGGGAGGAACTCCAGCGCCCGGTCCAGGTCACCGCGCCGCTCCAACCACTGGATGAGCCGCTCGTGGACGGGGAGCATCGTGTGCTCCTGCGCCCGCGCGTTGCCGAGCAGGACGTTCTGCTCGTAGTTCGTGCGTAGCACCATGTGCGCGACATCGTCGGTCATCGAGGCGAGCAGTTCGTTGCGCTGCTTCATCGTCAGATCCCCGGCCCGGATCACCTCACCGAGCAGGATCTTGATGTTCACCTCGTGGTCCGAGGTGTCCACCCCGGCGGAGTTGTCGATGGCGTCGGTGTTGACCCGCACCCCGTGCAGCGCGGCCTCGATCCGGCCGAGCTGGGACATGCCGAGGTTGCCGCCCTCACCGACGACCCGCGCCCGCAGCGAATGCCCGTCGACCCGGATCGCATCGTTGGCGCGGTCGCCGATGTCGCTGTCGGACTCCGTCGAGGCCTTGACGTAGGTGCCGATCCCGCCGTTCCACAACAAGTCGACCGGTGCGGTCAGCACCGCCCGCATCAGTTCCGCCGGGGTGAGTGTCTCGGTCTCCTCCGGCAGGTCGAGCAGTTCCCTGACCTGGGGGCTGATCGGCACCGACTTCATGGTCCGGGCGAAGACCCCGCCGCCCTCGCTGATCAGGTCCGGGTCGTAGTCCGCCCACGACGAACGGGGGGTCTCGAAGAGGCGGCGACGTTCCGCATACGACGTCGCTGCATCCGGGTCCGGGTCGAGGAACACGTGCCGGTGATCGAAGGCGGCGACGAGGCGGATGTGCTCCGAGAGGAGCATCCCGTTGCCGAACACATCACCGCTCATGTCGCCGATGCCGACGACGGTGAAGTCCTCCTCCTGGGTGTTGATCCCGAGTTCGCGGAAGTGCCGCTTGACCGACTCCCACGCACCACGGGCGGTGATGCCCATGCCCTTGTGGTCATAGCCGGCCGACCCACCGGAGGCGAACGCGTCATCGAGCCAGAAGCCGTAGGCCTGGGAGACGGAGTTGGCGATGTCGCTGAAACTCGCGGTGCCCTTGTCGGCGGCGACGACGAGGTAGGGGTCGGCCGGGTCGTGCCGGACCACCTGCTGCGGCGGGACGATCCGACCGTCGACCCGGTTGTCGGTCACGTCGAGCATCCCGGAGATGAAGATCTTGTATGCCTCGATCCCCTCGGCGAGCCACGCATCGCGGTCCTGGCTCGGGTCGGGCAGGAGTTTGGCGAAGAAGCCGCCCTTGGACCCGCTCGGGACGATGACGGCGTTCTTGACCATCTGCGCCTTGACCAGGCCGAGCACCTCGGTGCGGAAGTCCTCCCGCCGGTCCGACCAGCGCAGGCCGCCGCGGGCCACCGGTCCGAACCGCAGGTGGACCCCCTCGACCCGCGGGCTGTAGACCCAGATCTCGAACTTCGGCTTCGGGGAGGGCATGTCGGGGACCTTGCCCGGTTCGAGTTTGAGGCTGATGTAGCTCTTCAGCGCACCGTCCTCGTCCCGCTGGAAGTAGTTCGTGCGCAGCGTCGCCATGATGACGCCGAGGAAGGCCCGGATGATCCGGTCGTGGTCCAAGGAGCTGACCTCGTCGAGCGCGTCGAGGATCTGCCGGCGGACCTCCTCGGTGGCGGCGGTCCGCTCCGCGGTGGCGTCGGGGCCGTCGGAATCGGGGTCTTCAACCGGGAAGAGCTCCGGATCGAAGCGGGTCTCGAACAACTCGACGAGGAGGCGGGCGATATCGCGGTTGTGGACCAGCGCGGCCTCGAGGTACGGCTGACTGAACGCCGAACGGGCCTGGCGGAGGTACTTGCCGACGGTGCGGACCATCGCGGCCTGCCGCCAGGTCAACCCGGCACCGAGGACGAGGGCGTTGAACCCGTCCGACTCGGCCTGCCCGTCCCAGATCGCGCCGACCGCGTCCTGGAAGTGTTCGCGGACCTTCTCCCGGCTCTCCCGGGTCCACAACGCGGCCTCCGGGATCCGCAGCCCGAGGTCGTAGATGTGGGTCCGCACCCCGTCGGAGCGGGTGATGTCGTAGGGGCGTTCGTCGACGACCTCGACGCCGAGGTCGGTGAAGACGGGCAGGACGTCGGTCAGGGAGACCGGGCCGCGGCGGAACAGTTTGAACCGTCGCTCCTCCTCCGGCGCCCCCGGCGACTGGTAGAGCGCCCGGCCGGTCGCCCCGTCGTGGGTGAGCGCCTCGAGGTGGCGCATGTCGGCGATCGCCATCCGGGGCGGGAAGTCCTCCTGGTAGGCGGCCGGGAAACTGCGGCCGTACAGGCCCATCATCCGGGCCGCACCCTCCTCCCCGATCCCGGTGCGCATCGAGTCGGCGAGGTCCTCCTCCCAGGTGCGGGTGGCGTCGAGCAGTTGCCGTTCGATGCCCTCGACGTCGACCTCGGGGATGGCGAGCCCCCGCGGCATCCGCACGACGAAGTGCAGCCGGGCGAGTTTGGACTCGCCGACGGCGGTCGTGTAGTCGACGCTGGCACCGCTGAACGCCTCGCGCAGGATGGCCTCCATCCGCAATCGCACCGCAGTGTTGTAGCGGTCGCGGGGGATGTAGACCAGGCAGGAGACGAAGCGGCCGAAGTCGTCCTTGCGGAGGAACAGTTTGGTGCCCCGGCGTTCCTGCAGGTGGGAGACGGCCACCCCGGTCTCGAGGAGGTGGCTGACGTCGGCCTGGAAGAGCTCGTCACGCGGGTAGGTCTCGAGGATGCCGAGGAGGTCCTTGCCGGAGTGCGAGTCGGTGGCGAACCCGGAGGTGGTGATGACGCCCTGGACCTTGTCGCGCACGAGCGGGATCCGCATCACCGACTCGGTGTAGGCGGTGGAGGCGAACAGGCCGATGAAGCGGCGTTCCCCGATGACCTCGCCGGCGTCGTCGAAGACCCGGACCGACACGTAGTCCATCTGGACCGGCCGGTGCACCGTGGACCGGGAGTTGGCCTTGGTGATGATGAGCAGCTCCTGGCGGCGCGCGACCGCGGTGGCCTCCGGCGTCAGGTCGACCGTCATCCGGTCGGCCGGCGGGTCCGAGCGCAGCAGGCCGAGTCCGGTCCCGAGGGTGGTCAGCACCTGGTCCCCGACGCCGTCGGGTCGGCGGACCAGTTCGTACTCCCGGTAGCCGAGGAAGGTGAAGTGGTTGTCGGCGAGCCATTCGAGGAACGTGACGGCCAGGCGCACCTCGTCCATCCCGATCCCGGGCGGGGTGTTCTTCTTCAGGTCATCGGCCAGGTCCCAGCACCGCTGGGTCATCTTGCCCCAGTCCTCGACGGCGACGCGCACGTCGGCCAGGACCGCCTTGAGCCGCTGGGCGATGAGGTCCCGGTCGGCCGGGTCACTCGTGCGGTCGATCTCGATGTGCAGCCACGACTCGCGCTGCTCGCCGTAGTGCTCAGTGTGCGATCCGGGCGTCACGTGGTCGGCGTCGAGGACCTCCTCGAGCCGACCGGAGGCGTCCCGCCGCACGACGAGCTGCGGATGGAGCAGGAGGAAGATCGACCGGTCCATCGCCGCGATCGCCGCGATGACGGAGTCGACGATGAAGGGCATGTCGTCGGTGACGACCTGGACGACGGTGTGCCCGCTCGCCCAGCCGTGCTCGTCCATGTCCGGGTTGAACACGTGGATCGCCGCGGTCCCCTCCGGTCGGGCCGCGGCCAGCGACCGGTGCGAGAGTGCGGCACCGAGCAGATCCTCGGCCTGACGGGCCAGCAGATCCTCGGTCGTCGTGTGCCGGTGGTAGCGCTCGAGGAAGGGGAGCAGGGAGGCCGCCGCCTCCTCCCCCGACTGCGATCCGGACCGGCGGGCCATCCCGGCGATGGACTCGAGCAGGGCCTGCCGGGTCGTGGCGAGCGTGTCACTGGTGTTCTGACTGCCGCCTCGGTTCATCTGACTGCTTCCTTTGCGTCATCTCGTGGAGTCCATCGCAGCGCAGCGGACGGTGCGCGTCGTTGCGCACCGGTTGCCAGCCTATCGCCTCGTCTCGCCCCATGAGACACGTCCGCGAGGCGGCCGATGTGGATAACCGGACCGGTCGCAGCCGAGTCGCGACTACAGTGACGGACATGGTCGAGTCGGCACCGCATACCCGCGGTGGACAGGATGCAGTCGTGCGCAGCCTGTCCGTTCAGGTTCCTGAAGACCACTGTGCTGCAACGGAACCGGGGATCGACGTCACCGATTCGCTGAGCGCACTGGTGCACACTCTCGACGGTGCCGCCGCCGACCTGTTCGCCGCGGCACCCTTCCCCGGGGAGCCACGAACCGGTCGGGAGATCGACGGCTACGTCGACGACGCCGTCGCCGCCCTGCGCTCCTTGCGCACCGACGCCGACGACCTGCACCGGACCCTGGCGATCAGCCGACAGCACCGGTCCCGCCCCGAGCCCGGGATCCGCTGATGGCCTGGTCGGCCGGACCGGATCTGCCCGATCCCCCCGTCCTCGGCGACGCCGCCTCCATCGCCGCGCTCGGCGCCGTGCTGCGCCGGGCAGCGGCGGATGTCGGCGCGGCGGTGCGGTCCGTGACCCAGGGACTCGACGATCCGGACCCGGTGCCCGGGTCGGGGGCACGACTCAACCGACAGCAACGGGCCAGGATCCGGGACCTGCACCGCAGGTCCACCGCCGTGACCGCCTCCCTGGATCGGGTCGGACAGCGGCTCATCGACCATGCCGGCGATCTCGCCGAGGCGGTCGGTCTGGCCCAGCGGATCATCGAGCGGTCCACCGCCGCCGGACTGTCGGTCGACGGGCCGCGGATCGAGCGGGTCGGCGGCGTGCACGGGATCGCCGACCCGGCCGGCGAGGCTGCCCGTGACGATGCCCTCGCCCGCCTGCAACGGGTCCTCGACACCGTCCTGCTCGACCTCGACACCCGCCGACGGAGTCTGCGCGAGGATCTGGCGAAGGAGCGTATCGAGGTTTCCGACCCGCTAACCTGAGCCTCGTGAAGGTCACCCGCAACGCCACCTATGCCCTCTCGCCCGACGACGTCCTCGCCATCATCACCGACGAGGAGTTCCAGGAGGAGAAGTGCCGGGCGACCTACGCCGTCGACTACGCCGTCTCGGTGCGCGGCGGCGTCGGACGTGCCGTCGTGCAGACCGAGCGGACCATGCCGACCGAACACATCCCCGCCTTCGCGCTGGCCTTCATCGGCAACCGGTTCACGATCCACGAGACCCAGTCCTGGAGCGGCCCGGACGCCGCCGGCGGATACGAGGCGGTCCTGAAACTGCACGTCGAAGGGGCCCCGATGACCGGGCAGGGCATCCGCCGGCTCACCTCGAACGGCGACGGCGGCAGCCGCGACCAGATCCGGGTCGAGATCCACGCCGCCATCCCCCTGATCGGACGCAAGGTCGAGGAACTCGCAGCACCGATGGTCGCCGCGGCCGCCGAGATCGAGACCGAACTGCTCGCCGGGCGCGGCCAGTAGCCGCGCCCGGCATCCCTCAGCCCATGTGGGGGTAGGGGTGCGCGGTCGGCGGCACGAAGTTCTCCTTGATGGAGCGCACGCTGGCCCACCGGAGCAGGTTCTGCGCCGAGCCGGCCTTGTCGTTGGTGCCGGAGGCCCGGCCACCACCGAACGGCTGCTGACCGACGACCGCACCGGTCGGCTTGTCGTTGATGTAGAAGTTCCCGGCCGCGAAGCGCAGCGCGTCGGTCGCGGCCGCGATCGCCGCCCGGTCCGCGGCGATGATCGAGCCGGTCAACGCATACGGGCTGACCGACTCGAGCTGGGTCATCACCTTGGTGAACTGGCGGTCCGGGTAGACGTGCACCGACAGGATCGGGCCGAAGTACTCGGTCGTGAAGATCTCGTCCGTCGGGTCCTCCCCGAGCAGGATCGTCGGGCGGATGAAGTAGCCCTCCGAGTCGTCATAGCTGCCTCCGGCGATGACGTCGATCCCGGCGGTCGCGGCGGCCCGGTCGATCGCCTCCTTGTGCTTGGCGAAGGCCCGGTCGTCGATGACGGCACCCATGAAGTTGGACAGGTCGGTGACCGGACCCATCGTCAGGGAGTCGGTCAGCGAGATCAGGTCGTCCTTGATGACCTTCCACACCGACCGCGGGACGTAGGCGCGGGAGGCGGCCGAGCACTTCTGGCCCTGGTACTCGAAGGCGCCCCGGATCATCGCGGTGCGCAGCACGTCCGGGTCGGCGCTCGGGTGGGCGAGGATGAAGTCCTTGCCGCCGGTCTCACCGACGATGCGCGGATAGTGCCGGTAGTTCGCGATGTTGTCCCCGATCGTCTTCCAGAACGACTGGAACACCCCGGTCGACCCGGTGAAGTGCAGGCCGGCGAACTCCGGATGCGCCAGGACGACGTCACTGACCGCCACGCCGTGCCCGGTGACCATGTTGATCACGCCCGGCGGCATCCCGGCGGCCTCGAGCAGCTCCATGACCACCTGGGCCGCGAACTGCTGCGTCGTCGCCGGCTTCCACACGACCGTGTTGCCCATGAGGGCCGGAGCGGTCGGCAGGTTCCCGGAGATCGCGGTGAAGTTGAACGGCGTGACCGCGTAGACGAAGCCTTCGAGGCTGCGGTAGTCGGTGCGGTTCCACAACCCCCGGCTGTTCGCCGGCGGCTGGTCGGCGAGGATCTCCCGGGCGAAGTGGACGTTGAAGCGCCAGAAGTCGATGAGTTCGCAGGCGGAGTCGATCTCGGCCTGGTATGCGGTCTTGGACTGGCCGAGCATCGTCGCCGCATTGAGCCGGGCGCGCCACGGGCCGGCGAGCAGGTCGGCGGCCTTGAGGAGGATCGCGGCCCGGTCGTCGAAGGACAGTTCGCGCCACGCGGGGGCGGCGGCCATCGCGGCATCGATGGCGGCGCTCGCATCACTCTTGGTGGCGGTGTTCAGGGTGCCGAGGACGTGCCGGTGGGCGTGCGGCTGGACGACGTTGACCTTCTTGCCGGTGCCGTGGACCCGCTTGCCGCCGATCGTGTGCGGCAGGTCGATCGGCCCGGACTGCAACTCGGCCAGGGCCACCTCGAGCTCGGCCCGCTCGACGCTGCCGGGCGCGTAGTCGAGGACCGGCTCGTTGACGGGGGCGGGGACCTGGGTCACGGCGTCGAACACTGGGGTCCTCCTTTGCATCTCGTGGGCGTGGCTCCAGTGTTTCAGATTGTTCCCCGAACGTCAGTCGCTCGCGAGATCCTCCAGGACAGCATCGAGTTCGGTGATGTCGTACCAGAGCAGATCGAGAGGATCGGCACTGCTCGGGTCGGCACTGCCCGCGTCGGCCTCGTCGATGTGCACCGAGACGATGAACCGCAGCGGCAGTCCCGCTGTGGTGACGATGCCGGTCGGCCCGTCCGCTGCCGGCTCGACCTCCTCGAGGATGGACGCCGGAGCATCGGCGGCGACGACGATCCGGCGCTGCCCCGGGTCGCTCTCGTGAGCCAGGGCTGCGGCTGCGGCGAAGGCGGCGTACTCGGCCTCCTCCTCGGCGCTCGTCGAGCGTCGCGGGTCGGCTCGCCCCGGCGTCGCGGCGAACCCCCGGGCGGGTGCGGCCAGGGAGCGGTCCCGGGCCAGAGCCACCAGTCCGTCCGGGGAGAGCGGCAGGTAGACCCGTCGTGGCCGCATCGTGCTCATGCCTTCCGCCGGTGCACGTCGTGGGCGGCGAGCAGCTCGTCGAGTGCGTCCGGGATCGCTTCGGCGATGACGGACAGGTCCCGCATCGAGTCCCGGTCGGCGTTCAGTCCGTAGCAGACGGTGCCCCGGTAGGAGGTCAGTCCGATCGCGAGCGCCTGTCCTTTGGCCAGTGGCATGACCGGGTATGCGCGGATCATCTCGGCGGCACCGACGAAGCGGGCCTCCTGGGGTCCGGGCACGTTGGTGATCGAGAGGTTGAAGAACCGCCGGGACATGGCGCTGCCCGCCCGGGACGCAAGTGAATGGATCGTCGGGGAGGCGAATCCGGCGACGCGAGAAAGTCGTTGGGCGCCGACGGCCCGGCCGCCCTCGAACTGTTGCCGCATCGCGAAGGCGATCTGGTGCAGCCGCATCGAGGCTGACGGTTCCCCGACCGGCAGGTCGATCAGGCAGGCGTCGATGCGTCCGGTCCGCGGTCCTGAGGCGTCGCTGTCGTCGATGCTCAACGGGACCAGGGCACGCACCGTCGTACCGGAGCGCACCGGTTCACCACGGGTGAGCATCCAGATCCGCAGCGCACCAGTGATGGTCGCGAGGATGACGTCGTGGGTGGAGACATCCTCGGCGAAGTTGCCCTTGGGCAACCTGGCCCGCACCGTGCGGTAGTCGTCGAGGTCGGTGTCGACGGTGCGGAACCGGCGCGCCTCCCCGATGGTCTGGTTGAGCGGGCTGGCCGGCGCCGGGCGGGCGGAGGCCCGCATCAGGGCCGAGGCGAAGTCGCTCAATCCGCGGCCCACCTTGGCCAGGGCGGCCCGGACCTCGTCGACGCCGCCACGGACGGTCTCGACCGCGGTGCCGGGGCGACGGATGTTGTCCAGGAGCGCCTGGGCGAGGATGGCGGCGTCGCTCGGGGCCGGGCCGGCCCGCCACAGACGGGTCGTGTGGTCCGGCTGGGTCACCCGTTCCTCGACGATGAGGTCGGCGATGTCGAGGGCGTGGACCCCGTCGACGAGGGCGTGGTGGGCCTTAGTGATGATCGCGAACCGGTCGTGCTGGAGTCCCTCGACGACGTAGACCTCCCACAGCGGGCGGACCCGGTCGAGGAGGCGGGACTGGACCCGGCTGACGAATTCGCCGAGTTGCCGGTCGTCACCGGGTTTGGGCAGCGCCGAGCGTCGGACGTGATAGCTGATGTCGAAGCGGTGGTCATCGACCCACACCGGTGGTGCGATCCGGCCGGGGACGTGCCGCACGACCTGTCGGTAGCGGGGGTTCGCGGCGATCCGCTCGGCGATGATCCCGACGATGTCCTCGTAGTCGAGGCCGTCCTGCGGTGCTTGGAAGATCAGCACCGATCCGACGTGCATGGGCGTCGTCGTGTCCTCCATGTAGAGGAAGGACGCATCGAGCGAGGCGAGCCGGTCAGTCACCCCTCCATCGTCGCAGATGTCGCTGATCCGGTGGCGGCGGCTCGGGGTGGGCTGCGCCACCCCGGCAGATCGGGTGCGGGGATCAGGTGCAGATCGGGTGCGGGGATCGAGTGCGGGTCCAGTGCTGGGTTCAGGCGCGACGACGACGGCGACCCTGGGTGGGGGCCACCCGCTGCGGGGCCAGTCGTCGGGCGATCTGCGCGGTCGCGATCCGGGCTGGACTCGACGGCGCATGCTCGACGAGGGTGCGGCCGGCGAGCATGCTCGCATCACAGGCGTCCCGGTCGTCCGGGACAAGGGCGAGGTCGTCGATGCCGCTGAAACGGGAGAGCAACTCCCGGATCGAGCGCTCCGGTCGCGGTCCGGCGGCGGCGGCGCGGACCTTGGTCACGACGACGGAGGGCCGCGGGGAGGGGATGTGGCCGAGATCTCCGAGCGCGCGGACCAGGCGCTGCAGCCCCACCGGGTCGGCCGCACCGACGACGACGAGGTCGTCGGCGTGCTCGAGGGTGGTCAGGGTGGTCGCGTTGCGGCGCGGGGCGAGCGTGTCGTAGCTGAGTTCCTCATCGGCCTCGATGCTGAAGCCGCAGTCGACGACGATCATCTCGGCCACGAGACGGGCCGTGTCCAGCACCGCCTGCATGGCGCCGTCGCGCACCTCCGGCCAGCGGTCGGCGCGCGGCAGACCGGTGAGCACCCGCAGATTCGCGCTGACCTCGGGAGCGCGCCGCTGCAGACCGGGTGCATCGAGGGTGCCCTGCTCGGCGGCCCGGGCCACCGCGGCCAGGCCGGGGGTGTCGTCGAGGAGCCCGAGGGACTGGGCCACCGACGCGCCGTAGGTGTCGGCGTCGATGAGCAGGGTCGAGATCCCGGCTGCGGCGAACTCCGCCGCGAGCGTGATCGCGGTCGTCGTCCGGCCCGGGGCGCCGGTCGGCCCCCACACGGCGATGATCCGGCCGCGGCGCTGCGGATCGGTGGCGCCGCCCCGTCCTCCGGGTCGCTCCCGGCCCCCGGGTCCGTCCTGGTTGCTCGGTCCGTCCTCGTCGGCGCTGCCGGATGGAGCGTCGGTGCGGCGGCCCAGTGCGTCGAGATCGCCGTCGAGGGCGGCGTCGAGACGACGGTCCAGGTCGGCTCCCGCGACCGCATCGAGCAGATCGACACCGTCGGTGGAGCCGGCCCGCCGGGGCGCGGTGGGGTCCGATCCGGAGCGGACGACGGCGGCGTCGATGTCCTGCGCCGTGGCATCGGTCGTGATGACCTGGCCGACTCCGAGTTGACGCAGCCGGCGCTCCCCCGCCTCGTCGTCCGGTGCGACGACCCCGAGCACCCACAGCCCGAGCCGCCGGAGCTGGTCGATGACGTCCCGCTCCAGGTGCGGGACGTCGGGTGAGACCGCCGCGCTGTCCCCGATCCCGGCGGCGGCCGCAGCGAGCAGGTCCGCGACATCGGCGCAGCGTCGGGCGACCGTCGCCTGCGTGGCGGCCTGGACCGTGGTGACGAACTGGGCCTCGAGCATCGTCGAGACCGCGACGAGCAGGCGGGCGCTCATCCGCTGGATCGGGTCAGCGCACCCGGGACGGGGACGACGGTGACCTTGGCCTCGTGGTCGACCGCCGCGATCAGGTCCGGGACCTGCTCGGTCGGCACCATGAGCCGGATCGCCGCGTCCCGTCCGGAACTGCCCAGGCCGCGGCCAGAGCCATCGACACCGGCGACGGTGACCGCGGTGAGGAGCACCTCGGGTCCGACGAACTCGCCGGCGCGACCGTCGGCGACCCGCTCGTTGACGAAGACGTCGACGACGGTGCCGGTCATCAACGACGCCGCGGAGGTCGCGTCGACGGCGATCGTCACCTGGGACAGGGCTGCCTCCTCGACGGTCCCGATCGCCGACCACGGCACGAGCTCGCCGACGCGCACCTCCCGCAGGAGCACCCGGTCGGTCGGCACCGGCTCGCGCGCGGACAGATATCGGGCCGTGTCGGCACCGAGTTGGACGTCGACCCGCACGACGGCGGTGTCGGTCAACGCCTGCCCGGGGATGAGGGTACTCGCGGCGGAGTACATCGGGATCCGGTCATCCGCGCGGTCCATGAGGTAGGCCCCGAGAGCGACTGCGGCGAGGACCACGGCGATGCCGATGATCACCCGGGAGTCACGCCAGGACGGGCGTTGGATGCGCGCGGCGCGCGGGGTGGATGGTGCGGACATGACGAAGGCCCCCTGCTCGGCCACCGAGCCGGTCCGGGATGAGGTCGGGACCGGCGAACGAATACCTGATGGAGTCCACATCATGACAAATCCCGCCGCGTTCTGCCCGTCGTTGTCCACATCGCATCGGCCGGAGCACGAGACCGGAGGCGCTGGTGACCGGTCCGTGGACATCCACGACCGGTCCGTTGTCCACAGTCGGGGCAGCGGTCGGAGGCCCGGCCGCCGCAGGTGCTCTATCGTGTCGTCCATGGCCAAGCGCTTCATCCCCCTGTCGGAGGTGTGCGAGATCCTCGACATCTCCTCGGCCCAGGCCTATGCTCTCGTGCGCACCGGTGACCTGCCGGCCATCAAGGTCGGGGGCCGGGGTCAGTGGCGGGTGGAGACGGCTGAACTCGAGGCCTATATCCAGCGGATGTATGCGCGCACGGCCGAGCTCGTCCGCTCCGGCGAGCTCGGGGACGAGTAACCGCGGGTAGCGGTGGAGCGGCCCGGTCAGGCTCCGGGCACGTCGGCCTCGGAGATCCTCGACACCCGCAGCACCGTGACGATCGCTGCAGCCGGAACGACGCGGCGGCTGCGGACCGCGGCGGAACGTCGTGGCTCGTCGATCGGATGCTCGCTGATCTCACACCAGTCCCGCCCCACCCCGTCGATGGTCCCGGTGCTCCGTCCTCCCGCCACGTCGGTGAGAATCACGGCGCTGCGGTCCCTGGCCAGGGCTCGCAGCGCATACCCGAGACCGAACCGGCGCGCCGTCACCGCCGGGTCGGCCCGCTGACTCAACCCGAGGACCGAGACCACCTGCCGCGTCGCCACGAGCATCTCCCGACCGGTGGCATCACGCAGCAGGACCCAGTTCGCACCGATGTCGGTCAGTCGCCCGGTGCACCCGCTTCCGGTGACCAGCGCCAGGGTGAGGGTGTTTCCCCGACTGGCGGCATACCGCTCGGCGAGCTCGACCCGAGACCGCTCGGCCCGGGTGCGGTCGGCGATCTCGGCATCCAGGTCCCGACGCTCCTCCGCGGCCCACTGCGTCTCCAGGTCCTCGAAGAGCCCCTCCCAGCGCATGGCTCGACTCTAACGCCGCTGCTCTCTCGCCGCTCCCCGCGCTGACGCCCCCCTGCCACGGCGCTGGATCCTCCCTCCTGGAGCCTGGATCCGGACTGTCCACAGTGGACAATCACCTCTTTACATATTGTTTGATGCTGTTTAGTCTTCTTTGTATGCACTCCTCATCAGAGTCTCCGCACCCGCTCCGTTTAGCTGTCGTCGGCATCAGCAGCGTGCTGGCCGGCACCGGCACAGTCGTCGCGCTCGGCTCCGCCCTGCACGCGGCGGTCGAGGCGCTTCGCACGCCCGGGCGCGCCTCGGTCGCCGAGGTCGTCACGGCCGTGAGCGCGACGGCTGCGCTGGTCCTGCTCGCGTGGGTCTGTGTCGGTCTGCTCATCTCTGTGCTGGCAGCCCTCCCCGG
>DUPF01000267.1 GCA_012838445.1 Intrasporangiaceae bacterium | reverse complement strand
TCGGCGGGGCGACCTCGTCCCTCGAGGGCTCGTTGGCGGCGATCGGGTCGACCGTCACCGCGAACTCGGTCGCCGAGCTTGCGCCGCTGCCGCAGCGCTGACCGACCACCTGTGCGGGCGAGAACGACGGCTCCGGGTGCCCTCAGTAGATGTGGACCACCGCGTTGTTCCCGCCGGTACAGGTCACCACGCTCCCGCCGCTGCAGGACATGGTGTAGGTGCGACCGGTGACCGGACTGTAGGCCCGGACGACCATCGAGCCACCGCTGCCACCCGAGGAGAGGTAGCTGGAGCGGACGGCGACCGCGAACTCGCACGAGGTGACCGACGATCCCACGGCCACCCGCGAGTACTGGCCACCGCCGGTGTCCGCACACTCATAGGCCCCGGAGGGTCGGGAGACCCGCGGGGCCTGGGCCGGTGCGACCGGCTCGGCCGGCGAGACCTCCCGTTCGGCGGTCGCGGTCTCGGTGGCGACCACCGTCGACGTCTCCGGCGCCGCGGAGCCTCCCGTCAGCCCGGGGACGACGACGAGGTAGCCGACGGCCCCGATGAGTCCGATGATCGTGACGGCCATGAGCGTGAGGAGCACGGCCAGCCCGGCGGACATCCCCTGTCGCGGTGGCGGTGCGCCGTAGGCCGGGGGCGGCACCTGCGCGAACTCCGAGGTCTGCGGGGAGCCCCAGTGCCCACCCCCACCGGAGGTGCCGCCCCCGCCATGGACGTCCCCGTATGCGGTGTCGTCGTCCCATCTGGGACCCGGATCCCGGCCCATCTCCTACCTCCCGGTTTCCCCGGATCGCCCCTTCCGTCGGGACGAATATAAGCCTCAGTTTACTGCTAGATGCGTCAGCGGATGACCACTCTGGGTTGAGTCGGGAATACTCAACTCTGACAGTTGGTTGAACCGAGTGCGACCCCGGAATCGCCGGGGCCGGCCCGATCAGTCCCGAAGGAGACCAGCCATGGCCACCAGCAACCGCTTCGATCCGTTCCGCGAGCTCGACCGCCTCTTCGGCGAGGGGCTGCGCAGCGTGAGCGGGTCCACCACCCTGCCGATGGACCTCTACAAGGACGGCGACCGCTTCGTCGGCCTCATCGACATGCCCGGCGTGGACCCGGCGTCGATCGACATCGACGTCGAGGACCGCACCCTCACCGTCCGCGGCGAGCGCCGCGCCCCGGCCGGCGGTGACGCCCAGTGGCTCATGCACGAGCGCCAGTCGGGCACCTTCGCCCGCCAGCTCGCGCTGGGCAAGGGCCTGGCCACCGACCGGATCGAGGCCGACTACACCGACGGCGTGCTCCGCCTGGTGATCCCGGTGGCCGAGGAGGCGCAGCCGCGCAAGATCTCCGTCACCCACGGCGCGCAGAAGTCCGAGCAGCCGCAGATCGTCGACGGCGACGCTGACGCCGACGCCGGGAACTGACCGCAACTGCTCTGTACGCACCCTGCGCCCTGGCCTCACTCGAGGCCAGGGCGCAGACGTCGGCCGCAGAACGCGTGCGCCGCTGAGGGTGCGACGCCCGTCACGAACTGCGATCGCGCTACCCTGCTATGAGGTGGCCTTTCTCCACTTCGCCCCGCCCTCGTGGTCGTTGATGTTCCGACCGTCCCCGTCCCGCCAGATCTTCCGCCC
>DUPF01000266.1 GCA_012838445.1 Intrasporangiaceae bacterium | reverse complement strand
GGGCGGGTGGGTGGGGCGTCTCAGTCCGCGGGCACCGACCCTTGACGCGGCAACTCGGCCCGGGCTATCTTCCTGACACCTGAATCACCTGTCAGGTTCGTGGTGGCACAACGCAGTGCTCGGTGCGCCAGCTCGAACGCTGAGGGGTTCTCTCCCAGCACGGAAAGGCAAGACATGCGGACCACCTCCACGCTCGCCGTCGCCGCAGCGGCGGCCCTCGCGCTTACGGCATGCGCACCCAGTTCGTCCCCGACGACCGACCCGACCACCGGTGCCGCCGGCACCGAGACCGGCGCTGCTGAGCAGCCGGCGGCCGATGCCGTCGAGGTCACCGTCGGGATGCTCACCTCCCTCACCGGTCCGCTCGCCGCCTACGGCGCGGCCTTCCAGCACGGCTTCGAAGCCGGCTGGGACCACGTCACCGACGGCAGCGGCCAGCTCGACGGCTTCGACGTGACCTTCCAGTGGGTCGACGACCAGGGCAACCCGGACACCGGCGTCACCCAGTTCAAGGACCTCGTCGGCAAGGGCGTCAACATCATCGCGGGCTCGGCCTCCTCGGGCATCGCCGCCCAGCTCGCCGAGCAGGCTGCGCAGAACGAGGTGCTCTACATCTCCGGCCCGGCCGCGACCGACGCGCTCACCGGCGTCAACGAGTTCACGTTCCGCTCCGGCCGGCAGACCTTCCAGGACGTCGCCACCGCGGGAACCTTCCTCGACGACATCTCCGGCAAGAAGGTCACCGTCTTCGCCCAGGACAACGCCTTCGGGCAGGGCAACGTCGCCGGGGTGACCGCCGTCCTCGGCGGTGCCGGGGCCGACGTCTCCTCGATCCTCGTCGCCGAGGACGCCACCGAGTTCACCCCGTTCGCCACCCGCATCATCAACGAGAAGCCGGACCTGGTCTTCGTCGCGTGGGCCGGTGCCACCACCGGTGCCATGTGGGAGGCCCTCGGCCAGCAGGGTGTCTTCGACGCCACGACCGTGGTGACCGGCCTCGGTGACGTCGCCTCCTACCAGGCCTACGGCGAGGCGAGTGAGAACCTCAACTTCCTCAACCACTACTTCGCCGGCGCCGGTGGCACCGACGCGGAGAAGGCGATGGTCGAGTACCTCGAGGGCAAGGGCCAGCAGGCCGACCTGTTCTCCCCCGACGGCTTCCTCGCCGCCCAGATGGTCGCCCACGCGATCTCCGAGGGTGGCGGCCAGGACGTCAAGGAGATGATCGCCGCCCTCGAGGGCGCCAAGATCGACTCCGTCAAGGGCACCGTCGAGATCCGTGCCGAGGACCACGCGGTCATCCAGCCGATGTACCAGGTCAAGCTCGTCAACGACGGCGGCACCTACAAGCCGGAGCTCATCGACACCGTCGACGCGGCCGCGGTCGCCCCGCCGGTCGCGGGCCAGTGAGCCGGCGACGCGTGAGAATCACCGGATCAGGAAACACGGACTGAACCAGTCATGACCGACCGACCCGCACTCGCCCTGGAGGGCATCGGCCTGCAGATCGGTGGTGCGACGATCCTTCGGGATGTCAGTCTCACCGTCGACGAGCACGAGATGCTCGGCGTCATCGGCCCCAACGGGGCCGGCAAGACGACGCTGTTCAATATCGTCTCCGGCGTCTACACCCCGACGAGCGGCCGTGTGCTGCTCGAAGGCACCGACGTCACGTCGATGCCCATCCACCGGCGGGCGCGGGTCGGTCTCGGTCGCACCTTCCAGACCTCGAGCGTCTTCCCGGGACTGACCTCCCTGGAGAACGTCCGCCTCGCGGCCCAGTCCCGGCTCGGCGCCGCGACCACCCCCTTCAAGTTCCCGCACCGGGCCGACACCGCGACGACCACCGCCCGGGAGCACCTCACCGAGGTCGACCTGGCCCACCACGCCGACACCCGGGCCGGCGTTCTCTCCCACGGCGACAAACGCAAACTCGAGATTGCCATGCTCCTCGCGACCGATCCGCGGGTCATCCTCCTCGACGAGCCGATGGCCGGCGTCGGATCCGGCGATGTCCCGAGCCTGGTCGAGGTGATCCGTCGCCTCCACCGCGGCGGCCGGACCGTCCTGCTTGTCGAGCACCACATGGAGGTCGTCCTCGGCCTCGTCGACCGGGTCGCCGTCCTGCACCACGGCGAACTCCTCGCCGCCGACACCCCGGAGGCGATCATGGCCAACCCGACCGTTCAGAGCGCCTACCTCGGGGAGGCCGTCTGATGGCCGCCACGACCGAGCCGATCCTGCGGGTCGAGGGCCTGTATGCGCGGATCAGCGGGCAGCAGGTCGTCGAGGACGTCTCCTTCGAGGTGCCCCGCACCGGTGTCACCGCCCTCCTCGGCCGCAACGGGGTCGGGAAATCCTCGACGATCAAGGCGATCCTCGGGATCATCGACCGCACCGGCACGGTCGAGTTCGACGGCGCCCCGATCCAGGGCCTGCGCACCGAGAAGATCGTCCAGCGGGGGATCGCCTACGTCCCGGAGGACCGGGAGGTGTTCGCGACCCTGACCGTCGCGGAGAACCTCCTCCTCGCCCAGCGCCAGGCCACGCCGAACCGGGAGCTCGTCGACGAGCTCTTCCCCGAGTTGCGGGCCCGCGCCCAGCAGGCGGCCGGCACCCTCTCCGGCGGTCAGCAGCAGATGGTCTCCCTGGCCCGGGCGCTGCTCAACGACAACCGGCTCCTCCTCGTCGACGAGCCGACCAAGGGTCTGTCACCCCGCCTCGTCGGCGAGGTCGCCCAGGTCCTCAAGACCGCCGCCGAGACCACCCCGATGCTCCTCGTCGAACAGAACCTCACCGTCGTGCGCGAACTGGCCCAGGACGTCGTCGTCCTCTCCGGCGGTCGGGTCGTCCACCGCGGCCCGGCCCGGGAGTTCCTCGACGACGAGCGTCTCGTGCACCGTCACCTCGGTGTCGCCGGAGCCGAGCCGGATGCCGCGGCCGGAGCACCGCATACCCAGGCGCCCCAACCCATGACCGAACCCGCCGCGACCGAGACGGAGGAGCGCCCGTGAGCACCGTCATCCTCCTGCTCATCACCGGCATCGGCCTGGGGGCGTTGTACTTCCTCGTCGCCAGCGGACTGTCGCTGATCTACGGGCTGATGCACGTCCTGAACTTCACCCACGGCCCGTTCCTCACCCTCGGTGGGCTGCTCGGCTGGGAGGCCGGCCGCCGGGTCGGGGACGGCACCTGGTCCGGGCTCGTCGTCGCGATGCTCGTCGGCATCGTCGTCGGCGCACTGTTCGCGATCGTCACCGAGCTGCTCTTCATCCGCAAGCTCTACAACCGGCACATCGAGCAGGTCCTCGTCACCGTCGGTCTGAGCCTGGCCGCCGTCGCCCTCTTCGAGGGGATCTGGGGCACCGACCCGATCGTCACCGCGAAGGTCGGTTGGTTGCGGCAGACGACGACCGTCCTCGGTGCGCGGATCCCGAACCACATCTGGCTGCTCATCGCGGCCGCGGTCGTCGTGCTCCTCGCGATCGTCCTCTTCCTGCGCTACACCCGCTACGGCCTGATCATCCGGGCCGGGGTGGAGAACCGGACCATGGTCACCGCCCTCGGGATCGACGTGCGGCGATCGTTCACCCTCGTCTTCGCCATCGGCGGTGCCGCCGCCGGTCTCGGCGGGGTCCTCGCGAGCGTCTACTACGGCAACGTCTCGGCCCACCAGGGCACCTCGATGCTCATCTATGCCTTCATCGTCACCGTCATCGGCGGCCTCGGCTCCCTCACCGGTGCCGCGATCGCTTCGGTGCTCGTCGCCGTGCTGCAGCAGTTCGCGAACTTCTACCTCGGCGGCACCGGCGACCTCATCATCGTCCTCGCCCTCGCGGCGGTGCTGCTCGTGCGACCCCGGGGCCTGATGGGAAGGGCGGCCTGACATGACGAACCGTGCCACCTTGATCAAGTCCGGCCTGGCCGCGCTGCTCGTCGTCTTCGCCGCGCTCCTGCCCCGGCTCAACATCAGCGTCCCCGGCGTGCTGCCCGGACCGACCTACACCCCCGGCACCCTCCAGGTGCTCGCCTACGCGTTCCTCATCGCGGCGCTCGCGCTGAGCTACCACCTCGTCTTCGGACTGGCCGGACTGCTCTCCTTCGGGCACGCGCTGTTCTTTGGGGCCGGCGCCTACGGCCTGGCGATGATCCTCAAACAGTTGCTGCCCGCCGAGATGTCCAGTGGCACAGCGCTGCTCATCGCCATCGGGTTGACCCTCGTGTTCGCGTTCATCCTCGCGAGCGCGGTCGGGGCGCTCGCGCTGCGGGTCAGCGGCATCACCTTCGCGATGGTGACCCTCGCCTGCGCCCAGGCGATGAACGTCCTCGTCCGGCGCAACACCGGTGGCCTGACCGGCGGTGAGGAGGGGGTCTCGATCACCTCGTCCATGGTGCCGAGCTTCCTCATCGGCGTGCGCAACTCGGCGAACCTGTACTGGATCGCCCTGGCCATCCTCGTCGTCGTCTACCTCGCGACGCTGTGGGTGGAGCGCAGCCGGGTCGGTCACGTCGCCGCCGCCGCCCGCGAGAACGAGCTGCGGGTGCGGGTCCTCGGCCTGCGGCCCTACACGGTCCGGCTGTTCGTCTTCACCGCCGCCGGGATGCTCGCCGCCATCGCCGGGATGGGCATGGTGCTCCTCCAGTCGGGGACCACCCCGCGGGTCACATCGGCCGACTTCACCTTGACGATCCTCGTCATCGTCGTCCTCGGTGGCGTCGGGTTCCGGTGGGGCGCCATCGTCGGCGGCCTGGTCTACACCCTCCTCGACAAGCGGCTGAGCGACCTGGCCTCGGCGAGTTTCATCGACTCCCTCCCGTCCGTGCTGCGGATCCCGCTCTCGGAGCCGGTGTTCATCCTCGGCATGGTCTTCGTCCTCGTCGTGATGTTCGTCCCCGGCGGGATCGCCGGGATCACGGATCGGGTCCGGCGCGGTGCCCCGGTCACGTCGAGCCTCGAGGAGGCCGGTGAGCTGAGCGCCGACACCGGTGCCGGTGAGCAGGAAGAATCGGTCCATGAACGCAGCTGACGGACTGCTCACGCTCGGTCGGTGGACGAGCGACCGAGCCCGCATCGACGGGGACCGCACGGCGATCATCGACCGTGGGGTGCGCACCACCTACCGCGAACTCGACGACCGGGCCGAGGCGCTCGCCGACCGGTTGCGCGCCGGCGGCTATCGGCCCGGGGACGTCATCGCGACCCTGACCGGCAACACGGTCGACCACATCGTCCTGTTCTTCGCGTGCGCCAAGGCTGGTCTGGCGCTGGCCCCGATCTCGTGGCGGCTGCAGCCGGGGGAGATCGCCGGACAACTGGACCTGCTCCGCCCGGCCCTGTTCGTCACGGAGAGTGTGTATGCGCCGCTCGCCCGGGACGCCCAGGACCGCACCGGGGAGCCGGTCCCGCTGGTCGAGCTCGGGGAGATCGGGATCGAGTCGGTCCCGGTGCCGCCCGCCGGGGCGGGCGTGCCGCTCGATGTCCCAGGTGGGGACCCTCGAGCCGGACGGCCGGTCCGTGACGACGACCCGCTGCTGCTCATCCTCACCTCCGGCACGACCGGGACGAGCAAGGCGGTCGTGCTCACCCACGCCAACTGCCACTGGACCAACGAGTCTCTCGGGCGGGCGATGTCGTTCTCGGATCGGGACACGGTCCTGGCGATGATGCCGCAGTATCACGTCGGCGGCTGGAACGTGCACCCCTTGCTGACGATCCGCGTCGGCGGCACCCTCGTCCTCGAACGCGGCTTCGACGCCGGTCGGGCGCTGCGGCTCATCGAGGAGCACCGCGTCACCGCCGTCATGGGGGTGCCGACGAACTACTACCTCATGGCCCAGCACCCCGAGTTCCTGCACACCGACCTGTCGTCGCTGCGGGTCGCGGTCACCGGCGGCGGTCCGGCGCCGTTGCCGCTGCTGCGGATGTGGCACGACCGGGGCGTCGACCTCACCCAGGGCTATGGGTTGAGCGAGGCCGCGCCGAATGTCACCTGCCTGCCCATCGCCGAGGCCCGCAGCCACGCCGGCAGCGTCGGCTATCCCTACCCGTTCGTCGAGGTCGCGCTGCGCACCGACGACGGCCGGATCGAGACCGGTGCCGGGGTCGGCGAGATCCTCGTGCGCGGACCGGCCGTCATGGCCGGCTACGCCCATGACCCGGAGGCGACCGCTGCGGCGTTCGTCGACGGGTGGTTGCGCACCGGGGATCGGGGCGAACGGGACAGTGCCGGACGGTTGCGGATCATCGACCGGATCAAGGACATCTTCATCTCCGGTGGTGAGTCGGTCTCCCCGGTCGAGATCGAGGCCGTCCTCCTCGAGCACCCGGACATCGCCGAGGTCGCGGTCGGTGGGGTCCCGGACGAGCAGTGGGGCGAACGCGCCATCGCATGGGTCGTCCCCCGCAGCGGCACCCGGGTCGACGCCGACTCCGTCATCGCCCACGCGAGCGCCCGCCTGGCCCGCTTCAAGGTGCCGCGCGAGGTCGTCCTCGTCGACCGCATCCCGCGCTCCCCGGCGGATAAACCACTGCGCCGCGAACTCATCGCCCGGTTCGTCGCGGCGACCGACACCCGATCCGGGCCCGGGACCGGAGGGGGACGATGACCGTGACCGAACCCCGCACCGCCCGCGGCCAGGAGACCAAACGCAAGATCCTCCAGGCCGCAGAGGCGGTCTTCACCGAACACGGCTACGCCGGCGCCTCGGTCTCGAAGATCACCGACCGGGCCGGCGTCGGCCAGGGCACCTTCTATCTGTACTTCCCGACCAAGCACGAGGTGTTCGTCGAACTCGTCGACGACCTCAACCGCCGGGTCCGCCACGCGATGAGCCAGGGCGCCCAGCGCGGCAGCACCCGGATGGAGGCCGAGCGGGAGGGCTTCCGGGAGTTCTTCCGGTTCATCGCCGCCCACCCGGGCATCTACCGCGTCGTCCGGGAGGCCGAGTTCGTCGCCCCCGAGGCGATGCGCCGGCACTACACCCGCATCGTCGACGGATATGTCGACGGCCTGACCGCCGCCAAGTCGGCCGGTGAGATCGACCCCGACGTCGACCCGACCGTGACCGCGTGGGCGCTCATGGGCGTCGGCGAGATGATCGGCATGCGCTGGATCCTCTGGGAGGGCGGCGGGCAGGTGCCCGACGACGTCCTCGACGAGATGACCCGCTTCATCCGCCACGGCCTCGGATCGGCGCCTGCGCCCACCCAGGGCGCAGACCGAATACCCCATGACACTGCCCAGGAGGAGACCTGATGACCCAACTCGCTGGACGGCACGCCGTCGTCACCGGCGGTGCCAGCGGCATCGGCCGGGCCATCGCGGAGGCCTTCGCGGCCGCCGGTGCCCGGGTGACCGTCGCCGACCGTGACGCCGCGGCGGCCGAGGCGCTCGCCGAGCAGCTCGGCGGGGCGGCCTGGGTGGTCGACCTCGGTGAGACGGCCGCTCTCGACGACCTCGACCTGGACGCCGACATCCTCGTCAACAACGCCGGCCTGCAGCGGGTCGCGCCGGTCCACGAGTTCGACCCGGAGGCGTTCCGGGTGATCCACCGGATCATGCTCGAGACGCCGTTCCTGCTCACCCGGGCCGTCCTGCCCGGGATGTATGCGCGCGGCTGGGGGCGGATCATCAACGTCTCGAGCGCGCACGGGTTGCGGGCCTCGGCGTTCAAGAGCGCCTATGTCTCGGCCAAGCACGGGCTCGAGGGACTGTCCAAGGTGACTGCCCTCGAAGGCGCCGCCCACGGGGTGACGAGCAACTGCATCAACCCCGGCTATGTGCGAACCCCCCTGGTGGAGAAGCAGATTGCCGACCAGGCCCGCTCCCACGGCATCCCCGAGGACGAGGTCGTCGAGAAGATCATGCTCACCCAGCCGGCGATCAAGCGGCTCATCGAGCCGGCCGATGTCGCCGCTCTCGCGCTGTGGCTCGCCGACGAGCACGCCGCGATGGTCACCGGGGCGAGCTACACGATGGATGGAGGCTGGACCGCCCGATGAATGAGACTTCCTTCGCCGCGCCGGTCCCCGGTGGCGAGATCGTCGGCTCCTGGTGGCACCGGGACGCGCCCGGCCTGCCCGTCCTGGGTCTGCACGGCATCACCGCCAACCACCGCTCCTTCGCCGGCCTCGGCGCCGCCCTCGACCAGCCGCTGCTCGCGATCGACCAGCGCGGCCGGTCCGGGTCCCGGAACCTGCCCGGTCCGTATGCGTTGATCGACCTCGCCGACGACGCCGCCAGGGTCCTGGACTCGGCCGGGTTGGAGCGGGTCGTCGTCGCCGGGCACTCGATGGGGGCCTTCGTCGCGACCCGGCTCGCCGAGCGGCACCCCGACCGGGTGCACGCCCTCGTCCTCATCGACGGTGGACTGCCGCTGCGGCCCCCGCCGGTGGACGTGCCCCCCGAGGCGCTCCTCGGTCCGGCCCTGGAGCGGCTATCCATGACGTTCGAGTCACGGGCCGCCTATCGGGAGTTCTGGCGGCAGCACCCGGCACTCGGGCCGTACTGGAACGACATCATCGAGGACTATCTCGACGCCGACCTGCACGCCATCGACGGTGAACTGCGGGCCGGGGCGCTGCCCGAGGCGGTCGGGACCAACCTCGTCGAGTTCGACGGCCGGGACGGCTATGCCGCCGCGCTCGAGGAGCAGGAGCGGCAGGGACTGCGACGGCTGCTGCTGCGCAGCCCGCGCGGACTGTTCGACGAGACCCCCGGACTCTACGACGACGAGTGGCTCGCCGACTGGACCGGGCGACTGCCCGGCCTGCAGGTGCGCGACGTCGCCGACACGAACCACTACACGATCCTGCTCGGTTCCGGCCTGCCGGCCGTCGTCGACGCCGTCCACGCGGTGTCCCGCCCCTGAGCCACGCATACCGACGCAAGAACAGTGTGAAAGGCAGCCATGACCCTCCTCGACGGCATCACCAGCTCCCAGGTCGAGACCGGCCGGTACACCGCCAATGTCCTTGAGCGGGAAGGTGGCTCGCCGGACCAGCCGCCGGTCGTCCTCGTCCACGGCAACGTGTCCTCGTCGCTGTTCTGGCAGCCGACGATGCTCGACCTGCCGGTGCGGTCCCTCGCGATCGACCTGCGCGGGTTCGGGGACAGTCAGACCCGGCCGGTCGACGCGACCCGCGGGCTGCGGGACTTCTCCGACGACGTCGCGAGCGTTCTGGACGAGTTGGAGATCCCGGCGGCGCACTTCGTCGGCTGGTCGATGGGCGGCGGGGTCGTCATGCAACTGCTCCTCGACCGACCCGAACTCGTCGAGAGCCTGACGCTGATCTCCCCGGTCTCGCCCTACGGGTTCGGCGGCACCCGGCGCGACGGGTCGCTGCTCACCGCCGACGGGGCCGGCACCGGGGCCGGCGGCGCCAATCCGGAGTTCGTCGAGCGGCTCCGCTCCGGCGACCGCTCCGAGGACGCCGCGACGAGTCCCCGCAATGTCTACCGCGCCTCCTATGTCGCGCCCGGCTACGTCACCGAGCACGAGGAGCTGTGGATCACCGCGATGCTGTCGACCGCGACCGGTGACGACAACTATCCGGGCACTGCGGTGCCGTCGACGTCCTGGCCGGGTTTCGCCGCCGGTGATCGCGGGGTGCTCAACACGATGAGTCCGGTGCACTTCAACGTCTCCGGCATCGTCGACGGCGCACGCAAACCGCCGATCCTGTGGATCCGCGGCGAGCAGGACGCGATCGTCGGGGACGAGTCGTTCTTCGACCTGAACACCCTCGGCAAGCACGGCATCGTCCCCGGCTGGCCGGGGGAGGAGATCGCCCCGCCGCAGCCGATGATCACCCAGACCCGGGACGTCCTGGACGCCTACGCCGCCGCCGGCGGGACCTATCGCGAGGTCGCCCTCGACGGGGTCGGCCACTCCGCGCACCTCGAGCGTCCCGAGGAGTTCCGCGCGGCCCTGCTCGCCCACATCGGCGGGTAGCCCGTCACGGTCGCCGACGTCAGCTGAGCCAGGTCCGGGAGCCGGGCCGGGTCAGGTCCTCGACCGGGCCCACGATGACGGCCGCCGGCTCGAACCGGACCTCGTGGACGGTCCAGCAGTCGTTGACGAGTGTGGCCACCGCTGCGCTGCAGCGCGGACAGCACGGGTTCGGCCCGGCGAGGCCGTCCTCGCCGCAACAGCCGACGCTGCGTTCCGGATCGGGGTGCACGGTGAGTTCTCGGGCATCGTCGGGATGGAGGACGAGACAGCCCGGGTTGCCCTCGTCGACCCGACCGTCCGTGGCCCCCAACGGGTACGGGTCGACTGCGTACTCACCGGGTTGCACGGTCGGCGGCACCGTCGTGCGGTGGTCCGCGGCGAGCGTCCGTTCCGGCACCTCCGGGAGCAGCCGCACCGGCGGGCTCAACTGCTGCCGGCAGACCCGGCAGACGATGAGGTGGCGTCCCATCGCCCCAGTATGACGACCAGGACCCGGCACCTGCACCGCCAGGTCCCTTGCCAACAACGCTCGCACATCGGTTGGCTGGGAGCCATGGATGACCTCCTTCAGCGGTGGGATGACCTGCAGGGACCGATCGTGCGCGTCGAACAGGCCGCCCCGGCGCCACCCGCCGCGGTCCACGAGGCGTGGCTCGACCCGGCCCGGCTCAGGGAGTGGTGGTGGCCGATGTGGCCGGACACGACCTACGAGATCGACCCGCGGGTCGGTGGCAGATATCGGATCCACAGCGCCGCAGCCGACTTCGGGGTGAGCGGCACCTATCTCTACCTCGGCCGCGAGGATGCCCCCGAGATCTGGATGACGTGGAACTGGTCCGCCGACGGTCCGGGTGAAGGGCCCGAGGAGCTCGTCCGGGTCCGCTTCGACCCCCAGGAGACGTTCGGCACGAACGTCGTCATGGAGCACAAACTCGCCGACCCGGACGCCGACACCACGAACCCCACACAGGGCTGGACCGACGTCATGGCCCGACTCGCTTAAGACCCGACCCCCGGCGGCACCGTCCGGGGCCACCCGCCAGACTGGTGCGTGGAGGTGGTCGATGTGTCGGCAACGCTGCAGCCGCACGATCAGGTGTATGCGGTGCCCGCCGACGTGGTGCTCGCCGACCTGGGTGCGGATCCGGTCCACGGACTGACCGCAGCGGACGTCGCGGAGCGGCGCACCGCATACGGACCGAATGAGTTGCGATCCGCGCCGCCGGTGCCGTGGTGGCGCAAGGTGGCGGCGCAGTTCCGGGACCCGCTCGTCTATCTGCTCGTCGTCGCGATCGGGGTCTCCCTCGCGGCGTGGGTCGTCGAGGGCCGCGACGGTCTGCCGGTCGATGCGATCGTCATCGCCGCGATCCTCGTCCTCAACGCCGTCATCGGGCTCGTCGAGGAGGCCAAGGCCGCCGACGCGGTCGCGGCGCTGGCCCGGATGACGGCAGCCACCGCCTCGGTGCTCCGGGACGGTCGGCTCCAGCAGACCCCGAGCGCCGAACTGGTGCCCGGTGACATCCTCGACCTCAGCGAGGGCGACGCCGTCGGCGCCGACGCCCGACTGCTCACCGCGACCGGGTTGAAGATCCAGGAGGCCTCGCTCACGGGGGAGTCCGTCGCGACGACGAAGACGCCGGAGCCGGTCGCCGCCGACAGTGCCCTCGGTGACCGGGCGAGCATGGTGCACAAGGGAACCGCGGTCGTCGAAGGGGTCGGCCGTGCGGTCGTGACCGCGACCGGCATGCGGACCGAGATGGGCTCGATCGCCCGGCTCCTCGACGAGGCCGAGCGGGAGCCGACACCGCTGGAGGCCGAACTGGCCCGCGTCTCGCGCACCCTCGGCCTGCTCGTCATCGTCATCGCCTTCCTCGTCATGGGGGTCATGTGGGTGATGACCCGCCCGCAGGACTCCGACGGGATCGTCACGATCCTCCTCACCGGGGTCTCCCTCGCCGTCGCCGCCGTCCCGGAGGGGCTCGTTGCGATCCTCTCCCTCGTCCTCGCGGTCGGGGTGCGCGCAATGGCCCGCCGCAATGCGGTGATGAAGGACTTGCACTCGGTCGAGACCCTCGGCTGCGCGTCGGTGATCTGCTCGGACAAGACCGGCACGCTGACCCGCAACGAGATGACCCTGCGGCGGATCTGGACCGCGTCCGGGCAGATCCGGCTCACCGGGACGGGGTATGCGCCCCGCGGCTCCGCGGAGGTCCTCACCTGTGCGGACGATCCGGACGGCGCAGAGCGCACCCACGTCGAGGCCCGCGCCGTCCTCATCGGTGGTGCGGTCGCGAACAATGCCGAGTTGCACCACGATGCGCAGGCTGCGGAGGACGACTGGGAGATCCACGGGGACCCGACCGAGGCGGCATTCCTCGTCGCGCAGGACAAGCTCGAGGGGGTCCGGGAGCGGATCGAGCCCTATACGCGGGTCGAGGAGGTCCCGTTCACCTCGGAACGCAAGATGATGTCGGTTGTCACCGAGCACCAGGTCCGGCACGACACCCGGGTCTGGACCAAGGGGGCGCCCGACGTCCTGCTCCGCCGGTGCAGCGCGCAGCGCGTCGGTGAGGATGTCGTCGCGCTCACCGACGCGGACCGGGCCGAGGTCACCGACCGGATCGAAGCGCTCTCGGCAGAGGGCTATCGGACGCTCGCCGTCGCATACCGCACCATCGACGGGAGCGGACCCGATCCGGAGGCCGACCTGGAGGCTGACCTCATCCTCGTCGGTGTCGTCGGCCTGATCGATCCGCCGCGCGAGGAGGCGCGGGCGGCCGTCGCCGATGCGCGGCGGGCCGGGATCCGGCCCGTGATGATCACCGGCGACCACCCGATGACGGCCAAGGCGATCGCCGCCGACCTGGGCATCACGACCGCGGACGGGGCGGTGCTCACCGGTCCGGAACTCGATGCCCTCGACGACGCGGAGTTCGCGGCGGCGGTGGCCGGGACGAACGTCTTCGCGCGGGTGGCTCCCCAGCACAAGCTCCGGATCGTCGACGCCCTCCAGGAGCAGGGGCGCGTCGTCGCCATGACCGGGGACGGGGTCAACGACGCACCGGCCCTGAAGTCGGCCGACATCGGGGTCGCGATGGGGATCACCGGGACGGAGGTGACGAAGGAGGCGGCGACGATGATCCTCGGCGACGACAACTTCGCCACGATCGTCGCCGCGGTCCGGCAGGGGCGGGTCATCTACGACAACATCGCGAAGTTCCTGCGCTATCTGCTCTCCTCGAACCTCGGCGAGGTGACCACCGTCCTGCTCGGAGTCCTTTTTGCGAGTCTGCTCGGTCTGACCCATCCGAGCGGGGTGCCGTTCGTGCCGCTGCTCGCCACCCAGATCCTGTGGATCAACCTGCTCACCGACTCCGGCCCGGCCCTGGCTATGGGTGTGGATCCGGAACTCGACGACGTCATGGGCCGCCCGCCTCGGGCCCGCACCGATCAGATCCTCGACCTGATGACGTGGCTGCGGATCGGGTGGGTCGGTCTGGTCATGGGAGTGGTGACGCTGCTCGCGATGGATCTCTATCTGCCCGGTGGCCTCATCGACGGGACCGGGGATGTCGCGACCGCGCGGACGGCGGGCTTCACCACCCTCGTCCTGGCCCAGCTCGTCAACGCGTTCTGCGCCCGGTCCCGGTTACGCAGCGCGTTCAGCGGGTTGTTCGTCAACGGCTGGCTCTGGGCGGCAACCGCGCTCGGCCTGGCCCTCCAGGTCGCGGTCGTGCACCTGCCGCTGCTCCAGCCGGCCTTCGGCACCGCTCCGCTCACCCTCACCCAGTGGGCGGTATGCCTCGCGCTCGCCTCGGTCGTGCTGTGGACCCAGGAGGTGGTCAAGTTCGTCGAGCGGGTTCTGGAGGCGCGCCGGCCGGCGCGGAACCGGGTCGACACCCATCCGTCGACAGTGACCCCTTGAGTCGACGGATGGTTCTGGGACCGCTTTTTGCGCCGAAGCGTGACCACAACCATCCGTCAACGGTCACCACGTAAGTCGACGGATGGTTCCGGGACCGCTTTTGAGGCGGAAGCGTGACCACAACCATCCGTCAACGGGCGGGGAAGTGATACCCTGGGGGGTATATGTTTGACGGGTCGCCCCTGATCCCCTGCTCATCCTGAAAGGACCCCCATGGCCACGCGTGACCTCACCAAGGACGACTTCGAGAAGGTCGTCACCGAGGAGCAGATCGTCCTCGTCGACTTCTGGGCCGAGTGGTGCGGCCCGTGCCGGCAGTTCGCGCCGATCTACGAGGCTGCCTCGGAGCAGCACCCCGACGTGGTCTTCGGCAAGGTCGACACCGAGGCCGAGCGTGAGCTCGCCGGTGCCGCGAGCATCACCTCGATCCCGACGCTGATGGCCTTCCGCGAGGGTGTGCTCGTCTTCAACCAGCCCGGTGCGCTGCCGGCCGCTGCCCTGGAGGACGTCATCACCCAGGTCAAGGCGATCGACATGACCGAGGTCCACGAGAAGATGGCCGCGCTGCGTGAACTCGACGCCAAGCCGCTCGAGGTCTCCCAGGCCGACTTCGTCACCGCGCACGCCGAGGGGCGCAGCGTCGTCGACGTCCGCGAGCCGATGGAATACCGCGCCGGCCACGTCCCCGGTGCGATCCTCATGCCGATGTACCAGGTCGCCGACCGGGCCGGCGAGCTCCCCACGGACGAGCCGGTCTACGTCATCTGCGCCACGGGCAACCGCAGCCAGTCGATGGCGAACGTACTGCGTCGTGCCGGGGTGGAGGCCTACTCGGTCATGGGCGGCACCACCCAGTGGGCCGACGAGGGCCGCGAGATCGTCACCGGAGCCTTTCCCCGCGCCGAGGACGCCCCCGCCGCCGGCTGAGTGCGCAGTCGGATAAAGGTTGTGCCGTCCGCGTCGTAGAAGACGCGGACGGCACAACCATGATGACGGGGCCAGGGGCCCCCGAGGATCTCCTCAGGCGGCCTGACGCCCCGTGCGGCCCCGACGGGCCACGGTGCCGGCGGGCACATAGGTGTCGGCCTCGATGCGGGCGCCGTCGACGATCCGGGCTCCGGCGCCGATCTTGGCCCGGGCGCCGATCGAGGCGCCCTGTCCGATGACTGCGCCACGGCCGACATGGGCAGCGGAGCCGATGACGCTGTTCGGCAGCAACTCGGCGTCCTCGTCGATCCAGGCACCTTCGCCGACGCGCGCCCACCGGGCGATCCGGGCGCCCCGGTCCACATAGGCTCCGGGGCCGATGCGGGCGCTGGGGTCGACGGTGGCGTTCTCCTCGACGAGTCCATCACCGTTCTCGTGGTACCGATAGGTCGACAGGGTGCCGTCGTCGGCCTCGATCTCGATGCGCTTCTTGCGCGCCATGGTGCGGCCTCCTTCCGGGCTGGCTGGTGGGTTGGGGCGGCAATGGCCCCGATGGCAGTGAGTCAGGTCCTTCTGAATCAGGGTCAACGAATGGGCCCGGTCACAGATTCCCGCCGCTCAGTCCCAGTCGCCGGAGCGGCCCCGTTTGATCTGGGCCCGCAGCCGCTTGGCCCTCAGGCGTCGCTCCTGCGAGCCCCGCGTCGGCCGCGTCGCCCGCC
>DUPF01000265.1 GCA_012838445.1 Intrasporangiaceae bacterium | reverse complement strand
GTCCGCGGCAGGGTAGCGCCCAGCCGCGTTCGCCGCGCCAGGCCGCTCCACGCACGCCTGCCGCCCGCACGTCTGCTCCGAAGTCGTCTGCGGCAGCCCCGAAGTCGTCCGCGACCGGCCGGACCACCCCGCGCAACGACCCCGCACGCAAGGCCGCTCCCAGACCTGCACGCAGGCCCGCGGCCCGCCCGGCCCGGGTGCGGCCACCGGCCCGGCGCCGCAAGCACACCCCGATCAACTCCCGTCGCCGGGTGCGCGCGATCCTGGTGATGACCGTGGTCGTCTTCTCGCTCTTCGCCGGCCAACTCGTCCGCATCCAGGGCCTGGACGCGGCCGCGGTCGCTGCCGAGGCCCTCGATCAGCGCAACCGCACCGAGGTGCTGCCCGCGCTGCGCGGCCAGATCGTCGACAGCGAGGGTGTCATCCTGGCCCAGAGCATCGAACGGCGCATCGTCACGGTCGACCAGACCGCCGTGCCGGAGTACAAGCGCAGGGTCGACGGGGTGCGGACCACGGTCGGTGTCGACGGGGCGGTGCAGGATCTCGCCCCGCTGCTCGGCATGTCGCAGAGCAAACTCCGCCAGGAACTGACCGGCACGGCCCGCTACCGGATCATCGCCAAGAACGTCAGTGTCCCGACGTGGCGCCGGATCAGTGCCCTCGGGATCCCCGGCATCTACAGTGAGCGGACCGCCGAACGCGACTATCCGCAGTCCACGACAGCGGCCTCCCTCGTCGGCTGGACCTACGCCGACGGCACCGCCGGGGGCGGTGTGGAGCTCATGCTCGACGAGGTCCTCCAGGGCACGAACGGCTCGGCGAAGTACGAGACCTCACCGAACGGGCGGATCATCCCGAGCGGTCGCCAGGTGGTCGAACCGGCCCGCAACGGCCGCAAGGTCGAGTTGACGATCAACTCCGCGATCCAGTGGTATGCCCAGAACGCCCTCGCGCAGGGCATCAAACGGGTCGGTGGCCAGTCGGGCACGGCGCTGGTCCAGCACGCCCGGACCGGCGAGTTGCTCGCCGTGGCGTCCTACCCGTCCTACGACCCGAACCGGATCGGGTCGGTCAAGGGCTCCCTGGACAACCTGGCGTTCTCGCAGATCATCGAGCCGGGGTCGACGAACAAGATCATCACCATGGCCGCGGCGCTGCAGGAGGGTGTCGTCACCCCGGACCAGCCGGTCGTCGTCCCCAACCGACTGCCGCGCGCGGACCAACGGTTCAAGGACTCCTCGGACCACCCGACACTGTTCCTCACCGCCGGAGGGGTGCTGTCCAAGTCGAGCAACATCGGGACCATCCTCATCGGCGAACGGATGGAGCCCGAGGTCCTCGAGGGCTGGTTCCGCAAGTTCGGGATGGGGTCGAAGACCGGCGTCGAGTTCCCGAACGAGTCCCCGGGGCTGGTCACCAAGGCCGACCGGATGAGCGGTTCGCAGCGCTACACCGTCATGTACGGCCAGGGCATGTCGGTCACCTCGGTGCAGAGCAGCAGCGCGTTCCAGACGATCGCCAACGGGGGCGTGCGGGTCCAGCCGACGCTCATCAAGGCGGTCGAGGGTGAGGACGGCGTCATGGTCCCGGCCGAGAAGCCGAAGCGGACCCGCGTCGTCGACGAGCGGGTGGCCGATCAGGTCATGCAGATGCTCGAAGGTGCTGTCTCCGACCAGGGCAGCACGACCCTGGCCCAGATCCCCGGATACCGGATCGCGGGCAAGACGGGCACCGCGGAACGTTACGACGACCGGCTCGGCAGGTACTCGGGCAAGACCGCGAGCTTCATCGGCATGGTCCCCGCCGACGACCCCCAGATCGTCGTCACCGTCATCGTCGAGAAGCCGAGCATCCTCTTCTACGGTGGCCTCATCGCCGCACCGATCTTCAAGGACATCGCGACGTTCTCCCTCGCCGAACTGGGGATCCCGCCGACCGATGTCGAGGCCGAGCCGATGCAGATCACCCTGGACGGGCCCCCGGCCAAGGACGACCCGCGGGTGCTCGGCGCGGAGTACATCCCATGACCAGGTCCCCGTTCCCGGGATAATGGTCTGCTGTGTCGAGCCTGCACCCATCGACTGCCGGAGCGACCCTGACCGAGTGCGCGCAGGTCGCCGCCGGTCAGGTCGTCAGCGACACCTCGCCCGATGACGTGCTCGTCCACGGAGTGACCCTCGACTCCAGAGCGGTCCGGCCCGGGGATCTGTATGCGGCGCTCCCGGGCGCCAATACCCACGGGGCCCGCTTCGCGGCCAGTGCCGTCGCCACCGGTGCGGTGGCGGTGCTCACCGATCCGGCCGGCCGGGACCTCATCGCGACCGGCGCGAGCGACGTGCCGCTCATCATCGTCCCTGAGCCCCGGGCTGTCCTCGGGGCCGTGGCCGCACACGTCTACCACACCGGTTCCCGGTCGGCTCGGATGATCGGGATCACCGGGACCAACGGCAAGACGACCACCGCATACCTGCTCGCATCCGCCCTGACCGCCATGGCGCGCGAGGTGGGTCTGATCGGCACCGTCGAGACCCGGATCGGCACCGAGCGGATCCCCAGCGCCCGCACCACGCCGGAGTCCTGCGACCTGCACCGGCTCCTGGCCGTCATGGCGGAACGCGGCGTCACGGACTGTGTCATGGAGGTCTCCAGCCATGCGCTGGCCCTGCACCGGGTGGACGGGGTGCGCTACGACGTGGCCCTGTTCACCAACCTCAGTCAGGACCACCTCGACTTCCACGCCGACATGGAGGACTACTTCGCCGCGAAGGCCTCGCTGTTCACCCCGGAGCGGGCCGAACGCGGCATCATCTGTGTCGACGACGCGTGGGGCAGGCGTCTGGCCGACGCGGCGAGCGTGCCCGTCGTCACGATCGGCAGCGACGCGCCGGCCGGGGACGGGGCGGCCCCCGACTTCACCGTCATCCGTGCGGAGGACCCGGGCGACTTCACCCTCACCGGACCGGACGGGGTGCGGCTGCGGCTGCGGTCGGCGCTGCCCGGGGACTTCAACATCATGAACACCGCCATGGCCGCAGCGACGCTGCTCACGCTCGGGCACCCGGCGGGCGAGGTGCAGCAGGCGGTGCTGACCGACCCGCACGTCCCCGGTCGGATGGAGCGCGTCATCATCGACGCCCCGGACGCTCCGCTCGGCATCGTCGACTACGCCCACACCCCGGACGCCGTGGCCGCGGCGGTGGCGGCCCTGCGCGGACCCGGGGTCGGACAGCTCATCGTCGTCCTCGGGGCCGGTGGGGGCCGCGATGTCGGGAAGCGGGCCGGCATGGGCCGGGCCGCAGCCGGTGCAGACGTCGTCATCGTCACCGACGACAACCCACGGGGGGAGGACCCG
Organism: Intrasporangiaceae bacterium; assembly: GCA_012838445.1. Taxonomy (GTDB): domain Bacteria; phylum Actinomycetota; class Actinomycetes; order Actinomycetales; family Dermatophilaceae; genus F2B08. Next base: position 10,158 of record DUPF01000265.1, on the reverse strand, counting down.
GCAGCGATCCGTGCCGCCGTGCTGGACGGGGCCCGCGAGGCGGCCACCGGCGCCCGGGTCGAGGAGGTCGCCGGACGCCGGGACGCGATCGACCGGGCCGCCGGGATCGCCTGGGCGGCAGGGCGATCGGCGGTCGTCGCCGTCGTCGGCAAGGGGCACGAGACCGGTCAGGAGATCGACGGGGTCATCCACCCCTTCGACGACCGGAACGAACTGGCCGCAGCCCTCGACCGGCACGCCGGGGGGCACCGATGATCCCGCTGTCCCTCGCCCACCTCGCCCGCGCCTGCTCCGGGGAGCTGTCCGGCATCACTGCCGCTGCGGCCGAGCAGCTCATCATCGACGGCCCCGTCGTCACCGACTCCCGCGAGTGCGGACCCGGAGGCCTGTACGTCGCGCGGATCGGGGAGCACGCCGACGGACACGACTACATCCCCGAGGCCCTGGCCGCCGGCGCCGTCGCCGCCCTGACCACCCGCCCGGTCACCGGGGTCGCCTGCATCGTCGTGCCCGACATCCAGGACGGATTCGCCGAGCTCGCCCGCGGAATCGTCGACGCCGCAACGGATCTGACGACCATCGCGATCACCGGGTCATCGGGCAAGACCTCGACGAAGGATCTGCTCGGACAGGTCCTGAGTGCAGCCGGACCGACGGTCGCCCCCCAGGGGTCGTACAACTCCGAGGTCGGAGTCCCGCTCACCGTCGCCCGGATCACCCCGGAGACGCGCTTCCTCGTCGCCGAGATGGGCTCGCGCGGCATCGGCCACATCGCCTACCTGACCCGGATCGCCCCGCCCGACATCGCCGTCGTCCTCAACGTCGGGGCCGCCCACCTCGGCGAGTTCGGCTCCCGCGAGGTGATCGCCGAAGCCAAGGGGGAGCTCGTCGAAGCGCTCGGCCCAGACGGCACCGCCGTGCTCAACCACGACGACCCGGCGGTCGCCGCCATGGCCACCCGCACCCGCGCCCAGGTCGTCACGGTCAGCGCCGCAGGGGATCCCGGCGCCGACATCCGGGCCGTCGACGTCACCCTCGACGCCGCGTCCCGGCCGAGTTTCACCATCACCGACGGCACCTCCACCTGGCCGGTGACGTTGCCGCTGCACGGGATCCACCATGTCGGCAACGCTCTGGCCGGGTTCGCCGCCGCCCGCGCCGCCGGTGTGGCGCCGGAGGACATCGTCACCGCCCTGGCCGACGCGACCCCGATCAGCCGGTGGCGGATGGAGGTCACCGAACACCCCGACGGGGTCACCGTCGTCAACGACGCCTACAACGCCAACCCGGACTCGATGCGCGCCGCCCTCGACGCGCTCGCCGTCATGGGCCGCGGCGGACGCTCCATCGCGGTCCTCGGCACGATGCTCGAACTCGGCCCGGACTCCGACGCCGAACACGCCGCCACCGGCCGGTATGCGATCGACACCGGCGTCGACCTGCTCGTCTGCGTCGGCGCGGCAGGAGAGGCACTCGCCGCGTGGGTCGGCCACCTCGGGGAGAGGTGCCGAGTCGTCCCGCACGCGAGCGCCGCATACGATCTGCTGATGGACGAACTTCGCTGCGGCGACGTCGTCCTGTTCAAATCCAGCCGCGACGCCGGGCTGCGGCACCTCGGCGACCGGATCGCCGAGGCGCCGCCCAACAGCTTCCCGCCCGACCCCGCCACCGACCCGGACGACCCTGAAGGAGTCGCATGCTCGCCGTCCTGATCGCGGCCGTGTTCTCCCTCCTCGTCGGGCTCTTCGGGACCCCGATGTTCATCAAGTTCCTCGTCCGGCGCGGCTACGGCCAGTTCATCCGCGACGACGGACCGACCTCGCACCACACCAAACGGGGCACCCCGACGATGGGTGGCGCAGTCATCATCCTCGCGTCGGTGACCGCGTATGCGGTGGCCCACCTCCTCACGTGGACCCCGCCGACGATGAGCGCCTTCCTCGTGCTGTTCCTGATGTCCGGGCTCGGCCTGGTCGGCTTCCTCGACGACTTCATCAAGATCAGCAAGCAGCGCAGCCTCGGTCTGCGCTCGGCCGAGAAACTCTTCGGGCAGGTGCTTGTCGCAACGATCTTCGCCGTCCTCGCCCTGCAGTTCCCCAACGACCGGTGGCGCACCCCGGCCTCGACCCACATCTCCTTCGTGCGGGACACCGGTCTCGACCTGGCCTTCGCCGGACCGATCCTCGGGGTCGTCCTGTTCGTCATCTGGGCCAACATCATCGTCGCCGGCACCTCCAACGGGGTGAACCTGACCGACGGGCTGGACGGGCTGGCCACCGGGGCCTCGACGATGGTCTTCGCCGCCTTCGTCCTCATCGGCATCTGGCAGGGCAACCAGAACTGCCAGATCACCCCGGGCATCAACTGTTACGAGGTGCGCGACTCCCGGGACCTGGCCGTGGTCGCCGCAGCCGGGATGGGGGCCTGCTTCGGGTTCCTGTGGTGGAACGCCTCCCCGGCGAAGATCTTCATGGGCGACACCGGTTCCCTCGCCCTCGGCGGTGCCCTCGCGGGTCTGGCGATCACGACCCGCACCGAACTGCTCATCGTCATCCTCGGTGGTCTGTTCGTCATGATCACCCTGTCGGTCATCATCCAGGTCGCCTCCTACAAGACGACCCGGAAACGGGTGTTCCGGATGGCGCCGCTGCAGCACCACTTCGAACTGCTCGGCTGGGCCGAGGTGACCATCGTCATCCGGTTCTGGATCATGTCGGGCCTCTTCGTCGCCCTCGGGCTCGGCCTGTTCTACGCGGAGTGGGTCGTCGGTGGCGCCTAGCCGGCTCCTCGAGGTCCACCCGGACGGAGCCGACCCCCTCGACCCGGCCGGCCTGACCGTCCTCGTCACCGGCGGGGGAGTGAGCGGCTTCGCCGCCGCCGACGCGCTCGTGGAACGGGGCGCCCGGGTCATCCTCGTCGACGGCGCCGACCCGGCGAGCAGCCCGAACCTCATGGAGCGGATGCGGGTTCTCGACATCCTCGGTGTCGACGTGCGGATCGGTCCGGAGCACGCCGGCGCCCTGCCGCCCGAGCCGATCGACCTCGTCGTCACCTCGCCCGGCTGGCGTCCCGACCAACCGGTGCTGCGCGCGGCCGGCGAGCACGGCATACCCATCTGGGGGGAGGTCGAGCTGGCCTGGCGGCTGCGGCCCGCCGGAGCGGCTCCCTGGCTGACCCTGACCGGCACGAACGGCAAGACGACCACCGTGCAGATGCTCACCTCGATGCTCCGGGCGGCCGGACTGCGCGCCACGAGTGCCGGCAACGTCGGCACCCCGATCCTCGAGGCGGTCCTGCATCCCGAGCCCTTCGACGTCATCGCCGTCGAGTTGTCCAGCTTCCAACTGCACTGGTCGGACTCGATCTCCCCGCTCGCCTCGGCCTGCCTGAACCTCGCTCCGGACCACCTCGATTGGCACGGTGGGTTCGCCGAGTACCGCGCCGCCAAGGGCAAGGTGTACGAACGCACCCGGATCGCCTGCGTCTACAACGTCGACGACCCGGCGACCGAGGACCTCGTCCGCGAGGCGGACGTCATCGAGGGGGCCCGGGCGATCGGGTTCACCCTCGGCGTGCCCGCCCCGTCCATGGTCGGCGTCGTCGACGACGTGCTCGCCGACCGGGCCTTCGTCACCGACCGGGCCCGCTCCGCCGCCGAACTCGGGACCCTCGGCGACATCGCCGGCGCGACGACCCCACCACCGCACCTGGTGCAGAACGCACTCGCCGCCGCCGCGCTGGCCCGGGCCGCCGGCGTCCCCCCGGCCGCGGTGCGCGACGGGCTGCGGGCCTTCACCCCCGAACCGCACCGGATCGCCGACGTCGCGACCATCGGGGGCGTCCGCTTCGTCGACGACTCCAAGGCGACCAACCCGCACGCCGCCCGGGCCTCGGTCCTCGGCTACGAGCACGTCGTGTGGATCGCCGGCGGACTGCTCAAGGGGGCAGCGGTCGAGGACCTCGTCCGGGACAGCGCCGACCGGCTGCGTGCCGTGATCCTCATCGGCGCCGACCGGGCCGAGATCGCGCAGGCACTTGCGCGACACGCGCCCAAGGTCCCCGTGATCGACGTCGCGGAGGCCGACACTGGGGTCATGGACCGTGTCGTTGCCCAGGCTCTGGACGCTGCCCAGCCGGGCGACGTCGTCCTCCTGGCGCCCGCGGCCGCCTCGATGGACATGTTCCCCAACTACGCCGCCCGTGGTGATGCCTTCGCCGCCGCCGTGCAGCGTCTGGCCGAGCGCAGGGGGGACTCGTGAGCACGACCGCACCGCCGCGGGGACCGGCGTCGATGCGCGAGTCGGTGCGCCAACGGGTCACCAACCGCACCGACCGAGTGTCGGGGGCGGTGCGCGGTCTGGGCACCTGGCTGGAGCGGGTGCAGACCCCGACGATGACGTACTACCTCCTCATCGGGGCGACGACCGTCCTCGTCGGCTTCGGGCTGATCATGGTCCTGTCGGCGTCCTCGGTCGTCTCCCTGGCCAACACGAAGTCCTCCTACACCGTCTTCCGCAACCAACTCATCTTCGCGGTCCTCGGCACGATCGCGATCCTCATCGCGGTGCGGCTCAAACCCTCGGTGTGGAAGCGGCTGGCGCTGCCGATCATGCTCGCCGCGATCGCCCTGCAGGGGCTGGTGTTCAGCCCGATCGGCAAATGCGTCGCCGGCAACTGCAACTGGATCGAGGTCGCCGGGATGCAGGCCCAGCCGAGCGAGGTCGTCAAACTCGCGCTGGCCCTGCTCGGGGCGGCCATCCTCGCCGCCAAACGTCACGTCATCGGCCAGTTCCGTCACGTCGTCGTGCCCTACCTCGTGCCGTTCGCCGCGGTCTCGATCGGGTTGGTCCTCTACGGCGAGGATCTCGGCACCGTCCTCATCCTCGGCACGGTCGTCGGGGCGGTGCTCTGGGCGGCCGGGGTCCCCGCCAGATACTTCGGCTTCGCCGGGGTGACGTTCCTCGCCGTCGCGGTCGCGATGGTCATCTACAGCCCCAACCGGCTGGGCCGGTTCGACGTCTGGCTCGGGCGGGACACCAACCCCTACGGTATGGCCCGGCAACCGATCCACGGCCGGTATGCACTGGCCGACGGGGGCTGGGTCGGCCTGGGCCTCGGCGGCAGCCGGGAGAAGTGGTTGTGGCTCTCGGAGCCGCACAACGACTTCATCTTCGCCATCATCGGTGAGGAGCTCGGCCTGGCCGGCACCCTCCTGGTGATTACGCTCTTCCTGCTCATCGCCTACGCCTGCTACCGGCTGGTCGTCACCAGCGACGACCTGTTCGTCCGGCTGGCCACGGCCGGGATCATGGGGTGGATCGTCGTCCAGGCGATGATCAACATCGGCTCGGTCATCGGCATGGTGCCGGTCATCGGCGTCAACCTGCCGCTGGTGTCCTCCGGCGGGTCCTCGCTCATCACGACGATGGCGGCCCTCGGGGTGCTCATCTCCTTCGCCCGGCACGAGCCGGCCTGCGCCGCCGAGCTCGCGTCCCGACCGCGGCGCCGGCTCATCCCGAGCACGGTGCGCCACCGGTTGCGCCGGGAGCGGTGAGCCGCAGTGCGTTCGGTCGTCCTCGCCGGCGGTGGCACCGCCGGACACGTCTCGCCCCTGCTCGCCCTCGCCGACACCCTGCGGGAGCGGCACCCCGGGCTGACGACGGTGATCCTCGGGACCGAGACCGGGCTGGAGGCCGACCTCGTCCCGGCCCGCGGCTATGAGCTGACGCCGATCCCGAAGGTGCCGATGCCGCGGCGCCCGAACGCCGATCTGCTCCGACTCCCGGGGCGGCTGAAGTCCGCGGTCGACACGGCGGCGGAGGCGATCCGCTCCAGCGCCGCGGAGGTGGTCGTCGGGTTCGGCGGGTATGTCAGCACCCCGGCCTATCTGGCGGCCCGACGGCTGCGCGTGCCGATCGTCATCCACGAGCAGAACGCCCGTCCCGGGCTGGCCAACCGGCTCGGTGCCCGCCTGACCCCCCATGTCGGCATCACCTTCGCCTCGACCCCGCTGCCGCACGCGACGGTGGTCGGGATGCCGCTGCGGGAGGAGATCCGCACCCTCGACCGGGCCGCGCGCCGCACCGAGGCCGCTGCGGCCCTCGGTGTCGATCCGGGTCTGCCGACCGTGCTCGTCACTGGCGGCAGCCTGGGCGCCCAACGGCTCAATGTCGCCTTCGCCGGGGCCGCGCACCGACTCGTCGAGACCGGTCTGCAGGTCATCCACGTGACCGGCCGCGGCAAGGAGTTCACCCCGGACGCGCCCACCGGGCCGGGCCGGTATGTCGTCCTCGAGTACGCCGACCGGATGGACCTGTGCCTCGCGGCCGCCGACCTCGTCGTCGCCCGGGCCGGGGCGAACATGGTCTGCGAACTGAGCGCCGTCGGAGCCCCGGCGGTGTTCGTGCCGTTGCCGATCGGCAACGGTGAGCAGCGCTTCAACGCCGCCGACGTCGCCGCGGCCGGGGGTGCCGAGATCGTCGAGGACGCCGCCGCGACGCCGGAGTGGGTCATCGACGAGGTCCTGCCGCTGGCCATGGACCCGGCCCGCATCGAGCGGATGGCGGCGGCTGCCGCAGCCGTCGGGGTCCGGGACGGGCACGCCCGGCTCGCCGACCTCGTCGAACGCGCCGCGGGTGAACGTTCGTGACGGCCGCGGGATTCGACTTCACCGCACCGGTGCCCGACGCGGGTGACCTGGGCCGCGTGCACTTCATCGCCATCGGGGGTGCCGGCATGTCCGCGGTCGCCCGGCTCATGCTCGCCTCGGGGGTCGCCGTCAGCGGATCCGACGTCCGGGACTCACCGACCGTGCAGGCCCTCCGGGCGGCCGGTGCCCGGGTCCACATCGGCCACGCCCCCGAGCAGGTCGCCGGGGCCGACACGGTCGTCGTCTCCTCCGCGATCCGGGAGGACAACGTCGAACTCGTCGCCGCCCGGGCGGCGGGGGCCCGTATCCTGCACCGGTCCCAGGGGCTGGCGGCCCTCGCCGGGGACCGGCGGGTCGTCGCCGTCGCCGGCGCGAACGGCAAGTCGACGACGACGTCGATGCTCGTCGTCGCGCTCACCGCAGCCTGCGCAGATCCGACGTTCGCCTCCGGCGCGGACATCCCGCAAGTGGGCGGCAACGCCGCCCTGGGATCGGGACCGGACTTCGTCGTCGAGGCCGACGAGAGCGACGGCTCGTTCGTCGTCTACCGGCCAGATGTCGCGGTGGTGACCAACGTCCAACCCGACCACCTCGACCACTACGGGGATTTCGCCGGGGTGCGCGCCGCATACCGCCGCTTCGTCGACTCGATGGCCCCGGCAGGGCTGCTCGTCGCCTGTCTCGACGATCCCGGCGCGGCCGAGCTGGCCGAGTATGCGCGCAGCACCGGTCGGGTGGTGCGCACCTACGGGTTCGATCCAGGGGCCGACGTCCGGCTCGGCGAGCCGACGGCGACCGAGCAGGGCGGGCGGGCGGTCCTGACCGCGGACGGAGCCCGGCTCGACCTCGTCGTTCCGGTCCCCGGGCGGCACAACCTCGAGAACGCCGCAGGTGCGTATGCCGCACTCACCGCCGGCTGCGGCCTCGCACCGGAGGTGGCGCTGGCCGGGCTCGCGGGCTTCACCGGCGCGGCCCGCCGGTTCGAGTCCCACGGTGAACACGCCGGGGTCCGGGTCGTCGACGACTACGCCCACAACGCCCCGAAGGTCACTGCGGCGGTGCGCACCGGGGCCGAGGTCGCTGGACGCCGTGGTGGTCGCCTCATCGTCGTCTTCCAGCCGCACCTGTTCTCCCGCACGAGGGACTTCGCCGACGGGTTCGCGGACGGCCTGTCGGGAGCCGACGAGGTGGTCCTCCTCGACATCTATCCGGCCCGGGAGGACCCGATCGACGGGGTGAGCAGCGAGCTGATCGCCGGCCCGTTGCGGGCCGTGATGGGGGAGGGGGTCGTGCACCGTCCGGAGTCCTTCGATGCCGCCGTCGACACGGTCCTGGCCGTGGCGCGTCCCGGGGACGTCGTCATGACGATCGGGGCCGGCGATGTCACGGTGCTGGCCCCCCGGATCGCCACGGGGCTCGAGACCGCATCGGCTGCGGCCGTCCCGAACAGCACCGCCCGCGGACCCGAGGGGGAGATATGACCACCGATGTGCGCCGGCCGGCGCGGCGACGATCGACAGCCACCGATCGCCCCCGGGCCTCGGCGCAGGAGCGCTTCGAGCATCGCCTCTCCGCGCGTCGCCGCCGCACCTGGAAGCTCCTCCTCGCGACGGTGCTGCTGGCCGCCGCGTCGGTCGGGGCGTGGTGGGTGCTGTGGCGCAGTGACTTGTTGCTCGTCGAGCAGGCGAAGGTGACCGGGGTCGAGGCGAAGTGGGAGCCGCACATCCTCGCCGCAGCGGACCCGCGTATCTCTCAACCTCTGGTTGAGGTTGACACTTCGGCGATGGCAGCCGCGGTGCGCGAGGTCCCGGTCGTCAAGGATGTCGTCGTCTCCCGGTCCTGGCCGCACACGGTGACGATCGCGGTGACGCCCCGAGAGCCGGTCCTGGGGGTGCGGCAGGGCTCCGGTCGGGTCGCACTCGTCGACGAAGAGGGCGTCGTCGTCGAGACCGTCGCCGAGGCGCCCGAGGATCTGCCGATGTTCGTGACGGCCGGCTCCGCCGGCGCCACGGCGCAGGCCTATCAGGCCGCCTGGGCAGTGGTCTCCGCGCTCCCGTCCACGCTCGCGGACCAGGTCACGCAGGTGACCGTCTCCAGCGCGGACCTGGTCACCTTGACCCTCGGGGAGCGCACGATCGTCTGGGGCGGCGCCGCGGACGCCGAGCTCAAGGCTCAGGTGGCGGCGGCGCTGTTGCAGACCGAGGCGGAGCACATCGATGTCAGTGCGCCGCGCAGTCCGGCGACCAGGGGAGGGTGAGCTGACCGGCTCGGGCGGGCCCGGCGACCACTCCGGTGGGGCTGGTGTGACAGAAGTGACTCCAACGGGGGGATCAGTCCGGCGAAGTTGGCGACACGCGCGCGTCCAACGTTGCTCTGCGTCCGGACGCGGCATAGCGTCGTGTCGACAGGAATGAGCAACAACTCTAACCCTAAAGTTAACGTTTAACCTTCGGAAAGGCCCCGCCCGTGGCAACTCCCCAGAACTACCTCGCCGTCATCAAGGTCGTCGGCATCGGCGGTGGCGGCGTCAACGCCATTAACCGGATGATCGAGGTCGGCCTCAAGGGCGTCGAGTTCATCGCGATCAACACCGACGCCCAGGCACTGCTCATGAGTGACGCCGACGTCAAACTCGACGTCGGCCGCGAACTGACCCGAGGACTGGGGGCCGGTGCCGACCCCGAGGTGGGACGCAAGGCCGCCGAGGATCACTCCGAGGAGATCGAGGAGGTGCTTCGCGGGGCCGACATGGTCTTCGTCACCGCCGGTGAGGGTGGCGGCACCGGCACCGGCGGCGCACCCGTGGTCGCCAAGATCGCCCGCTCCCTCGGCGCCCTGACCATCGGCGTGGTCACCCGGCCGTTCACCTTCGAGGGACGCCGCCGGGCCAACCAGGCCGAGTCCGGCATCGCCGAGCTGCGCGAGGAGGTCGACACCCTCATCGTCATCCCCAACGACCGGTTGCTGTCGATCAGCGACCGCGCGGTCAGCGTCCTGGACGCCTTCCACAGCGCCGACCAGGTGCTGCTCTCCGGTGTCCAGGGCATCACCGACCTGATCACCACCCCGGGCCTGATCAACCTCGACTTCGCCGACGTCAAGTCGGTCATGCAGGGCGCCGGCTCGGCGCTCATGGGCATCGGGTCGGCCCGCGGCGAGGACCGGGCCGTCCAGGCCTCCGAACTGGCAATCTCCAGCCCGCTGCTCGAGGCGAGCATCGACGGTGCGCACGGGGTCCTGCTCTCGATCCAGGGTGGCAGTGACCTCGGGCTGTTCGAGATCAACGAGGCCGCCCGCCTCGTCCAGGAGGCGGCCCACCCGGAGGCCAACATCATCTTCGGTGCCGTCATCGACGACGCCCTCGGGGACGAGGTCCGGGTCACCGTCATCGCGGCCGGGTTCGACGGGGGCAGCCCCAAGAAGCGCAACGACGACATGGCTCTCGGGACGGTGCAGGGCGGCGGCGGGGCGCGTCAGCAGTCGGCAGCGCCTCCGGTCGCGCCCGCACC
>DUPF01000264.1 GCA_012838445.1 Intrasporangiaceae bacterium | reverse complement strand
CCATGGGAGGGCTGGTCGCCCACCCGGTTCGATGTAAGAACGCCCGGAATTCCGGGCGTTCTTACATCGAACCGGGTGGGCGACCAGCCCTCCCATGGCGGTGCGGCGGCCACGAGGAGGCGCGGGACGCATACGATCGCCTGATGAGCCGACCCAGAGATGACTCGACGATCGAGCGTGCCCTCGTCATCGGCGCCCATCCCGACGATGCCGACTTCGGCTGCAGCGGGACGATGGCGACGTGGAGCGATGCCGGGATCGAGGTGACTCTCCTCGTCGTCACCCGTGGTGAGCAGGGCGGACTGCCGGACGCCGACTCGGCGGGGATGGCGGCGTTGCGGGAGTCGGAGCAACGCGCCGCGGCGGCGCATCTCGGGGTCAGTGATGTCCGCTTCCTCGACGGGTACCGGGACGGTTGGCTGGAGCCGACCTTCGAGTTGCAGCACGACATCGTCCGCGTCATCCGGGACGTGCGCCCGCAACGGATCCTCTGCCAGAGTCCGGAACGCTGGTACGAGCGGCCGCACGCCTCCCACCCGGACCACCTCGCCGCAGGGGAGGCGACGCTGCGGGCCTGCTATCCGGCCGCGGAGAACCCGTTCGCGTGGCCGGAACTCATCGACGAGGGGCTGCACCCATGGAAGGTCGGCGAGATCTGGTTGATGGCGCACCCGCACCCGACCCACGCGGTCGACATCACCGCCACCTTCGAGCGCAAGGTCGCCGCCCTCCTGGAGCATTCCTCACAGACCGGGCACCGCGCCGACCTCGAGCAGGTGCTGCGCCGGTGGGGACGCGATGTCGCCGGCCGCTTCGGGCTCGGCGAGGGTCGGCTCGGCGAGCAGTTCGGCGTGATCTCCCTCAACCCCTGACGGCCCCTGCCCCGGTCAGGGGATGGTCAGGGGATGAGGAGCAACTTGCCGGTGCTGGCCCGTGACTCCAGCGCCTCGTAGGCCGCGGCCGCCTCGTCGAGCGGGTAGCGCCCGCCGATCGCCAACTCCAGCGAGCCGTCCGCGACCGCAGCGAGGACCTCACCGGCCCGCCACAGCAACTCCTCCCGGGTGAGGATGTAGTGCGCCAGGCTCGGCCGGGTCAGATAGACCGAGCCGGCCGCGTTGAGTCGCTGCGGATCGAGCGGCGGCACCGGGCCGCTGGCCGCGCCGTAGAGCGCGAGCACCCCGCGCGGACGCAGCGACGCCAGCGAGGCCTCGAACGTCGAGGCCCCCACCCCGTCATAGACGACATCGACGCCGCGGCCACCGGTGGCCTCGCGCACCGCCGCCGCCAGGTCCTCGACCTCTCGATAGTTGAGCGCCACCTCCGCGCCACGGCCGCGGGCGATCTCGCACTTCTCGTCGGTGCCGGCGGTCGCGATGACCCGCCCGCCGCGCGAGACGACGAGTTGCGTGAGCAGCTGGCCCACCCCGCCGGCCGCGGCGTGGACGACGGCGAAGTCGCCGGCGCGGACCGCATACGTGTCCACAGCCAGGTAGTGCGCGGTCATGCCCTGGAGCATCGCGGCCGCGGCGTCCTCACTCGAGACCCCGTCCGGGACGGGCACGAGTTTGTCCGCGGGCAGCACCGCCGTGGAGGCGGCGGATCCGACGACCATCGCCCAGGCGACCCGGTCCCCGACCGCCAGCCCCTCGATCTGCGGGCCGACGGCGGCAACCACCCCGGCCCCTTCCGAGCCGAGGACGAACGGGGTGGGAATCGGGTAGGCACCCTCGCGCTGGTAGACGTCGATGAAGTTCACCCCGACCGCCTCGACGGTCACGGCCACCTCACCGGGGCCGGGCTCGGGCGCGGTGCGGGCTTCGACGGCGAGCACGCCGCGGTCCCCGTGGGTGGTCACGACAAGAGCACGTTCAGTCATGACCCCATTGTGGCCCGCCGCCGCCATAACTTCGCGATTGCGAAGTTATGGCGGCCGGAGAACAGCGACAGCGGCCGCCGCGTCGTCGGCGGCCGCTGTCGTGAATCTCGGTGCGGTATGCGTGAACTCGCCTCAGCTGTAGACCTTCCACAGCGTCGCGACGAGGACGTTGAGGACCCCGAGCGCGCCGGCGGCGTCGACGAGGGTGGAGTTCGGTTCGTTCCTGCGGGCCTTGGCGGCGGCGACCTCGGCGGCACCGACGGCGGCGATGGTGACGAGGAGTTTGACGCCGATCTTCATGTGGTTGAGGGCGCCGAGGTCAGCCATCTCGATGATGCCGACGAGCAGCAGACCGGTGAGGAGCTGGATCCGGGCACCCCAGACGACGAGCGGCAGCGCGGCCGAGCCCATCCGGGTGGCGATCCAGCCACCGATGAGCGCGGCGAGGCCGAGGAAGTGGGTGACGAGGAGGATGTTCTTGAGCAGAGCCATGCGATTCAGGCTAACCGCACGGGTCACCGATCCCGACTCCGGGCATCACAGTCCGGTCGTCAGATGAGTCGGCGTCCCATCGCCCAGGCGGTCAGTTCGTGCCGGGAGGACAGCTGGAGTTTGCGCAGCACGGAGGACACGTGCGTCTCGACGGTCTTGATCGAGATGAACAGTTCCTTGGCGACCTCCTTGTACTGGTAGCCGCGCGCGATGAGCCGCATCACCTCCCGCTCCCGGGCGGAGAGCCGGTCCAGTTCCTCGTCGACCTCGGCGATCTCCCCCGCGGCGACCCCGAATGCATCGAGGACGAACCCGGCCAGGCGGGGACTGAACACCGCGTCCCCGTCGGCGACCCGCCGGATCGCGGAGGCCAGGTCGGTCGCGCTGATCGTCTTGGTGACATACCCGCGGGCCCCGGCGCGGATGACGGCGATGACGTCCTCGGCGGCGTCGGAGACGGACAGCGCGAGGAATCGCACCGGTGCGCCGGCGGCAGTTTCCACCCCGGCGCAGCCGTGGATCACATCGACCCCACCGTTGCCGGTGCCGCCGGGCAGGTGCACGTCGAGCAGGACGACGTCCGGCTCCTCCCGCCGGATGGCGGCGACGGCATCCTCGACGTTGGCCCCCTCACCAACGAACTCGATGAATCCCGGTGCGGCCTCGAGTAGTTCGGTCCGCACCCCGGTGCGGAACATGTGGTGGTCGTCGACGACGACGACACGGACAGTCATCGGATGATCTCTCCTTCGGAGGTGGCCGGCTCCGCCGCATCGGGTATGCGGTGCGCACCCGGCTCGCGGGAGTTTGCGGGGGTCGGTGGTCGGGTGGGTGCTGGTCCACCGGTGGCGCCCTGGGCGTGCGGCATGGTGAGGATGACCTCGGTGCCCGGTTCGCGGCGGCGGATCTGCGCGGTGCCGCCGTGGCGGCTCATCCGCCCGAAGATCGACTCGCGGACCCCGAGCCGGTCGGTGGGGACGGCGTCGACGTCGAATCCGGCGCCATGGTCGCGCACGAACGCCTCGACGGCGCCCGGACCGATCTCGACATAGGCCGACACCGGTGGCGAACCGTGCCGGACGGCGTTGAGCAGGGCCTCCCGCAGGGCGCGCACGAGCGCAGTGCCGCCGTCGTCGAGGGCACGGTCGCCGGTGACGACGACGTCGACGGGCACCCCGTGCAGGTCCTCGACCTCGGCGGCGACGGCGGTGACGGCAGCGCCGAGGGTGACCGAGGGGTCCTCGTTGCTGCCGTAGAGCCAGGTGCGCAGCTCCCGCTCCTGCTTTCGGGCGAGGTGGATGACCTGGGTGGGGTCGTCGGCGCTGCGTTGGATGAGGGCGAGGGTCTGCAGGACGCCGTCGTGGAGGTGGGCGGCGATATCGGCGCGTTCGGTCTCGCGCACCCGGGTCTCCTGCTCCTCGCGGAAGCCGCGCCAGAGCCGGACCGCGAACGGCAGGCAGATGACGGCGATCCCGACGAGGATGCTCAGCGTCGCCAGCGCCACGTCCCACATCTGGGACACGCTCTGGCCGCGGGTGACGAAGGCGAGCAGGCCGAGGACGACGACCCCGATGCCGAAGGCGAGGCGGGCTATCCCGAGCCCGCTCCACCCGTCCAGACCGGTCCAGCGGGCCCGCTGGGTGGCATCGAGTTGGGCCCAGGCGACCATCGCGCCGATGGCGACGAGCAGGACCGGCATGAGCAGTCCGGCGGGAATCTGGGCGCCGCTGGACTGGAGCAGGGCGAGTCCGCCAAACAGGGTGGTGAGCACCCCGATCGCGAGGAGCAGCGCTCCCCGGGGGATGGCGGTGCCCGTCGGGGTCGGCTCGGCGTCAGCGGCACTCCCCGGACCGGCCGCTCCCATGGGCTTCGCGGGATCGATCCGTTCATCGGAGCTCTCCTCGACGGGGGTCACCGCCCACAGGAACAGATAGGCGATGATCCCGGCGCCGGAGACCAGGCCGAGGACGATGAAGATCCCGCGCACGATCCGCACATCCGCGCCGACATGGTCGGCGACGCCCCGGCAGACACCGGCGAGCATCCGTCCCCCGGTGGGGCGGATGAGCCGGTTCTCCTGCTCGGGTGCGGACTGCATACCCTCATCTTCACCTATCGCGAGCACCGAGGACACCTCCCCGGGTCGAACCCAGGGGTCGGCTCAGGGAGCGCTCAGGGCCGACCCTCATGGCCGCAACGGTCGGCGCGGGCGACGATGGAGTCATGACGAACAGCCAGCCCCACGAGCACGGATCCGGGCCTGCCGCCACCCCACCCCCGCCGGCCGGCCACGGTGATGGATTCTTCGACCAGCTCCGCGGCAGCGGGGTGCGTCGCAGCGAGGACCGGTGGATCGCCGGGGTCTGCGGTGGGGTCGCGCGTCGGCTCAACGTCGACCCGCTCCTGGTCCGGGCCGCGACGATCGCACTGTTCGTGTTCGGGGTCGGTTTCCTCGCCTACCTCATCGCGTGGGCGCTGCTGCCGGACGAGCAGGGGACGATCCTCGCCGAGCGGGCGATCCGGGACGGGGACGCCTGGGGGGTGACGCTGCTCGTCTTCATCGGCATCGGCATCTTCTTCGCCGGCCCCTGGATGGGCAATGGGGGCCGCGGCGTGGGCGGCTTCTTCTTCCTCCTCGCGCTCGGGGTGGGCGTGTGGTGGCTGCTCGGCCGGTCCCGATCCGGCCCGGGGTCCGCCGCTGTCCCGCCCGCATCCCCCGCGGCGCCGACCCCGACGACGGCGGGCGGACCGACCGCCCCGTCCGCCACGAGCGGCCCGCAGCCGGTCTGGTCGGGCCCGGAGACGGCCTCGGTCGGCTCGGACTTCCCGCACGAGCAGGCGAGTGGGTATGCGGGGGCCGGGTCCGCATACACCTCCACCTCCGAGTCGGGCACGAAGAAGGCCCGCTCGGCCGGCGTCGCCGGACTCCTCCTCGTCATCGGCGCTGCGATCATCGGCGGCGGGATCGGGCTGGCGCTCGCCGACCAGGTCGGCGGACGTGCCGCCGTGCTCACCCTGATCGGAGCGACCGCGGCTGCGGGGCTGGCCACGCTCCTGCTCGGCCTGCTCGGCCGTCGTTCGACCCTGTCCGGGATGCTGTCCCTCCTGCTCGCACTCTCGCTCGTGAGCACGTGGGGGGCGACCACGGTGCCCTTCATCAGCACCGACAACGGCACGCAGCACTGGACCCCGACGAGCGCGACCATCGAGAGCACGTATTCCTGGAACGCCGGCAACGCGACCCTCGACCTGCGCGAACTGGACGGGCCGCCGTCGACCACGGAGATCCGGGCCTCGATGAACTTCGGCGAACTGGTCGTCCTCATCCCCGAGGACCTCGCCGTGCGGGTCGTGGGAACCGCCCAGTTCGGCTCCGTCGAGCTCAGCGGCCGAGGCGCGTCGTCGGTCTCGGAGAGCCGGGACGGACTGAACACGACCGCCGAGTACCTGTTCGGCACCGACGATGCCGCCGATGCCGACCTGACGGTGCGCGCCTCGGTGAACTTCGGCGAAGTCCGCATCATCACCCCCGTCGACCCGACGAAGCGCTGACCCGAGACCACCACCTCACGACCAAGGATCTGACCTCATGAACCGGACCACGACCATCTCCTGGGGCACCGTGCTCTCGGGCCTGATCGCCCTGGCGACCGCCGTGCTCGTCGCCCTCGACCACGTCTACGACATCTCCATCCCGTGGCGTACGGCCGGCCCGGGCGCGGTCATCACCATCGGCGTGCTGTTCCTCCTCGCGGGATTCCTCATCGTGTTCCGCCCGCGGCGGGGTGAGTCAGGTACCCCTGCGGGTGTCGCGGACCCGCCGCCCCCTGTTCCCACTGACGACCTTCCCAATGACGACCTTCCCACCGACACCGTTCCCGCAGCACAGGGGGCTGCGGATGACTCCGCGACAGGGGTGGAGTCGAACGGCGACGCTGGTCAGTCGAACCACTGAGCCAGCGCCGGGGCGAGGCTCGAGGCCAACGGGGTGG
>DUPF01000288.1 GCA_012838445.1 Intrasporangiaceae bacterium | reverse complement strand
CCCGTAGGGTGTTGCCGGGTAACGCTTTGCCCTTCTCGTCCCGGTAGAGAATTAGCGCCTGTATCCAGTCGTCTTGGTGTACCCGGAATTCTTTCGCGCTTAATCGCTCGTTTGCGATAGTCATTAATGAGTGTCCTTCTCATGTTGTGCTGGCTAAAATGTCGGCTAGTGTGCCGTGTTGATCTGATCGTCAATCCAGTCCTTGACGGTCTGCTCTGAGTAATACGGCGTCCGCCCCAACCGGAACGGGTGCGGAAAATAACCGCTCTGAACCCATCTCCGTAAAGTACGGGGCGTCACCCCCAACTTGCGGGCCGTCTCCGCCTGGGACAACACACGCGAACGTCCGTACATTCGTTGCCTCCTAAGTGTTCGCAAAAATCCTCGTAATCCTTTCTCGCCGCTCATCATCCAGCGGGGGAGCTTCTGCCAGCACCCGCTCAACGTATTCCTGAACCGCATCTACTGTTGTGGTGGTAATGGCTAAACCTGTCTTTGTGCTAACTAACTAAAATGCCCTTCCGCGCTAAAGGCCGCTTCCAGGCAATAAGAAACCCCGGCCCGCGAATGTCCAGTAATGTCCACTCACAAGCCGGGGATAACCCAAACCAAATAACTTACACTTCTAACAATAACCGACTAACGCATTATCAATAACTACCTGCGATTATGCCGCCTTATTGTTCCGCTTCTCCCGCGCCATTCTCGCGCCCCTTAACCTATTCGCATACGCAATCGCCATTCTGATGTTCAGGTGTTCACGTGAAACCATGAACCCCCAACGATCATCCAGCGTCGGTATCCCACCTGCCGCAATCCACTTACGGATAGTCTCGGGGTTTCGCCCGGTGAACTTCACCGCCTGTTCCATCGTGAGCCATTCCATCCGCTCATTCGGGAACATCTCTTGCGACACGTGACGAATATCAGCCATAGCCCGGAGGTACGGCCCAACTCCCTCTGTCGCCACAATTTCCGCCGCATACAGTTTGAGTTGCCCAATCACGGCCCGCAGTTCCCGCAGATCATCCCCGGACTTCAACCCTAGGCACCTGCCCTTAACCCACCAGAACCCCTTGAGGGGGAACCGGGGAATGGTGCCCTGCTCCTGGCAGTATCTGGCGAGCCGGCCAATGGTGCCGCCTTCCTCGTCTGCCAAGATCACCGCCCCATCGTTCAACGGTGCCTTGGGTCCAAACCCGTTCGATGCTCCCGGCATGTCCCGCATCACGTAGCCTCCCGGCGATACCCGCGCCCGGTGCTGTTCGATGTACGCCGTTGTCTCTGCGAGGTGCTGCCGTAGCTGCTTCTCGTCCATTCCGTCCCCTTTTCCGCCCCTTGTCTGGGGCTTGTTGTTATTGCTGCTAGTCGCCCAACAGGCGGTCTAGCCCAGCGTCAATACCGCTTCCCCTGTTGGCTTCCTGCGCCAGCTCAACCAGGCTGGCCACTTCCTCCAGCTGTTCCCGGATACCCTTTACCCCGCCGACACTGGAAAGAATCGCCACAAGATCACTCCCGTCTTTCGTCAT
>DUPF01000263.1 GCA_012838445.1 Intrasporangiaceae bacterium | reverse complement strand
TTCGGGTGGCCCGCGGGGGCGAGGAGGTAGACGACGTCGCCGTCGAGGAGGTCGCCGCGGATCCGGCCGAGGACGCCGGTCGCGCGGTCGAGGGGTCGCCGTCGGGTCATCGGTTCAGCATGTCATCACCGCCCCGGGGCGGAAGGCCTTCCAGCGACGCGAGGGTCTGGTCACACCACTCGATCCACGCCTGCTCCACCTCGATCCCCAGAACGAGCACCCGGTGCTGGAGAACGGCGTGGGCATCGTCGGGGGCGATGCCGGCGAAGTCCCGCTGCTCGATCTCGCGATACCGGCGCAGCATCTCCAGCCGCCGCTCGCGGTGATGGACGAGCGCCTGCCGGACCTCGCCCGCGCCCCCGGTGGCAGCGGCCGCCCGGACCCGGACCGCGATCGTCGACCGCATGGGTTCGGGATCGTCGACCTCGCTGATCCATTCCTGCAGCGAATCCGAACCCTCAGCCGTGACCTCGAACCTGCGCGGCTGCCCACGACCGACCGGCCCCTCGCTCGGCAGTTCGCGGATCAGCCCGTCGTCACACAACCTGCCCAGTTCCCGGTAGATCTGCTGGTGGGTGGCGGGCCAGAAGTAGCCGATCGACCTGTCGAACCGCCGGGCCAGCTCGATTCCGCTACCCGCGCGTTCGGTCAGCGAGGTGAGGATCGCGAACTTCAGCGACATCCGGTCAGCGCCACGACGGCCTGCTCGTACTCGGCCCGGAGCCGCTCGACCAGCTCGAGCGTGGACACGACCTCCTTGACCGCCCCCACGCCCTGGCCGGCGCCCCAGATGTCGCGCCAGGCCTTCGAGTCGGAGCCGCCCCCGGACCCGAAGTCCATGGCGGACGGGTCCGACTCGGCGAGGTCGTCCGGGTCCAGGCCGGCGGCCACGATGCTGCCCCGCAGGTAGTTGCCGTGGACGCCGGTGAAGAGGTTGCTGTAGACGATGTCGGCGGCGGAGCTGTCGACGATCATCTGCTTGTAGCCCGCCATCGCCCGGGACTCCTCGGTGGCGAGGAACGCCGAGCCGACGTAGGCCAGGTCGGCGCCCGCGGCCCGCGCGGCGAGGACGGAGCGGCCGTGGGCGATCGCGCCGGAGAGCAGCAGCGGCCCGTCGAACCACTCTCGGATCTCCTGGACCAGCGCGAACGGCGACTGGGTCCCCGCGTGGCCGCCGGCGCCGGCGGCCACGGCGATCAGGCCGTCGGCGCCCTTGCTGATCGCCTTGCGGGCGAACGCGTCGTTGATCACGTCGTGCAGGACGATCCCGCCATACGAGTGGACCGCCTCGTTGACCTCCTCTCGCGCGCCGAGCGAGGTGATGACGATGGGTACCTCGTGCTCGACGACCGTCGCCAGGTCCTGCTCGAGCCGGTCGTTGGAACGGTGGACGATGAGGTTCACCGCGAACGGGGCCACATAGCGGTCCGGGTTGGCCTCGGCGAACGCGGCGTTGCTCTCGGAGATCTGCCGCAGCCACTCCCCCAGTGCCGCCTGGGGGCGGGCGTTGAGCGAGGGGAACGCGCCGATCACGCCGGCCTGACACTGGGCCGCCACGAGTTCGGGGCCGGAGTAGATGAACATGGGCGAGCCCACCACGGGTACTGCCAGGGGGCCGGAGAGAACGGGGGGGAGAGCCATCGGTCGTCCTTTCGCCAGCACGGTGCCGGTTCTGTCGCGTCGAGGGTGACGGTACGCCTGCGACACCCTCTCTGCAACAAGTTGCACAGAGGGTGTCTGTCCGGCCTCTAGTACGCTGCCCTCGTGCAGGACCAGTCCCCTCCCGACAGTGCGGGAACAGACCCGGCGGGAACCGACCCCTCGTCGGCCACCCTCCCAGACGAGAGCGTGCGCGCGGAGATCGTCAACGACTCGCAGACCTTCCGCCGCGCCGTCGGCGACCTGCGGCAGGGGATGCAGCAGCGGGAACTGTGGCTCTCGCTGGGCTGGCAGGACATCAAGCAGC
>DUPF01000262.1 GCA_012838445.1 Intrasporangiaceae bacterium | reverse complement strand
GCGAGATAGGCGAAGTCGGCCTGCACGTCCTCGCGATAGCGGGCGTAGTGGGCGTCGAAGGGTGTCTGGGCGTGGTAGGCAAGGACACCGTTGTGCTGGACGCTGACGAGCATCCCGCTCGCCCGGGAGAAGAAGTCCCGGTGGTCGACCATCCGCAGGTTCTCGTCCCACCCGACCAGCCGCAGCCGCTCGGTGCGCGCGAGATATACCTGGGCCACCTTCCCGACGACGACCTGGTCGTCGATGACCGTCCCAAGGGGTATGCGTGGCGCCCCTGAGCCTGGAAGGAGTGGGCTGGACGCGCGGTCCACGAGCTTGCGCACCGGCAGGTCGACCAGCGTGACCCCGACCAGGTCCACCTCGGGATTGTGGTCGAGGTAGTCCATCAGCACGGCAAGGTCGGTCAGAGCCGTGAAGACGATGTCGTCGTCGCTGATGAAGACGTAGTCGGTCTCGACCGCAGCGAGCGCGGTGTTGCGCCCGACGGTCACACCGGAGTTGAACGGCAGGGCGATGACGTCGACCCGCCGATCGCGGCTCGTCCACGGCAGGCGTGAGTCGTCAGCGACGACGATCCGCCCGTCGAACACCCTCCGCACCGACCGGACGAACCGGCGGATCATCGCCGGCCGCTCGAATGTCTTGACCGCGACGGTCACCCGCTCGGCCACCTCCGCGCGATCCGCCGAGGTGCGCTCCGGCCCGCGACGTGCATCGAGCACGCGGACCAGCGCGAGGTCGGCGGCGGTCAGCCCGCTGTATGCGAGGCGCAGGGGCGCGGCCGCCGGCGATCGCATCGCGGCCTTGACCCGGTCCGGGCGCAGGCCCCGGGGCAGTCGGATCGGCACCCCGTCAGACTAGCGCCGACCGCGGGCCCAACTTCAACTCTGCGTCGGCTTCCACGTGGGACGGAAATCCGACCCTTCTGAAGCCGACCCGAGCCTACGTTCCTTGCGTCGTCTGTTGCCTGGCTAGACGGCCTGACACACAGGGGAAGGCCCGGAAGTAGCATGAGGCGGGTTCCCGCCGGGCTCATCCTCCACAGGGGTGGTGCCACACGGTGTGCTGCCTTGCGAGATATTCTCTGGCCCGTACACAGATGTGTTGATTGTCTCCATCCCATAGGCATAGGAGAAGTACTGCCTCACCTTTACGTTGGTGCAATCGCTGAAGCGCCCGCCGTCCACATACAGGCAACACTCCTGGCCAGCCGGGACCTCGTACGTGGTTACCTCCGCGCCGCCGACCGAGAATGTTCCCGGCCGAGTCTCAGAATCGCCGTCCCGCACCATGTTGCCCAGAGTGAGCGTGATGTTCTCACTAGTCGTGTTCTTGAAGCAGATCACCGTGTGGTAGTCACAGCCTGACCCGCCACTGCTGTGCTTGCAGAATGAGCCTTCCTGGAAGGTCGGGACGATGGGCTCGGGCGGGGATGAAGCAGCGGATGCAGCGGGTGCAGCCACGACGACTGCGGGGACGGTCCACGCAGCGCCCTTGGCGATGGTACGGCGGGTCACCCTCTTCGGGGCAGATGCTTCTGACATTCCTTCTATTTCCCTACTGCTAAAGGCCTTGGGATCCCGGGCCGCGGCACCTGACAGCATGTCCCACTCAG
>DUPF01000029.1 GCA_012838445.1 Intrasporangiaceae bacterium | reverse complement strand
GACCGGGCCGCCGGAGCGGCCGGCGTCCGGGGCGTCGCCGGCGGCCACCCCCTCGACGCGGATGTCGATGCCGAGGACCTCCATGAACGCCTCCTGGACGAAGGCGTGGTGGGCACCGCGGCGGAAGGTCTCGGTCAGCCCCTCGGTGGTGATCGCGAGCACGAGCCGGGACCCGTCGAACGAGAGCGGCTGGGCGTTCTCAGAGACGAACGCCCACGTCACCCGCTTGTTGCGGGCGAGCCAGTCGACGACATCCGGCCAGGCCCGGATGATCGCGGCCTGGTCGAGCCCGCCGGCGGTCGGTTGGCTCGATTGGGTCGGCTGGACCGGTTCCGCCGGCGCGGGTGGAGTCGGTGTGGGCGCTGCCGGTGCAGCGTGGACCGGCGGGGCGTGCGTCGGACCGGCCTCCGGCTGCGCCGGCGATTGGGCGGCAGACGGCGCAGCGGATGGCTCCGCCGCCGGAGTTGCGGACGGGGCTGCAACGGACTGGGTCGGCGGGGGCTGGGTCGGCGCGGACTGTGGCGCCGAAGGCGATGGCGCAGGGGCCGTCGAACCGGGGGGCATCGGACCGGGCTGTGCCGGACGGGACGGTGCCGGACCGGAGGCACCACCCCCGGTCGGGGACGGGTGCGCCGCCGCCAGGTCGAGGCGCCGTTCGAGTCGGTCGAGGCGGGCGGCATACCCCTGCGGGCCGGCGGCTCCGGGCAGGAGCAGCCGGGCGATGATGAGCTCCAATTGCAGGCGGGGTGCGGTCGCGCCGGTCATGTCGCTCAGGCCTGCGTTGACGATGTCGGCCGCCCGCGACAACCCGCCCGGTCCGAAGGCCCCGGCCTGGACCCGCATCCGCTCGATCTGGTCGGTCGGCACCCCGCGCAGCACCGCCTCCACGCCGTCGGGGACGGCGGCACAGATGATCAGGTCCCGCAGCCGTTCCAGGAGATCCTCGACGAAGCGGCGCGGATCGAGACCGGTCTCAATGACCTTGTCGACCTGGGCGAAGGCCTCGGCCGCGTCACCGTGCCCGATCGCGGTCACCGTCGCATCGAGCAGCTCGGCGTCGGTGAAGCCGAGCAGCGCCGCGGCCCCTTCATAGGTGAGTCCCTCCGGTCCCGACCCGGCGATGAGCTGGTCAAGCACCGAGAGCGAGTCCCGCACCGATCCCCCACCGGCGCGCACGACGAACGAGAGCACCCCCGGCTCGACGGCGACGCCCTCGGACTGGCACAACGACTCCAGATAGGTATGCAGTTGCGCCGGCGGCACGAGCCGGAACGGGTAGTGGTGGGTCCGGGAGCGGATCGTGCCGATGACCTTCTCCGGCTCCGTCGTCGCGAAGACGAACTTCACGTGCTCCGGCGGCTCCTCGACGATCTTGAGCAGCGCGTTGAAGCCCTGGGTGGTGACCATGTGGGCCTCGTCGATGATGTAGATCTTGTAGCGGCTCTGCGCCGGCCCGTAGGAGGCCCGCTCCCGCAACTCGCGCGCATCGTCGACACCACCGTGGGAGGCGGCGTCGATCTCGACGACATCGACCATGCCCGCCCCGCCGCGCGCCAGGGCCACACACGACTCGCACGTCCCGCACGGGTTGTCGGTCGGTCCCTGGTCACAGTTCAGGCAGCGGGCCAGGATGCGCGCACTGGTCGTCTTGCCGCACCCGCGCGGACCGCTGAACAGGTAGGCATGGTTGACCCGCCCGGTGCGCAGCGCCTGCTGCAGCGGCGCGGTGACATGCTCCTGACCGATGACGTCGGCGAAGGTCTCCGGGCGGTAGCGGCGGTAGAGGGCTTGGGTCACGTTCGCCAGACTAGCCGCCGCCCCCGACAGGAGGTATGCGGTGCGCACCCGAGCTGTGGACGACCGGTCGGGCTGTGCTCCGGTCTGTCCTCAGCCGCCGAGGGCGCGCTGCAACGGCAACCCCTCCGCGATCGTCGTCGCGGCATCGGTGACGGCGCCATCCTTACTGACCGTGGTCTCGTGGCGGACCACGGTGTCCTGGTCGCCGGTCCAGGACGTGATGGTCCACCCCGACGATGTCTCCGTCGTCGACGGCGAGGCGATCTGCTCCCGCAGTCGGGCGATCGCGTCCTCCTTGATGGAGGTCTGATCAGCGTTGAGTCGGGTCGGCCACCTCAGGTCGTCGACGGTCGCGATCGGGTAGACCAGCCGCGACGTGTCCCGGGTGGTGCGCAGGAAGAAGCCGACCAGGTCAAGTGCCGCTTCGGGGGTGTCGACCTGCACACCTCCCTCGGTGAGGGTGGCGAAGCGCTCCGGATGTCCGGAGAGCACAACCGCCCGGTCCGCGCCATCGATCGCCACGATGGAGGTCGGGATGTGTGGGTTGTCGATGCGGACGATCTCGAAGACCTCCCACCCCTGGAGCATCCCGGGCACCGAGACCTCATTCAGGTCCGACGTCGCGGCGGTGATCTGACGGGACAGCCGGGGATTCACCTCGGCAAGAGCCTCGGCCAGTCGGGTGTGCACCGCGGCCGCTGCCGTGGCGGCGGCTTCGGTCGGTGTGGTGGCCGCTGCCCCTCCACCTGCTCCCCCACAGCCTCCGAGCACGGTGACCATCCCCAACGCGCCGATGACCAAGGCCCCTCGGACGTGGGTGATGATTCTCCTCGTATCCATGGCACTTCGACGTC
This sequence comes from Intrasporangiaceae bacterium, assembly GCA_012838445.1. Lineage (GTDB taxonomy): Bacteria > Actinomycetota > Actinomycetes > Actinomycetales > Dermatophilaceae > F2B08. The sequence goes on along the minus strand of DUPF01000029.1, from coordinate 68,125 downwards.
CCCGTCGACGGACGGGTTCCAACCGCTCGGTCCGAGCCGCTCACCGGCCGCGCAGCCGCCGCCAGACCCGTTCCCGGCGCGGCCCAGTCAGGGCCCGCACCACCTGGCCGCCGTCACGCAGCGCGGCCCGCCAGTCGCCATTGACGGCATCGACGATCGTCTGCACCGTCTCGGGGGTCAGTCCCGCCTGCATCGTCACCCGCGGCACGACCTCGAGCGCCACCTCACGCGGGTCCCCGGCGAACACCGTGCCGTCCCCGCTCGAGTCGCGACGGATCGCGGTCGCGATGAGCTCCCGCAACCGTCGGCCGGAACGGCTCGAGAGCAGGTCCGCGACAGGGGTGTTCTCGGTGTACTCCCCGGGACGGTCGGCGACGTTGTCGGGCAGGTCGGCGTCGAGGAGTTCCTCGAAGACCCGGCGGGAGAACACGTAGTCGGCCGCCGGCGCGTGGTAGGCGCGGCAGTCCGACGCCGTGTGCGGTGCCGCTCCGTCGACGGTCTCCACCTCGTGCGTGGTCACCACGTCGATCAGCGATCGGGACAGGTGCACCTTCCAGGAACCGTCCTCGATGACGAAACTCCCGCCCGAGACGTCCCAGGTCCGCAGGCCCGCGCTGTCGACCGGGACGGTGACCCGGGTCGACTCACCCGGCTCCAGATGGACCTTGGCGAACCCGGCCAGGGTGCGTCGCGGTCGGAAGATCCCGGGAGAGGTGCGTTCCACATACACCTGGACGACGTCGGATCCGGCCCGCTCGCCGGTGTTCGTCACCGTCACCGACGCCACGAGCCCACCTGCGGCGAGGTCCGCGGCGCTGATGCGGTCATGGCTGAGGTGGGGCTCGGTCCAGTCGAAGGTCGTGAACGACAGTCCATGTCCGAAGGGGTATGCGACGGGCACGTCCGCGGTGTCGTACCAGCGATAGCCGACATAGACGGATTCGCGGTACTCGACCTGGCGTGGCCCGAACGGCATGGCGTGAACCGGGTTGTCCACCAACGCGATCGGGAACGTCTCGGCGAGCCGTCCGCCCGGGTCGGCCCGTCCGCACACGACGTCGGCGATCGCCGCACCCGCGGCCTGCCCCCCGAGATAGGCCTGCACGATCGCGGGCACCTCCTCCCGCCACGGCAGGGCCACCGGCGCGCCCGAGACGACGACCACGGCGGTGCGGGGGTTGGCGCGCACCACGGCGCGCACGAGCGCGTCATGCGGGGAGGGCAGGTCCAGGCTGCGGCGGTCGATCCCCTCGGTCTCGGCCGACTCGGGCAGCCCGACCGCGACGATGGCGATGTCGGCCTCGGCGGCCTCCGTGGCCGCGATCTGGCGCAGCGTCGGGCTGTCCTGGTCGTCGTGGCGGCGATATCCGGGGACGTAGCGGACGATGCTGTCCGGCAGCCGCTTGCGCAGCTCGGCCCGCAGTGTCGTCACATTCGTCGGCACGACCCGGGAACTGCCCGAGCCCTGGAACCGCGGCTCGCTGGCGAACGCGCCGATGACGGCGATCCGTCGTGGTGCTCCCGGCCCGGCCGGCAGCGGCAGCACCGGGGTCCCGTCCACCGGTTCGTTGCGCAGCAGCACCATGCCGGCGGCGGCGACCCGGGCGGCGGTCCGGTGCTGCTCCTCCGGGTCGAAGCTGCCCGCCCCCTGCTCCGCGGTCGCGTCACGACGCCGCTCGTCGGCCCGCCGGATCAGACCCAGGACGGCGCGCGCCGCCCGGTCCAGATGCTCGATCGGGAGCCGGCCGGCACGGACCGCCGCGACGGTCTCGGGGACCCGGTCCCCGCCGTCCTCGGGCATCTGCAGGTCCATTCCGGCGGCGAGGGAGGCGATCCGGTCGTTGACGGCACCCCAGTCGGAGATCACCGCCCCGTCGAAGCCCCATTCGCCCCGCAGCAGGTGGGTGAGCAGACCGAGGTGCTCGGTCGCATACGTCCCACCCACCCGGTTGTAGGCGCTCATCACCGTCGCCGCACCCGCGTCGACGGCGGCCTTGAAGGCCGGCAGATAGATCTCCCGAAGCGCCCGCTCGTCGATGATCGCGTTGACCGAATAGCGGCGATGCTCCTGGTTGTTCGCGGCGAAGTGCTTCACACAGGCGTCCACCCCGCCACCCTGGAGGCCACGGATGTATGCGGCCCCCAGCTCTCCCGAGAGCATCGGGTCCTCGCTCAGATACTCGAAGTTGCGACCGCACAACGGAGTCCGCTTGATGTTGACCCCAGGGCCGAGGAGGATGTCCACCTCGGCGGCACGGGCCTCCCGGGCGAGCGCGGCGCCGACCTCCTCGAGCAGGTCCCGGTCCCATGTCGCCCCGAGCAGCGATGCGGTCGGGAAGCAGGTCGCCGACAGCGTGCCGGACGCGGACGGGTCGACGAGTCGGGCCTGCTTGCGCACCCCGTGCGGGCCGTCCGTCATCGTCAGGCCGGGGATCCCCAACCGTTCGATCGGGGCCACCTGCCAGCTCCCCAGCCCGATCGTCAACGCCGCCTTCTCCTCGATCGTCAGCCGGCCGAGGACCTCATCGACGTCGAAGTTCATACCGCGATCCTGTCAGATGGCCCTGTCGGGATGGTCTGTCAGACTGTCCCGCATGCGAATTGCCGCCGACGGCGTGTCCAAGGTCCTCGGACCGACGACCCTGTTGGCCCCGGTCAGCCTGGCGGTGGAGTCAGGCCGCTGCGCCGTCATCCGCGGAGTCAACGGCTCCGGCAAGACGACCCTGCTGCGGATCCTCGCCGGACTGCTGGACCCGACGACCGGGACGGCGACGATCGACGGCGAGCCGGTCGACGAGCGCAACCCGCGCACCCGGGCCGCGGTGGCTGCCCTGCTCGGGGCTCCCACCGCATACCGGGATCTGACCCTCGCCGACCACCTGACCCTCATCGATGCCTCCTGGGGGCGGGATCCGCAGACCTGCCCGGAGCGCGTCGACGCCGGGCTCGCCGCACTCGAGATCGGTCACCTCGCGCAGCGGTTCCCGCACGAACTGTCCTCCGGGCAGGGGCAGTTGTTCCGCCTCGCGTTGACGCTGTTCCGGCCGAGCCGGCTGCTCATCCTCGACGAGCCCGAGCAGCGGCTCGACACCGACAAGCGGGCGCTGCTCGGCCGACTCATCCGCGACCGGGTCGACGCCGGCACCACGGTCGTCATGGCCTCCCACGACCCGACCCTGACCGAGGCCGTCGCCGACCAGGTCGTCACGCTGATCCCGGCAGAGCCGACGTGAACGCCAACGAGCGCGCCATCGTCGCGGACGTCCAGCACGTCGTCGACGGCGGCCGGGACGACTCGCTGCGCAAGGTCCTCTACGCGCTGTATGTCGCGGCCCTGCTCCTCATCACCTACGGGGTCTCGGTCGCCCACGCGTTCTTCACGACCCAGGACCCGCAGTGGCTGCGGGCGGCTGTGCTGTCCTGGCCGGGAGCCCTGACCGTCACGACGATCATCACACTCGCCCTCGTCGCCGCCTGGCGGGCCGGGCGGGTCCGCGGTCCGGTGCTGCCGCCGTTGCCGTGGATCGACCTCGTCGTGCCCGGACCGCTCGACCGGGCGATCACGCTGCGCCGGTGGTGGGTCATGGCGGCGACCCTGGCCGGCACCGGTGCGGCGATGGTCGGGGCCGTCATCGGCGGCGGTGCCTGGTTCGCGCGGGTCGGCGATCCGGGCTGGCTCCTCGTCGGCGCGCTCGGCACGGCCGTCATCGGACTCGTCCTGCTCCTCGTCGCCCTCGCCGGGCAGGTGTCCCTCGGCATCCCCGGCCTCGTGCCACCGGTGTGGCGGCCACGGGAGGCGCTGCGGCAGTTGCGGCTCGAGGACCTGCGCACCCAGTCCTCCCGGGCCACCCGAATGGGTGGCGCTGTTCTCCTCGGCGACCTGCGGGCGTTGCGTCTGGAGGTCGCCACCCCGGTGACCCGCGCCCGTCACCGGCGGCTGCGCCCCGGGCCGCGGTGGGCGTCCAGGTGGGGCGTCATCGTCCGACGCGACCTGCTCGGGCTGCGCCGGGCGCCCGGCTCGGGCGCGATCGGCACCGCCGTGACGGTGCTCGCCGCCGCCGGCCTGACCTGGTCGCTCCTGCAACCCGCCGTCCCGGTCGTCGTCGCCCTGCTGGCCGGACTCGCACTCCACCTCGGGTTCTCGACGACGGCCGAGGGGCTGCGCCTCCAGGGCGACAACGCCGGCACCCCTCCCCTGCTCGGACTCTCGTTCCGGACCGAGGCGCTCGCCCACCTCGCCGTCCCGCTCCTGCTCTGCGGCGGCTCCGCCGTGCTGACCACCGCCCTGGTGGGGTGGCTGGACGGGGTGCGTGACGCATACCTCCTGGGGACGGTCGGCTGGATCGCCCTGATGATCCTCATCGTCACCGGCACGACAACGGCGTCGGCGTTCCGGGGCGGCGCGCCGGTCTCGGCGTTCCTGCCGGGGGCCGGTCCGCAGGCGATGGCGTTCTGGGTGGCCCGGCAAGCGATCGTCGCCGCCGCCGCGGTGGGTGGGCTCGCTGCCGCCGCATCCCGCCTGCCCACGGGTCAGGTCCTCCTCACCGGCATCCTGCTCGCGATGACATGCCTGTGGTGGGGCCTGCAGCGCGTGCGGTCCGTCGCCCTCGAACACCGCGTCTAGGCTGGAGGGGTGCGTATTGATGTCTGGTCCGACTTCCTCTGCCCCTTCTGCCACCTCGGCCGCCGCCAACTCGACCTCGCGCTCGAGCAGTTCGAGCACGGCGACGAGGTCGACGTCGTGTGGCACTCGTTCCAACTCGACCGCAACGCACCCGACGTCATCGAGGGCTCCAACGTCCAGCGCGTCGCCGACAAGTACGGCGTGAGCCTGGAGCAGATGGAGGAGACCCACCGGCAGATGGCCGAGCAGGCGGCCGAGGTCGGGCTCGACTTCCGGTGGGACCTTGCGGTCGGCGGCAATTCGTATGCGGCACACCGGTTGCACCACTACGCCCGGTCGGTCGGGCGCGAGCGGGAGTTCCTCGACCGGCTCATGCGCGGCTGGTACACGGAGGGTGCCTCGATCGGCGACCCGGAGACTCTCGTGCGTCTCGGTGTCGATGCCGGCCTCGAGGAGGACGGCATCCGGCAGGTGCTCGACTCCGACGACTTCGGCCAGGAGGTCCGGACCGACCTCGCTCTCGCGGGCCAGATCGGCATTACCTCGGTCCCGACCTTCGTCCTCGACCAGAAGTACGGCGTGTCCGGAGCGCAGGGGGTCGAGTCGATCCTCAAGGCGGTCCGGTATGCGTGGGAGGACCAGGGCAACCGGCCGGAACCGGTCGGCGGTGGCTGCGGTGGCGGCTGCGGGTGCGGCGGCGGAGGATCCGATGCCGAGGTCGGTGCCGGAGTCGGTGCCGAGGCCGGCGCAGGTGGCGGGTGCGGCTGTGGCAGCGGAGGCTGTGGCGGCGGGATCTGCGGCACGCACTGACCCCGGGCTCTCTGGGGAGAGACACAGGACACCCCGCGTACCTGGACACAGGACACCCCGCGTACCTGGAAGAGCTCACCTGCCCTTGCTGCATTCCTGCCCTGGGGGGGTTCAGTGAGGTACCACCACGCGGGGTGCCGTCGGCCAGTCTAGGCGGGCGCGGGCCGGTCCCCTAATTTGGTCCGGGGCGATCGGCCGTTCAGGATGGTCGGCATGACTCCTCGCGCCCTGTTCCGCCGGTTCGCCTTCGCCGAGATGGTCACGTGGGCCCTGCTCATCCTCGGCATGGTCCTCAAGTACGTCACGAAGACGACCGATCTCGGGGTGAAGGTCTTCGGCCTGGCCCACGGGGTGGTCTTCCTCGGTTATGTCCTCGTCACGCTCGCGGTCTGGGTCAACCAGCGTTGGCCGCTGCGCACCGCGGCCCTCGCCCTCGCCGCCGCAGTGCCACCGTTCCTGACGGTGTGGGCCGAGCACCGGATCGAACGCCAGGGTCTGCTCGACGCCGACGACTGGCGACTCGGCCGAGGCAGGGAGACACCGCAGTCCCTGCCCGAACGGGTCGTTGCCTGGGCCATCGCCCGCCCGGCCCTCGCCGTCGTCACCGGGGTCGTCGCTGTGACCGCGACGACGGCGGTCCTGCTGTGGATCGGGCCGCCGGTCCCCTCGCAGCGCGGCTGACCCGCGCCACCTCCCCGCTCCCGCGCCACTTACCCGCCGCCGCACCAACTATTACTGGCGCACACCCGGGTTCCTCACGCCCGGACGGGCTTCCGGCGTGCGCCCTGGCTGCCCGGGATTTCGCCGGTATGCGGTGGCTCGGGTAATCTCCTCCGTTGGAGGATTCGCATAGTGGCCTAGTGCGCACGATTGGAAATCGTGTTGGGATAAAACCCTCGGGGGTTCAAATCCCCCATCCTCCGCCACATGGATACCCCCGGGAGCTTGCGACCGGGGGTTTTCCATATGCGCCACGACCACGCCGCTCGTCGCCGCTCACCCACCGCCCACGGACCGAGGCGACACCCTGGCTTCCGGAGCGCGCCTGCAAGGGTGAATCATGGAATGTATGGGCAACGGAGCGTACGCAGCGGCATATCGTCAGTCGATCGAGGACCCGGACGCGTTCTGGGGGGAGGCGGCGAACGCCATCGACTGGATCACCCCTCCGACGACGGTGCTGGACGACAGCAATCCGCCCTTCTACCGGTGGTTCACCGGGGCCACGCTCAACACCTGCTACAACGCCCTGGACCGCCATGTCGAGGCAGGGCGCGGGGATCAGGTCGCGGTCTACTACGACAGTCCGGTCTCCGGCAGCAAGGCCGCCTTCACCTACAGCGAACTGCTCGATCAGGTGAGCCGCTTCGCCGGGGTCCTGCGGAGTCTCGGTGTGACGAAGGGCGACCGGGTCGTCATCTACATGCCGATGATCCCGGAGGCGATGATCGCCATGCTCGCCAGCGCCCGGCTCGGTGCGATCCACTCGGTCGTCTTCGGCGGGTTCGCCCCGGCTGAACTCTCCGCCCGGATCGAGGACGCGGCACCGAAGGTGATCGTCTCGGCCAGTTGCGGCATCGAGCCGAGCCGCGTGGTCGCATACAAACCGTTCCTCGACGAGGCGATCGAGCGCAGCAGCCACAAGCCGGAGAAGTGCATCATCGTCCAGCGGCCGCAGGCCGAGGCGCAGATGGGTGAGCGGGACCTGGACTGGGTCGACCTGATGGCCGGCGACGCGGCCCAGCCGACCGCGCCGGTCGAGGTCGCCGCGACCGACCCGCTCTACATCCTCTACACCTCGGGCACGACGGGCCGGCCGAAGGGCATCGTCCGCGACAACGGTGGGCACGCGGTCGCGCTGCGCTGGTCGCTGCCGAACATCTTCGGGATCAACCCCGGCGATGTCTGGTTCACCGCCTCCGATGTCGGCTGGGTGGTCGGGCACTCCTACATCGTGTATGCGCCGCTCCTGACCGGTGCGACAACGGTCCTGTACGAGGGCAAGCCGGTCGGCACTCCCGACGCGGGCGCGTTCTTCCGACTCATCAGCGAGTACGGCATCACCGCGATGTTCACCGCACCGACGGCCTACCGGGCGATCAAGAAGGAGGACCCGGACGGCGAGTTGATGAAGCAGTACGACCTGTCGTCGCTGCAGACGCTCTTCCTCGCCGGTGAACGTCTCGACCCGGACACGTGGGAGTGGGCGACCGAGCGGCTCGGGCTGCCGGTCATCGACAACTGGTGGCAGACCGAGACGGGCTGGCCGATCGTGGCCAATCTGCGCGGCTTGGAGCCGATGCCGATCAAGCCCGGGTCTCCCTCGGTCGCGGTCCCCGGCTTCGACGTCCAGGTCCTCGACGAGCAGGGCAACCGGGTGCCGGCCGGGCAGGAGGGTGCGATCTGCATCAAACTGCCGATGCCGCCGGGCACCCTGCCGACGCTCTGGCAGGACGACGAACGCTACCTGTCCGGCTATCTGAATGCCTTCGAGGGCTACTACCTCACCGGTGACGGCGGCATGCAGGACGAGGACGGATACCTGTTCGTCATGGGCCGCACCGACGACGTGCTCAACGTCGCCGGCCACCGGCTCTCGACCGGCTCGATCGAGGCCGCCCTCGCGGGTCACCCGGCGGTCGCCGAATGCGCCGTCATCGGTGTCGCGGACGACTTCAAGGGACAGATCCCCCGCGGGCTGGTCGTCCTCAAGGGCGGCATCGACGCCGAGCAGGACGGTGAGCGGATCGTCAGCGAACTCGTCCAGCGGGTCCGCAGCGAGGTGGGCGCGGTGGCGGCGCTGCGTCAGGTCGACATCGTCCCGGCCCTGCCGAAGACTCGGTCGGGCAAGATCCTGCGCAAGACGATGCGGGAGATCGCCGACGGCAAGACCCCGACGATCCCGGGCACGATCGAGGATGTCTCCGTCCTCGACGCGCTGACCGAGACGCTGCAGAACACCCGCGCCTAACCGAGCGGGCCGAGCCGGCCGAGCACGTCGACGTGCGCGGCCAGGTGCGCTCCGAGGACGAGCGCCAGGAGCAGCAACGTCTCGAGCACCTCGACACTCGCTCCGAGGCAGTCACCGGAGATCCCGCCGAGGCGGCGTCGCCAGTATGCGCTGATCACCGGCACGAGGAGCACCGCCACAAGCAGGGGTGGGGTTGCCACGCTCACGACGGTCAGCACGATCGCCCACCCGGTCACGGCACGCATACTCAGTCGCCAACTGAACCGTTCGGCCATCCCGGCCTGGGCGATCGGGGACAGTCGCCGGCTCCACCACAGCGTCCCCCACCGCGCCCATGCGGGCACAAGGATGATCCCGAGCCACCAGCGGGTGCCGACGAGCTCGGCGAGCAGGACGAGTTTGAGGAGCAGTTGGACGACGAGGATGACGACAGCGAAGGCTCCGGTGTGCGGGTCCTTGAGCACCTCGAGGAACCGGCTCGGGTCACGGTGCGCCGCCCCGAGTCCGTCAGCGACGTCGGCGAGTCCGTCCAGATGCAGCGCCCCGGTCACCCACACCCAGGCCAGGAGGGCGAGGACGGCGGCCAGCCACGGCCGGTCCGCCAGCACCCACAGCGGTGCGGCGAGGAGCACTCCGATGATGAGCCCGACGAGCGGATGGAACACGGCCGACCGGGTCAGGTCCTCGTCCCGGAAGTCACGGATCTGCGGGGTCGGCAGGCGGGTGAGGAACTGGACGGCGAGGATGAGGCGGCGGCCGATCATGGCTGGGTGAGCTCCAGGACCTCTCCCCACAGCCCTGCGTCACTGTCCTGCACCCACACCCGCACCCGGGTGCCGTAGCCGATCCGCACCGACCAGGTCGCCGACAACCCGAGTCCGCAGATGTCCGCCAGGACGGTCCGGACGGGTCCGCCGTGCGTGACGACGAGCACCGGGTCGGCGCCGGCCTCCGGGAGCAGGTCGGCAACCGCCGAACGTACCCGGGCCGTGAATCCCGACCACGGTTCGGCACCGGGCGGGCCGTGCCGCAGCGGATCGCGGTGGAAGTCGCGCAGCGCCTCGGCGGGAACGTCGCCGGCCACCAGCCCGTCCCAATCCCCGAAGTCGAATTCGGCCCAGCGCGAGTCGATCTCACCCTCCCGCAGCTCACGGCCGACGAGGGCAGCGGCTGTCCCACGGGCCCGCTGGAGCGGTGAACTGATGATCCGGCTCCACGGTATGCCGTGGTGCCGGGCGACCACCGGGCCCAGGGCGTCGGGCAGCAGCGGCGGGTCGATCCGACCGTCGAGATGCCCCGCTCGGCCGGTGTCGCCATGCCGGACCAGGTCGAGGATCACGGTCCATCCCCGGCGGTGGCGACCGCAGCCTCAGCGAAGGTCGCCATCCCGGAGTGCAGCGCGCACGCGAGCCGGACGAGCGGCAGCGCGACGGCGGCGCCGGAGGCCTCCCCGAGCCGCATCCCGAGGTCGAGCAGCGGTCGGGCCTCGAGGACCTCGAGCAGTGCGCGGTGACCGCGCTCGGCGGAGCAGTGCGTGAAGACCAGCCAGTCGCGCACGCCGGGGTTGAGCCGGACGGCGGCGAGCGCGGCCGCAGAGACGACGAACCCATCGACGAGGACGGGTATGCCGTGCTGGGCGGCGGCGATCATCGCGCCGGCGAGGGCGGCCAGTTCGAGTCCACCGACGCGACGCAGCGCCTCGTGGGCTGGTGTCGCCGCCGCATCGATCGCATCGCGGTGCCGGTCCAGGGCGGCCTCGATGACGGCTTGTTTGCGCCGCACTCCCGGCTCGTCCAGGCCGGTGCCGCGGCCGGTGAGCAGTTCGGGCGGGAGCGCGGTCAGGGCACAGGTGAGGGCGCTCGCGGCCGTGGTGTTGCCGATCCCCATGTCGCCGAGGATGATCAGGTCCGCGCCGCGTGATGCACCGTCACCAGCGAGGTCCCGGACCGCTCCCGCCCCGACCGACAGCGCGTGGTCGAGGTCGGCGCCCGACATGGCGGCGGTCAGCGAGAAGTCGTCGGTGCCGAGCCGGGTCCGGGCGGTCGTGACGCCGGGGACCGGCTCCGGGGAGCAGGTGCCGACGTCCCAGACGTGCAGCGGCAGGTCGAGCTCCCGGGCGAGCACGGCGATGGCGGCGCCGCCGGAGGCGAAGTTGGCGAGCATCTGCACGGTGACCTCCGCAGGGAAGGCGGAGATCCCCTGGGCGGTGACGCCGTGGTCCGCGGCGAAGACGAGCACCGGCACCTGCTGCGCGCGCGGGTGGTCGGTGTGCTGCAGACCGGCCAGCGTGACGGCCAGGTCCTCCAGTGCGCCGAGCGACCCGGGCGGTTTGGTCAGCTCCGTCTGCCTGGACCGGGCTGCCTGCGCATGATCCGGCGCGGGGATCCGGCACGGCTGTTCCCACCAGGGGTTGTTCCCCTGGGAATGCGCGGCCCTCACCGGCGCCGGGAGTTGCCGAGGATGGAGCGGGTGATCTCGCGGCCGATCACGGTGCCCGCGGAGCGCAGCATCGACCGGAAGGCGCCTGATTTGACCACCGAGCCGACGAGTCCGGGATCCTCCTTGGCCCTGCGGGCCGCCTCCTTCTCGGCGGCGATCCGCTCCCGCTCGGCGGCCTTCTCCGCCGCGAGGCGCTCCTTCTCCTCCTGCTTGGCGGCGGCCTCCCGGATGCGCTGGTTCTCGGCCTCGATCCGGGCCTGCTCCTCCTCGGCGGTCCGTTTGGCGGCCTCCGCCTCGAGCATCTCGTAGGCCGACTCACGCTCCAGCGGCTCCCAGTACTTGCTCTTGAGCGGGGAGGCGTCGATCGTCGCATCGAGGACGGCGTCCGGGGACGGGTCCATGAGCGACTGCGGTGAGCGCATCCGGGTCCAGGCGACCGGGGTCGGGGCGCCCTTCTCGGACAGGACGGTGATGACGGCCTCGCCGATGCCGGTCGAGGTGAGCAGCGTCTCGATGTCGTACTCGGTGTGCGGGTAGGTCCGCGCCGCCGCCCGCAGCGCCTTCTGGTCGTCGGGGGTGAAGGCGCGCAGCGCGTGCTGGACCCGGTTGCCGAGTTGGGCGAGGACGTCGGCGGGGACGTCCTTCGGCGACTGGGTGACGAAGAAGACACCGACGCCCTTGGACCGGATCAGCCGCACCGTCTGCTGGATCGCGTTGAGGAACTCCTTGGACGCCCCGTTGAAGAGCAGGTGCGCCTCGTCGAAGAAGAAGACGAGCTTCGGCTTGTCGAGGTCTCCCTCCTCGGGCAGCGTCGCGAACAGGTCGGCGAGCAGCCACATGAGGAAGGTCGAGAACACCTCCGGCTGGTTCTGGACCGCGGGCAACTCCAGGAGCGAGAGGACGCCGGTGCCGTCCGGTCGGGTCCGGATGAAGTCGGCGCTGTCGAACTCGGGCAACCCGAAGAACGCGTCGGCCCCCTTGGCGCCGAACGCGGTCAGTTCCCGCAGGATGACCCCGGCGGTCGCGGTCGAGATGCCGCCGATCTCCTTGAGCTCGGGCTTGCCTGCGTCCGAGGTGAGGAACTGGATGACCGAACGCAGGTCATCGAGCGTGTCGAGCCACAACCCCTTGCTGTCCGCGTAGTGGAAGATCAGCGTCAGGCTCGACTCTTGAGTCTGGTTCAGCCCCAACACCTTCGACATGAGGATGGGACCGAACTGGGAGACACTCGCCCGGATCGGGATCCCCTTGCCCTGGCCGCCGAGGGAGAAGAACTCAGCCGGGTAGGCCCGCGGTTGCCACGTCAGACCGATATCGGCGATCCGCTTCTCGATGAACGAGTTCGACTCACCCGGGCTCGCCATCCCGGACAGGTCACCCTTGATGTCGGCGAGGAAGACCGGCACACCCTGCTCGATGAGCTGTTCGGCCATGAGTTGCAGGGTCTTGGTCTTGCCCGTGCCGGTCGCCCCGGCGACGAGCCCGTGCCGGTTCATCATCGACAGCGGGATGCGCACCGGCGCGTCGGGGTAGGCCACCCCGTCGACGACCGCGGCGCCGAAGTGCAGTGCCGAGCCGCTGAACGCATACCCCTCCCGGATCTGGGTGATCAGACCTGGCTCCTCCGTCGCCGGAGCGGCCTGCGCAGGCGCCCCCGCGGACTCCGCAGCAGCAGCCGGGGCCTCGTCGTCGAAGCCGACCCGGGGCACCGGCGAGCGGCGCAACTCGACCACGGACTCGGTGGGACCGTCCTGGGAGGGGACCTCTGGGGTGTTCACGGCGTCGTCACTCACGCGCCCCAGGCTAGCCCGTCCGGGCGCCCCCCTTGCGTTTCGATAACGACCGCGTCGGGCGTCCGGGCAACGTTCGGCGGGAGAGGTACATACCTCGTAGGCTGCACCCGTGATCTTCAAGGCTGTCGGCGACTCGCGCCCCTACCCGGACCACGGCAAAGTGACTCCGAAGGACTGGGCCGACGTGCCGCCGCGGCTGGTCCGACTCGATGACCTGATCACGACCAAACGGAGCATCGACCTGGGGACCCTGCTGTCCGAGGACTCGACCTTCTACGGGGACCTGTTCGCCCATGTCGTGGACTGGGAGGGCGACCTCTACCTCGAAGAGGGGCTGCACCGGGCGCTGCGCGCCGCGCTGCAGCAACGAGCCACCCTCCACGCCCGAGTCCTGGTCGTTCACTAAGGTGCTGACTGCGGGACGGGAACGCACCGGGACCGTCACCTCCGGAGCGGCCGAGAGAGAAGAGAGATGAGCGACTACGTCTACGAGAGCGGCATGTCGACGAAGCGACGCCGGCAACGGCGCACCGCGATCACCATGCTGCTGACGCTGCTGTTGCTCTTCGGTGCGTTCTGGTGGGCGTGGGCGTACATGCGAGACGGGGAGGCGGAGTCCGGTGGCAAGACGACTGAGTCGGGATGCATCGACGCCAAGGCCGCGACGTTCAACGTCTACAACGCAACGAACCGCTCTGGATTGGCCCGCAGCGCTGCAGATGCCCTCACCGCAGCCGGTTTCAAGGTCGGCAAGGTGGCCAACGACCCCGAGCGCAAGAAGTTGCCCGGCCACGTCGAGATCCGATTCGGCCCTGCAGGGAAGCCCTACGCGACCTCGTTCAAGCAGGACTACGGCCAGAGTGTGTCGATGACCCCGGTGGAGCGGGATGGCTCCACTCTCGACGTCGTCCTCGGCGACGCGTTCCAGGAGTGGAACGAGTTCCCGGAGAAGGGCCCCTGCTGAGCACCTCAACCGCTCCGATCGATTCCCCGGCGACCAAGTCCGCCCCGGTCGTCATCCCGGCCGACGCCACGGCCGGTGAGGCGATCCAGGTCGCAATCGACGCCTGCCTGGCGCACTTCGCACCGAACCAGGCCTGCTGGCTGGAGCAGGAGCATCCGGACTGTCTGCACCAGACGCGGGTCTCCACCCGCCGGCTGCGGGCCCTGTTCTCGCTGAGCCGTCGACTCGTCCGCGACGACCGGGTGGCGATGGACATCAAGGCCCGACTGCGACTCATCCTCGTCCCGCTCGGCCCGGCCCGGGACCTCGACGTCGCCCTGGCCCGAGCCCGGGACGAGGGGTGGTCGGCAGCGGATGTGGACCGGTTGGAGCGGGCCCGCACCAAGGCGTATGCGGAGGCCCGGGAGGCCCTCGAGAGCACCGCCTGGGTGCAGATCTGGTCCGACTTCGCCCGGTGGCGTTCGGCGCCGACCTGGCTGGACCATGTCGCCGACCTGCGGGACAGTCCGGCGCGGGTCGTCACCGATGCGGCGCTGGACCACCGGTATCGGCGGGTGTTGCACGCCGGACCGTGGCTGCGGTCGATGTCGGACCATGCGTTGCACCGGATCCGGATCGAGGGCAAGAAGCTGCGCTACGGGTGCGAGTTCTTCGACACCCTGTATGCGGCGGGTGCCGTCCGCGACGAGGACGGCACCGAGGTCTCCGTCCCGCTGCATTTCGCGGCGACCGTGGCCGGCCTCCAGGATGCGTTCGGGCTCTTCAACGACCATGCCGTCGCCGCGGAATTGCGGGAGCGGCTCGGGCTCGTCTCCGGCGGGGACGGCCCGGTCCCGACCCGTGCGGACTGTCTCGCTGCATGGGCCGAGGTGGCCGCCCTCGAACCGTTCTGGCGAATCGTGTGACCTGTCGGTCTGCCGTCAGGGACGCGGCAGGTCGATCGAGTCCGGTCCGCTGAACCGGGGCGCGACCCGGGGCAGGACGGCACCGCCCTGCTCGGTGAAGACGCCTCGCGCCTGCAGGTGCGGATGTTTCGTCGACTCCTGCAGGGTAAGGACCGGGGCGACGCAGGCGTCCGTGTCGACGAACACCTCGGCCCACTCGTCCCGGGTGCGGGTGGCGAAGACCTCGACGAAGGCTGCACGCATCCGCGGCCAGCTCGTCAGATCCTCCTGCGAGATCCCTTCTGCGGCAAAGCTTTCGGCCAGGCCGAGCCCTTCGATCATGGCCCGGTAGAACTGCGGCTCGAGCGCCCCGACGGCGACGAACCCACCGTCCGAGCAGCGATAGGTCGAATAGAACGGGGCACCCCCGTCGAGCAGGTTCGTCCCGCGCTGCGCCGACCACATGCCCTGCGCCGCCAGCCCGTGCAGCATCGTGCTCAGTGACACCGCGCCGTCGACCATCGCCGCGTCCACGACCTGACCGGCGCCGGTGCGCTCCCGCTCCAGCAGAGCCGCGAGGATGCCGATGACGAGGAAGGTGGACCCGCCGCCGAAGTCGGCGAGCAGGTTGGCCGGCGGGTGGGGTTGCTCGGGCGATCCGGCGAGATGCAGGACCCCGGCGAGGGCCGCATACGTGATGTCGTGCCCGGCCCGCTGCGCGAGCGGACCGTCCTGTCCCCACCCGGTCATCCGGGCGTAGACGACCCGCGGGAAGCGCCGCTGCACCTCCCGAGGTCCGAGCCCGAGGCGCTCCATCGCCCCGGGCCGCAACCCCTCGACGATGACGTCGGCCTTGTGGAGCAGGTCGAACACCTCCCGGCGGCCGTCGTCGGTCTTCAGGTCGACGGTGCGGGTGGGACGTCCGACGGTCAGCGCCCTCCCGACCCCCTCGAGCGGGCCGGCGGTGGGACGGGTGATCCGCAGGACGTCGGCGCCGAGTCCGTGGAGCAGTCGGCAGGCGTAGGGGACCGGTCCAAGTCCGTCGATCTCGATGATCCGGATGCCGGTGAGCGGCTGGTGGCCGAGGTGTGCACTCATAACTGCATCATCCCCGGAGTGAGTTCGCGCATTCCCGGCAGGACCTCGTCGGCGAAGGTGCGCAGGAATCGTTCCTGGTCGTCGCCGGGGGCATGGACGACGAGGTGATTGAAGCCGAGGTCGGTGTATTCCTTGACGGCAGAGACGATCTCGTCGGGTTTGTGCGAGACGATCCAGCGTTTGGCGACCTGCTCGATCGGGAGGGCGTCGGCGAGACGTTCCATCTCTGCCGGCGAGTCGACGGAGTGTTTCTGCTCGGCCGACAACGACAGCGGCGCCCAGAACCTCGTGTTCTCCAGTGCCCGGTCCGCGTCGGGGTCCCAGGAGACCTTCATCTCGATCATCCGGTCGATCTGGTTGACGTCGCGCCCCTTGGCGGCCGCGCCGGTGGCCAGCCCGGGCAGCAGCCCGTCCGCATAGAGCTCGCGCCCCTTGCCGGAGGTGCAGATCATGCCCGCCCCGTAGCGACCAGCATAGCGCGCCATCATCGGGCCACCGGCCGCGATATAGACGGGTATGCGTTCCTCGGGCCGGTCGTAGATCACGGCTCCGCGGGTGCGATAGAACTCCCCGTCGAAGTCGACCGGCTCCCCCTCCCACAACTGGGTCATCAGGTCGACCGCCTCACGCAGCCGGGCGAAGCGTTCCTTGAACTCCGGCCACTCGTCGTTGGCGAGTGCGCCGACCGCGACCTCGTTGAGCGCCTCCCCCGTGCCGACGCCGGCGATGACCCGCCCCGGCGCCAGACAGGCGAGCGTGGCGTAGTGCTGGGCGATGACGGCCGGGTTGTAGCGGAACGTCGGGGTGAGCACGCTCGTGCCGAGGGTGACGCGTTCGGTGCGGGCGGCGACGAACCCGAGCCAGGTCAGGGCGTTCGGCGAGTGGCCGCCGGTGACCCGCCACGGCTGGAAGTGGTCGCTGATGGTCACCGAGTCGAGGCCGAGCTCCTCGGCGAGCACTGCATACCCGGCCAGTCGGGCGGGGTCGAACTGCTCGGCCGAGGCCTTGTATCCGATCCGGAGTGGGAGTGTCATGGGGCTCAGCCTAGGCGGGTGATGATTTTCGGTCGGGACGGCATCTCGGGTACCCTCGTCCGCGGTGGCGTGTCCGAGCGGCCGAAGGAGCACGCCTCGAAAGCGTGTGAGGGTTCACGCCCTCCGTGGGTTCAAATCCCACCGCCACCGCCAAATGCAATGAGCCGCCCCGAAGCGAAGCAAGTGGGCGGCTCATTGCATTTATTGGATGCTGCGGGACCCGGAGCGAGGAACGAGCGACGGGTCCCACCGCCACCCGAGCGACGGGCCCCCCACCCCCAGTCGACGGATGGTTCCAGGCCCACTTCCTCGCCAGAACCGGTCCCAGAACCATCTCTCAACGAGGGCGGCCAGGGGGCTACAGCACGACTACTGGGCAGCCACCCCGTAGAGCCGGTCGCCGGCGTCGCCGAGGCCCGGGACGATGTATCCGACGTCATTGAGACGCTCGTCGATGGCACCGGTCACGAGGGTGATGGAGGGGACGGCGTCGGCCAGGGAGGTGCGCAGGTGTTCGACGCCCTCGGGAGCGGCCAGGAGGGTGACGGCGGTGATGTCGTCGGCACCGCGTTCGATGAGGAACCAGATCGCGTCGACCATGGAACCGCCGGTGGCGAGCATCGGGTCGAGGACGTACACCTGACGACCGGACAGGTCGTCCGGGAGCCGGTTGGCGTAGGTCGTCGGCTCGAGGGTCTCCTCGTCGCGGGCCATCCCGAGGAAGCCGACCTCAGCGGAGGGCAGCAGCCGGACCATGCCTTCGAGCATGCCGAGGCCGGCGCGCAGGATCGGGACGATGAGCGGCTTGGGTTTGGAGAGTTTGATGCCCGTTGTCGGGGCGACCGGGGTGACGATTTGGAACGGTTCGACGCGCACGTCCCGGGTGGCCTCGTAGGCGAGCAGCGTCATGAGTTCCTCGGCGAGCCGACGGAAGGTCGGGCTGTCGGTCCGCTCGTCGCGCAGGTAGGTGAGTTTGTGGGCGATGAGCGGGTGGTCCGGGTTGATGACTCGCATGGGGGAAACTTATCGCGTGAGCCTGGCACCCGGAACACCGTATGCGTCGTGGATGGACGAGCCGTTGCGGCTGGCTCGGACCTGCCTGGCGCACGGTGACGTCCCAGTCGGTGCGGTCGTCCTCGATCGGGGGGGCACGATCATCGGTCGGGGCCACAACGTGCGCGAACGCGACCACGATCCCACCGGTCATGCCGAGGTCCTCGCCCTCCGGGAGGCGAGCCGACACCTGGGCACGTGGCGGCTGAGCGGCTGCACCCTCGTCGTCTCCCTCGAGCCGTGCCTGATGTGCGCCGGCGCCCTCATCCAGGCCCGTATCGACCGGGTCGTCTTCGGTGCCTGGGACGACAAGGCGGGCGCCTGCGGTTCGGTCTGGGATGTGGTCCGCGACCGTGCCGCCTTGCACCAGGTCGAGGTGGTTGCCGGCGTGCGGGAACCCGAGTGTGCTGCGCTGCTCACCGACTTCTTCGCCGGCCACCGCCGTCCGACCGGAGAATGACACGCCGGGCGAGTACCGCATACCGAGTCACAGCAGTCCCACCTGCCACACTTGCCTGGACGTGACTGTGTGGTGCCCACGCACCGAAACCCCCGCAAAGGAGAGGCGCATGCCCCCGATCAAGAAGATCGTGACGTGGATCGTCGTCATCTTCTTCCTGTATGCGATCCTCACCAACCCGGGAAGCGCTGCGGATATCTTCCGCTCTATCTGGGACATCATCTACGGCGGGATCCGCAACATCTTCGAGTTCTTCAACCAGCTGCTCACCCGCGGCTAGCACCGCCGCCATGGCCTACGACGACGGCCCGATCCGCCACGTCGGTGGCGGCCCCTCGTGGCGCCCCTCGGTGCAGGTGTCGCGTCCCCGGCCGCAGATCACCCGGGACATCGAGTTCGCCACCCGCAACCCACACCTGCGGGACCATCTCTCCGAGGCCGAACGGATCCGGATCGGCACCCGGCAGCACCCGATCGTCCTCCTCAAACCGGCGCTCGCGGTCGTAGCGGCGTTCGCTTTCTTCCTGCGGGCCGTCTCCGACCCAGGAGCGCTGCGCTCGACGCAGGACGTCTTCCTCGTCGCCGTCCTCGTCGCGCTCGTCTGGCTCGGCGTCCGGTGGTTGAAGTGGAGCCGGCACTTCTTCCTGGCCACCGACCAGCGGGTGCTGAAGATGTACGGCGTGCTGTCGACGACGGTGGACAGCATGAAGGTGCAGAAGGTCACCGACATGAAGTACCACCGCAGTTTCCTCGGGGAACTCATCGGCTACGGGAGCATCACCATCGAGAGCGCCGGTCAGGAGCAGGCGCTGCACGACATCAGCTACATCCCCTACCCGCGGGAGAACTACCAGGAGCTGTGCCACATCATCATCGGTGAGGACCCGCGCACCGGGGGCCGCAAGAAGCATCGGTTCCGGCGCCGGATCGAGACGTTGACCCGCCGCCGAGGTGGCCACGGGCCGGGTGAGGCTGACTACCCGGACGACTTCGACGATGGCCTCGACGAGTACGACGAGCATCACCATGACGGCTATGCCGACGACTTCGACGACGCGGACCGTGGCGCACCGACACGGCGCCGGCCGGCAGGCGACCCGGCCCCGCGGATGCTCTACAGCTCGACGGAGGGCCGTTTGGCCGACACCTCACCGATCCCGATCTATCCCCCTGGATACTTCGCCGGCCGCGACGACGACGGGTACGACGAGGACTACCACGCCGACCCGACCCGGCCCTAGAGATCGTTAGCGGGCGGCCGAGCGCACGTCAGCTATCCCACCACCACCGCGGCCAACCCCCAAGGATCCCTACCGCGCGCTCCAGCGCACGCCGGCCATCCCAGAGCCGTCAGCCGGCAGGTCAGCCGAGGACGCGGTCCAGATAGTCGTTGGTGAACACCCGCGACGGGTCGAACTCGTCCCGCAGCGCCTGCGCCTCCCGGAAACGCGGATAGAGCTCGGCGAGCCGGTCGGCGTCGAGGGTGTGCAGTTTGCCCCAGTGCGGCCGCCCGTCATGCTCGGCCACGATCGCCTCGAACGCCGCGAAGTAGCGCGATGCGTCCCGCCGGTAGTACTGGTGGATCGCCACATACGCGCTGTCCCGCTGGTATGCGGTGCTCAGGGCGACCTCGTCGGCTGCGGCGAAGCGGACCTCGACGGGGAAGGCGATGTGCTCACCGCTGGCGTCGACCCAGCGGGCCAGTTCGCGCAGCACCGGGGCCAGCGCGGCGCGGGGGATCGCATACTCGCTCTCGACGAACCGCACGTCGCGGCGGGTGCAGAACACCCGGTAGGACGCGTCGGCGAACTCGCGCCGGCTCAGCACCCGTGCGCTGACCTGGTTGATCCGCGGGGCGAGCGTGGGCCGTCGGGTGACGAGCCGGTTGATCTGCTCGAAGGCGACGTTGGCGAGTAGGTGGTCGTCGAGACTCTCCCGCCACTGCGGGAGGGACCGCCCGGTGCCTGGTTCGGCAATATCGTTGCGTTTGGTGAGAACCCGCTCGGTGTGCGGGAACCAGTAGAACTCGAAGTGCCGATGGCGCCCGGCGATTGCCTCGGCCTGGTCGAGGACGGCCGCGAGCGGTTCGGGCTGCTCGAGGGCGCGGAGTCGATAGGCCGCCATGACGTCGAGTTCGATCTCGGTGACGATGCCGTATGCGCCGAGCCCGACCGCGAGCAGCCGCACCAGATCCGGATCCTGGTCCCGGTGGACCCGGCGCACGGTGCCGTCGCCGGTGACGATGGTCAGCCCGCGGACGGCGTCGGCCAGGCCGGTGAGTCCAGCGCCGGTGCCGTGGGTGCCGGTGGCAATCGCTCCGGAGATCGTCTGGCGGTCGATGTCGCCGAGGTTGATCATCGCCAGCCCGATGTGCTCCAGGGCTGGGCTGAGTTCGTGCAGCGGGGTGCCGGCGGCGACCGTGACCGTGTGCGCCTCCCGGTCGGCACGCAGGATCCCGGTGAGGTTGTCCAGGCGAACCTGGGCATCGGACGGCGCGGCGACGGCGGTGAACGAGTGCCCGGAGCCGACCGGCCGCAGGCGTCCAACACGGTCGGCGGTCTGCCGAACCAGATCGGCGACCTCCTCGGTGGAGCCCGGGCGGTGGACGGCGGTGGGAGTCGCGGAGACGTTGCGTCCCCAGTTCTCCCACCGGGTCACGGCAGCGCCTTGACGATGTCCTCGACGCGGTCCTTCGCGTCGCCGAAGAGCATCTGGGTGTTCTCCTTGAAGAAGAGCGGGTTCTGCACACCGGCATAGCCGACGGCCATGGACCGCTTGAAGACGATGACGTCGGCGGCCTCCCACACGTGCAGCACGGGCATGCCGGCGATCGGGGACTTCGGGTCGTCCATGGCGGCCGGGTTGACGGTGTCGTTGGCGCCGATGACGAGGACGACGTCGGTGTCCTTGATGTCGTCGTTGACCTCGTCCATCTCGAAGACGATGTCGTAGGGCACCTTGGCCTCGGCGAGCAGGACGTTCATGTGGCCGGGGAGTCGGCCGGCGACGGGGTGGATCCCGAAGCTGACCTTGACCCCTCGGTCGCGCAGCTTCTTCGTCAGGTCGGCGACAGGGTACTGCGCCTGCGCCACGGCCATGCCGTAGCCCGGGGTGATGAGCACGGTCCGGGCGTTGGCGAGCAGGTCGGCGGCACCCTCGGCGTTGATCTCGCGGTGCTCGCCGTAGTCGGTGTCGCCGGAGACCGCGATCTCCTGACCGAATCCACCGGCGATGACCGAGATGAACGAGCGGTTCATCGCCCGGCACATGATGTAGGACAGGATCGCACCGGAGGAGCCGACGAGGGCACCGGTGACGATGAGCAGGTCGTTGCTGAGCATGAAGCCTGCCGCGGCGGCGGCCCATCCGCTGTAGGAGTTCAGCATCGAGACCACGACCGGCATGTCACCGCCACCGATCGAGGCGACGAGGTGCCACCCGAACGCGAGCGAGATGACGGTCATGATCGCCAGCGGGATCATCGAGTGCGACTGGAGGTACCAGAACATCAGCCCGGTCGAGACCAGGACGGCGACGAGGTTCATCCAGTGCCGGGCCGGGAGCATGAGCGGCGCGGACTTCATCTTCGCCGCGAGCTTGAGGTATGCGACCACCGACCCGGTGAAGGTGACCGCACCGATGAAGACGCCGAGGAAGATCTCGACGGAGAGGATGGTGTTCTCGGTGCCGGTCTCGACCATCTCGCGATGTGAGGCATAGCCGACGAGCACGGCGGCGATACCGACGAAGCTGTGCAGCATCGCGATGAGTTCGGGCATCTGCGTCATCTCGACGACGCGGGCCCGCCACAGACCGATGACGGCGCCGATGAGCATGGCCGCGATGAGCAGCCCGAGGGTGACCATCGGGTCGGCCGCCCGGGACAGGGACAGCCAGATCGTGGCGATGAGCGCGATGACCATGCCGACGATGCCGAAGTTGTTGCCCTCCTTGGCCCGCTCGTGCTTGGACAGCCCGGCGAGGGCGAGGACGAAGAGGATCGCGGCAACCAGGTAGGCGCCCTGGACGACGTTCTCGGTGTGCATTGCTCAGTCCTTCCGGAACATCTGGAGCATGCGGCCGGTCACCGCGAAGCCACCGAAGATGTTGATCGAGGCCACCAGGGTTGCGACGAAGGCGATCACCTGGATCACCCGGTCCTCGCTGCCCAGTTGCAGGATGCCGCCGACGAGGATGATGCCGGAGATCGCGTTCGTCTCGGCCATGAGCGGGGTGTGCAGGGCGTGGCTGACGTTGCTGATGACGTAGAACCCGACGATGACCGCCAGGACGAAGACGGTGAAGTGGAGCAGGAACGCCGCCGGGGAGAACGCCGCGAGGAGGACCAGGAGCACTGCCCCGATCGCCATGGCGGTGTACTTGCCGGCCGGGGAGGGCGGCGCGACCTCCTTCTCCTCCGGAGCGGCCACCTCCTGGGCGCTCGGCGCCGGGGCGGCCGAGACCTGCACCGGCGGTGGTGGCCAGAGCGTCTCACCGTCCTGGGTCACCGTCATGCCGCGCTGGACGACGTCCTCGAGGTCGATGACGGCCTGACCGTCCTTGCCGGGCGTGAGCAGGGTGAGCAGGTTGACCAGGTTCGTCCCGTAGAGCTGGGAGGCCTGGGTGGGCAACCGGCCGGCGAGGTCGGTGTAGCCGAGGATGATGACGCCGTTCTCGGTGACGACCCGCTGGTCGGCGACCGCGCCGGCGACGTTGCCGCCGTTGGAGGCGGCCATGTCGACGATGACCGAGCCCGGCTTCATCGACGCGACCATCTCCTCGGTGATCAGCCGGGGCGCCGGCCGTCCCGGGATCAGTGCGGTCGTGATGATGATGTCGACGTCCTTGGCCTGCGCCGCATACATCTCGGCGGCCTTGCGGTTGAACTCCTCACCGGTCTCCTTGGCGTAACCGTCGGCGGAGACCTCCTGCTCGACGTCGATGCGCAGGAATTCCGCACCCATCGATTCGACCTGCTCGGCCACCTCGGGGCGGGAGTCGAAGGCCCGCACGATCGCGCCGAGGGAGCCTGCGGTGCCGATCGCGGCCAGGCCGGCGACACCGGCGCCGACGACGAGGACCTTCGCCGGCGGCACCTTGCCGGCCGCGGTGACCTGTCCGGTGAAGAACGAGCCGAACTCGTTCGCGGCCTCGAGGACGGCCCGGTAGCCGCCGATGTTGGCCATCGAGGACAGCACGTCGAGGGACTGGGCCCGGGAGATCCGGGGCACGGCGTCCATCGCGAGTGCGGTCACGCCCTTGGCGCGCAGGGTCTCCACCAACTCGGGGTGCAGCGCCGGGGCGAGCAGGCTCGCGAGGATCTGCCCGCTGCGCATCCGGGCCACCTGCTCCTCGGTGGGGGCGTTGACCTTGAAGATGATGTCGGCGTCCCACGGGTCGTCGACGATCTCGGCACCGGCGGCGACATACGCCTCATCGGCGAAGCTCGCCAGCTCTCCGGCGCCGCGCTCGATCGCCACGTCGTAGCCGAGTTTGTTGAGTTTGGCGACCGTGGCGGGAGTCGCAGCAACTCTGCGCTCCCCAGCCTTTGTCTCCCTGGGGACACCAATACGCATGAGTGGTCGTGCCTCCGTGCGGTGTGAGTGGACGCGTGGGTCACGCGGAGGGCACCGTTCATCGGCACCGACCGCGTGCACCCCCACGATAGGCCCCCGGATGGCGGGGTGCACTGCGGGTGTGACGTGGGCCGCAGTGACCCCGCTCACCCCTGCTCAGGGATGGAGTCGGCCCCGCTCGTCGCGCACCGGCGACCGCTCACCGCGGATCGAGGCGACCATGTCGAGGACCCGTCGGGTGGCCCGCACGTCGTGCGCCCGGAAGACGGCGACGCCGAGCCAGGCCGCCACCGCCGTGCTCGCGAGTGTCCCCTCGAGCCGGTCGTCCGCCTCCAGGTCGAGGGTCTCGCCGACGAAGTCCTTGCGGGAGAGCGCCTGCATGACGGGATAGCCGAGTGCGACGACCTCGGCCGAGTGGCGCAGCAGGGTCAATGAGTGGCGGGTCGTCTTGCCGAAGTCGAGGGTCGGATCGAGGAGGATCCGCTCGCGCGGGATGCCGGCGGCCTCGGCCCGCTGCGCACCGGCGCGCAGCACGCGGAGCACGTCGGCACGCACCCCGTCCGGCTCCGGCGGGTACGTCACCTCGCGCGGGTCGGTCCGCGGCGGCAACCCACCGGCATGGGAGACCACGATGGCGGCGCCGAGGTCGGCGGCGACGTGCACGAGGTCGGGGTCGGCACCCTGCCAGGTGTCGTTGACGAGGTCGATGAAGGGTGCCGCGGCCCTGGCCACCTCGGATCGCCAGGTGTCCAGGCTGAGGATGAGGTTCGGGTATGCCTCGCGCGCCTGTTCGAGGAACGGCACCACTCGGTCGATCTCCATCGCGGCGGTGACGTCCTCGCCCTCCTGCCCGGCGCGCACCCCGCCGACGTCGACGATGTCGGCGCCGAGGGCGACGGCGTCGTCGAGGGCGGCCATCGCTGAGTCGAGGTCGGCGTGCCGGTTCCCGCTCCAGAACGAGTCCCGGGTCCGGTTGATGATTGCCATGACGCCCGGCGCTGCGGAGGTGATCTCCCGGCCCCGGATCCGCAGCGGCGCGGCTCCGGGCGGGACGACGGTGGCGTGGTGGTCGGTCACGCTCTCACTGTAGGAGCGATCGGTCCCACCGTCATCGTCGCCGCCCCCGCCCCCGGAGCACACCGGCGCTGACCTGCGGCGATGCCCTTCCGGTCAACCCGCACACCGCATACCGTCGACAGATGAACAACACATCGACATGGATCATTCTCGCGGTCGTCGCGGTCGTCATCATCGCGGTCATCGCCTTCCTCGTCCTGCGGGGCGGTGGCGCCGACGCGCAGCGACGCAAGGCCGAGGAGCTGCGCGAGGAAGCGCGGGAGCGCGAGCAGGACGTCCTGGAGCGGGAGAACCGCGCTGCCGAGGCCGACGCCCGGGCGCGACGGGCCGCTGCGGAGGCCGACGAGCAGCGTGCTCAGGCGGAGCGACTCGCCGCCGAGGCCGACCAGCGTGCCGCTGAGGCCCGCAGGCTCGGTGACGAGGCACGCACCCGCGTCGACGACGCCCAGGCCGCTCGGGCCGAGCACACCGACGAGTTGCGTGAGGCGGACCGGCTCGACCCGGACATCGACACCGACGAGCGGGGCATCCGCCGGGACGGGTTGCACCCCGGCACTGCGGGCGCTGCGGGTGCTGCGGGTGCTGCCGGGGCGGCGGGCACTGCCGCCGCTGCCGACGCAGCGACCGACCGGGACCGTGACGCCGACTGGGATCGCGACCGCGACCTCGCGCACGACCACGACCGGCACCGGGATCTCGACGCCGATCGGGACCGGGATCCCGACGCCGACCGGGACCACCGCGACCACGATCGGGACCTCGACGACGCTCGTGACCGTGAGGGCGCGCTCGGCGACCGGGACGGGGACGGTGTGCCCAACGCGGTCGACCCCGACGACGGCGAGCGCTCCACCCGCGACTGAGCCGCCCACATCTCAGCGAGGCGGTCCCGCAGCCGGGTTTCTCCCGGCGTCGGGACCGCCTCTGTCGTGGTGCGTCGGTGCGGGTCAGCCCGGCTTGGGCGCTCCCTTGCGGGCGTAGCGCCACCACGTGATCGCGACGCACATGACCGCCCAGGCCACGCCGATCCAGT
This sequence comes from Intrasporangiaceae bacterium, assembly GCA_012838445.1. Lineage (GTDB taxonomy): Bacteria > Actinomycetota > Actinomycetes > Actinomycetales > Dermatophilaceae > F2B08. Next base: position 42,309 of record DUPF01000029.1, on the reverse strand, counting down.
AGAACGGCACGGCGCCGAGGAAGTTCAGCCCGACCCCGAAGAGGAACGGTCCGAATGCGGCAATCGCTGCGGTCCAGCCGATGACGCCTCCGGCCTGGCGGCGCTCGAAGATCATCGGCATCTGTTTGAACGTCGAGGCGTTGCCGATCCCGGCGAACAGGAAGATCGCGAGCATGCCGTACAGGAAGTGGTTGAAGCCGCGGTCGAGCGCGGCCGCGGACGAGGTGTCCGGGGTCAGCGCCGGGATGGTCGCCGCGATCGAGACGATGAGCCCGATCCCGGAGATGAGGGTCCAGATGGCTCCCCCCATCCGGTCGGTGAGCGGGGAGAACGCGAACCGGGCGACCGCACCGATGAGCGGACCGAGGAAGACGAACTTGACCGCCTCGGGGACGGCATACCCCTCGACGAGCAGTTGCGCGGATTCCCCGGCGCCCTGGACGATCTCGGGGTTGCCGGCTCCGTAGAGGTTGATCATGAGCAGCCCGAACTGGGCGGACAGCCCGGAGAAGGTGCCGAAGGTCATGATGTAGAGCAGCGTCATCCACCAGGTGTCCTGGTTGGCGAAGATGTCGAACTGCTGCTTGATGTTGGCCTTGATCGGGACCGACTTCAGCATCGTCCAGGCCAGCGCGGCACCGATGATCATGAGCGGGATCCACACGAAGGCGGCGTTCTGGTACCAGACCTCGCGGTCGTCCTGACCGGCGGTCGTCATCACCTGGCTGCCTCCGAAGACGGCCAGTCCGCCCAGCGCGATGAGGTAGGGCGTGAGGAGCTGGACGATGGAGACCCCGAGGTTGCCGATCCCGGCCTGCAACCCCAGGGCGGTGCCCTGTTTGCGCTTGGGGAAGAAGTAGGACGTGCTCGGCATGAACCCGGAGAAGGCCCCGCCGCCGATGCCGGCGAGGAAGGCCAGCACCATAAGCTCCCAATACGGCGCTGTCGGCTGCTGGACCCGGACCCCCCAGCCGAGGGTCGAGGCCACGAGGAGCAGGGTGGTCAGGCTGACCATCTTGCGGGTGCCCATGATCGGTGGCAGGACCATCCACACGAGGCGGAGCAGGCCGGCCGACAGACCGGGCATCGCGGCCATCCAGTAAAGCTGCGACTTGGAGAACTCGTAGCCGAGCGAGTTCAGCTTGGGGATGATCGCGCTCGGCAGGAACCAGGCGATGAACGCCAGGGTCAGGCAGAACGTCGTGATCCACAGGGTGCGCCAGGCCAGGGAGGAGTCCCAGGACTGCTCGTCCTCCGGGTCCCAGGCCTCCAACCACTCGCCCTTGCGGGCAGTGCTCTGACTCATGAAACTGCCTCCATCTCGTTAACCTCTTCGGTCTTCAGTTCGAGGTCCCGGGCAAGCTCGGGGCTCTGGTGGTGGAGCATGCGCACGACGGTCCAGTGCATCCAGATCGCGCAGATCGCGGTGAGGATGAACAGGACGAAGAAGGTGCTGGTCGGGAATCCGGTCCAGACCTTGGTGTATGCGAACAGGGGCGGCAGGAAGAACCCGCCGAGTCCGCCGAGCATCCCGACCAGGCCACCGACGGAGCCGACGTTGTCCGGGAAGTACTCGGGGATGTGCTTGTAGACGGCGGCCTTGCCGATCCCCATGGCGCAGCCGAGGATGAAGAGCAGGATCGTGAACGGGACCACGCCGATCGTGTAGCCGAGGTGTTCGGAGCTGGAGCCGTCGGCGTGGTTGATGACGATGTGGCCGTTCGGCATCATCAGGATGCCGCTGACGAGGAGCATGACGCCGAAGGTCCAGTACATGACCCGTCGGGCCCCGAAGCGGTCGCTGAAGATCCCGCCGACGGGACGCAGCAGGGAGGCCGGGAAGATGAACAGGGCCGTCAGCAGCGCCGCGGTGCGCAACTCGATGGCGAAGTTGTCGACGTAGTACTTCGGCATCCACGCCGACAGGGCGACATAGGCACCGAAGACGACGACGTAGTAGAGGCTGAACCGCCAGACCCGGACCAGTTTGAGCGGGGCGAGCATCTCCGTGAGCGGTTTGCCGGCTCCGGCGATCTTGTCCTTGCGGGGGACGATGAGCAGGGTCAGGACCGCGACGGCCACGAGCGCGATCGTGTAGATCGCCGGGAAGACCCGCCACCCCGAGGGGAAGAACCCGGCCGCGGCGGCGCCACCACCGACGACGAGTCCGGGGAAGAGGACGACGAGGAGTTTGGTGACCGAGGCCCCGACGTTGCCGGCGCCGAAGACCCCGAGCGCGTAGCCCTGCCGCTCCCGTGGCGTCCACGCCGAGTTCCAGGCGATACCCACGGAGAACAGGTTGCCGGCGAAGCCGACGAAGAAGGCGAGGATGAGCAGCGCGCCGTAGGAGCCGACCTGGGTGAGGAAGAAGCACGGGATCGCGGTGAGCAGGAGCATCGCGACGGTGACGATCCGTCCGCCGATCCGGTCGGTGAGCATCCCGGCCGGCAACCGCCACATCGAGCCGTTGAGCACCGCCACGGCACTGATCCACGCCAGCTCCGGGTCGGAGAGCCCGAGTTCCTTCTGGATCGGCACGCCGAGCACGCCGAACATGAGCCAGACGGCGAACATGAGGGTGAACGCCAGGGTCGACATCCACAGGACCCGGTTCGCCCCGCTGTGATCTGCTCTGCCTGCGGGTGGTGCTGCCGACTCGGCGAGCGCCATGACGTCTCCTTACTCCCCGTCAAGCAGCGACCGGTCGAATGAGTCCTGCATATACGGGTATCCGATCCTCTAAACTCGCGTCGAACACTACTCCGATCCGACAGATTCGCAAGTTGAGCATGCAGGAAACAGTTGATCCTGTTGACGATTCACCCAGTTTGGCAGATTGCCCCCGGATGGGACTAGGCTTTCATCTAAATATGCGATCATCGAGTTGATCATCGACCCTCAGGAGGTGCCCCGATGCCGACTCAGACAGGTGCGGGTCTGGCCCTGCTGAGTTCGCCGGTCCGACGCACGATCGTCGACCACCTCGCGGCCCAGCACGGCTCGCCTGGCGTCACCGCGACTGAGCTGGCCGAGGTGCTCGGCCTCCATGTCACGACGGTGCGCTTCCACCTGGACCAACTCGTCGCCGGCGGGTTGCTCGAGGCATCCTTCCTCCGCCAGGGGGTGGGCCGGCCCCGCAAGGTCTACTCCATCGCTCCAGGCGAGTTGCGCACCGACAGCACCGACCGGGCGATGCAGTTGCTCACCGGACTGCTCGCCGAGCAGTTCGGGGCGGCCCAGTCCGGGACCACGCTGACCCCGTTCGAGGCCGGGCGGAAGTGGGCGATCGACCACGTGGCTCCCGAGTCGCCGCGGACCCCGGCGCCCACCCCCGGACGGTGGCTGGCCAAACTCGGCCATCTCATCGATGTACTCCGCGACTGGGGGTACACCTCCCGGGTGACGACCTCGGCGGCAGGGCACACCGCCTCCGTCGAGTTGTCACACTGCCCCTTCATCGACCTGGCCCGGACCAACCCGGCCGTCGCGTGCGGCATCCACCGCGGACTCATCGCCGGGACCCTGGAGCAGTTCGGCGAGGACGACGCCGAGGTCAGTCTCGAACCGTTCGTCGGACCGCACACCTGTCTGGCCCACATCACCACGCGCACCTCGTTCGCCCAGGCCGACGCCGCGTCCACGAGACGCCGGGTGCGTTCGGTCCCGGACCCCGAACGCCGCACCACTTCTCAGAATCCCGCCCCGCAGGATGCCCCGAGCAAGGAGACAGCATGAACTCCCCCCGCCTCGACGGACCGATGTCGGACGCCCTCGTCGGCACCCGACGCTTCTTCACCCGGGGGGAGGTCTCCGACGACCGGCGCACGCTCGAGCTGAAGGGTGGTCGACGCGGGGACAGCTTCTACCGCGACCGGTGGAGCCACGACAAGGTGGTCCGCTCCACCCACGGGGTGAACTGCACCGGCTCGTGCTCGTGGAAGGTCTACGTCAAGGACGGGATCATCACCTGGGAGGCCCAGCAGACCGACTACCCGTCGGCGGGTGCGGACCGCCCCGAGTACGAACCGCGCGGTTGTCCGCGCGGGGCCGCGTTCTCCTGGTACACCTACTCCCCCACCCGGGTCCGCTACCCGTACGTGCGCGGCGTGCTGCTCGAGATGTTCCGGGAGGCCAAGGCCGCGGTCGGAGGCGACCCGGTCGTGGCGTGGGCCTCGATCGTGCAGGACCCGGAGAAGACGAAGCGCTACAAGAGCGTCCGCGGCAAGGGTGGCCTGGTCCGCTCGACGTGGGAGGAGGTCGTCGAACTCGTCGCGGCGGCGCACGTCTACACGGTCAAGCGGTGGGGACCGGACCGGATCGCCGGCTTCTCCCCCATCCCGGCGATGTCCCCGGTCTCGTATGCGTCGGGCGCCCGCTTCCTCGAACTCATCGGCGCCCCGATGCTCTCGTTCTACGACTGGTACGCCGATCTGCCGAACGCCTCGCCGCAGGTGTTCGGTGACCAGACCGACGTCCCGGAGTCCGGGGACTGGTGGGACGCCGGGTACCTCATCATGTGGGGTTCCAACGTTCCGCTGACGCGGACCCCGGACGCGCACTGGATGACCGAGGCCCGCTACCGCGGCCAGAAGGTCCTCGCGGTCGCCCCCGACTACGCCGAGAACGTCAAGTTCGCCGACGAGTGGGTGACCTGCAACCCCGGCCAGGACGGTGCCCTGGCGATGGCGATGGGTCACGTCATCCTCAAGGAGTACTTCGTCGACCAGCAGGTGCCGTTCTTCGTCGACTACAACCGCACCTACACCGACCTGCCCTTCCTCATCGCTCTCGAGCCGACCGACGACGGCACGGACGCCGCGCCGGTCTACCGGCCGGGCAAGAACGTCGTCGCAGCCGATCTCGACATCCCGGAAGCCAGTTCGGAGAACGCGGTCTTCAAGCCGGTCGTCCTCGACGAGCGCACCGGCGAGGTCGCCGTCCCGAACGGCTCCCTCGGCTTCCGCTACGGCGACGAGGGCTGGGGCAAGTGGAACCTCGACCTCGGGGACATCGAGCCGGCCCTGTCGATGTATGCCGCGCGCACCGAGGCGGTCGAGGTCGCCCTCCCCCGCTTCGACACCGCGGACGGGCAGGTCGCCTACACCCGACGCGGTGTCCCGGCCCGCCGGATCGGCGGTCGCCTCGTGACGACGGTGCTCGACCTCATGCTCGCCCAGTACGGCGTCGCCCGCGAGGGCCTGCCCGGGCAGTGGCCGGCCGACTACGACGACGCGAGCACCCCGGCGACCCCGGGCTGGCAGGAGCCGATCACCGGTGTCCCGGCCCAGCAGGTCACCCGGCTGGCCCGGGAGTGGGCGCAGAACGCGATCGACACCACGGGTCGGGGGATGATCCTCCTCGGCGCCGGGACCAACCACTGGTTCCACTCCGACCAGCTCTACCGGGCGATCCTCGTGCTCACGACGATCACCGGCACCCAGGGCCGCAACGGTGGCGGGTGGGCGCACTACGTCGGGCAGGAGAAGATCCGCCCGATCATGGGCTTCCAGCACATGGCCTTCGCCCTGGACTGGCACCGCCCACCACGGCACATGAACCAGACCGCGTACTGGTACGTCAACACGAGTCAGTACCGCTACGACACCTTCACCGCCGACGATCTGGACGCCGGCACCGGGGTCTTCGCCGGCAAGGGTGTCATGGACCTGCTCGCCCAATCGGTCCGGCTCGGGTGGACGCCGAGCTATCCGACGTTCACCCGCAGCAGCCTGGCATTGGCCGACGAGGCTGCCGCGGCCGGGATGGAGCCGGCCGACTACGTCGTGAGCCAGTTGAAGTCCGGTGCGCTGAAGTTCGCGGTCGAGGACCCCGAGGCGGAGGAGAACCACCCGCGCATCCTCAGCCTGTGGCGGGCCAACCTGTTCGGCTCCTCGGCCAAGGGCAACGAGTACTTCCTCAAGCACCTCCTCGGCACCGACAACGCCGTCAGCGCCGCGCAGGCCCCGCCGGAGAAGCGGCCCACCGGGATCGAATGGCCCGATGAGGTGCCGGAGGGCAAACTCGATCTGCTCATGACGCTGGACTTCCGGATGACGAGTTCGACGTTGTTCTCCGACGTCGTCCTCCCGGCGGCGACGTGGTACGAGAAGCACGACCTGTCGACGACGGACATGCACCCGTTCGTCCACTCGTTCAACCCGGCGATCGCGCCCCCGTGGCAGTCGAAGACGGACTGGGACACGTGGAAGGAGGTGGCCAAGAAGTTCTCCGAGCTCGCCGAGCACCACCTCGGCACCCGCAAGGACGTCGTCGCCAAACCGCTCTGGCACGACACCCCCGAGGCGATGGCCACCCCGCACGGTGCGGTCAAGGACTGGCGCACCGGTGAGGTCGAGCCGATCCCCGGCAAGACGCTGCCGGTGCTCGCGGTCGCCGAGCGTGACTACACGGCCGTCTACGACAAGATGACCTCGATCGGTCCGCTCATGGAGAAGGTCGGCATGCTCACCAAAGGGGTGCCCTACGACGTCAAGCGCGAGATGGACATCCTGCGCGGCCGCAACGGGGTCCGTCGCGGCGGCGCCGGGGACGGTCAGCCGCGGATGGAGACCGACATCCACGTCGCCGATGCCATGCTCCACCTGTCCGGGGTCGGCAACGGCCACCTGGCCACGCTCGGGTTCAAGAACGTCGAGAAGCGCACCGGCACGAAGCTGCACGACCTGTCCGCCGAGCACGAGGGCAAGCAGATCACCTTCGCCGACACCCAGGTCCAGCCGGTGCCGGTCATCACCAGTCCGGAGTGGTCCGGCTCGGAGTCCGGCGGGCGACGCTACAGCCCGTTCACGATCAACATCGAGCGGCTCAAGCCGTTCCACACCCTGACCGGGCGCCAGCAGTTCTACCTGGATCACGACTGGATGCTCGGGATGGGTGAGGCGATGCCGGTCTACCGGCCACCGCTGAACATGACGACCCTGTTCGGGGAGTCACCGATCGGCGACCAGAACGAGCGCGGTGTCTCGGTGCGGTATCTGACCCCGCACAACAAGTGGTCGATCCACAGCGAGTACCAGGACAACCTGTTCATGCTCAGCCTCTCCCGCGGCGGACAGACGATCTGGATGTCCGACATCGACGCGGCCAAGGTCGGGATCAAGGACAACGACTGGGTCGAGGCGGTCAACCGCAACGGTGTCGTCGCTGCCCGGGCGATCGTCAGTCACCGGATGCCGGAGGGCACCGTCTACATGCACCACGCCCAGGACCGGCTCATCGATGTGCCGCTCACCGAGACCAACGAGCGTCGCGGCGGGATCCACAACTCGCTGACCCGCATCCTGATCAAGCCGAGCCACATCATCGGTGGGTATGCGCAGCTCGCCTACTTCTTCAACTACATCGGCCCGACGGGCAACAACCGGGACGAAGTGACGATGATCCGCCGCCGCACGAACCAGAAGGTGGTCTACTGATGAAGATCATGGCCCAGATGGCGATGGTGATGAACCTCGACAAGTGCATCGGGTGCCACACCTGCTCGGTCACGTGCAAGCAGGCCTGGACCAACCGGGCCGGCACCGAGTACGTCTGGTTCAACAACGTCGAGACCCGTCCCGGGCTCGGCTACCCGCGCGGGTACGAGGACCAGGAGGAGTGGCTCGGCGGCTGGGTGCTGAAGAACGGTCGGCTCAACCTGCGGGCCGGTGGTCGGCTCCGCAAACTGCTGACGATCTTCTCAAACCCGAAGATGCCGTCGATCCAGGACTACTACGAGCCGTGGACCTACGACTACGAGACGCTGCTCAACAGTCCGCTGCAGAAGAACTTCCCGGTCGCCCGGCCCTACTCGCTCATCTCCGGCAAGCCGATGAACGTCTCGTGGTCGGCGAACTGGGACGACGACCTCGGCGGCAGCCTCGAGCATGCCGTCAAGGACCCGATGCTCAAGGGCATCGAGGACAAGGTGAAGTTCGAGTTCGAGCAGACCTTCATGTTCTACCTGCCGCGGATCTGCGAACACTGCCTCAACCCCAGTTGTGCCGCGTCGTGCCCGAGCGGTGCGATCTACAAGCGCAGTGAGGACGGCATCGTCCTGGTCGACCAGGACAAGTGCCGCGGCTGGCGGATGTGTGTGACCGGCTGCCCGTACAAGAAGGTCTACTTCAACCACAAGACCGGCAAGGCCGAGAAGTGCACCTTCTGCTACCCCCGTATCGAGGTCGGCATCCCGACGGTGTGCTCGGAGACCTGTGTCGGGCGGTTGCGCTACATCGGGCTCGTCCTCTACGACGCCGACCGTGTCCTCGAGGCGGCGTCGGTCGAGAACGACCACGACCTCTACGAGGCGCAGAAGTCGCTCTTCCTCGACCCCAACGACCCGCAGATCGCCCGGGCGGCCGAACAGGCCGGCATCCCCAGCGACTGGATCGAGGCCGCGAAGCGGTCCCCGGTGCGCCGGCTCATCCAGGATTACGAGGTGGCCCTGCCGCTGCACCCGGAGTACCGCACCATGCCGATGGTCTGGTACATCCCGCCGCTCTCACCGGTCGTCGACGTCATCAAGGACACCGGCTACGACGCCGAGGACAAGGACAACCTGTTCGCCGCGATCGATACCCTGCGGATCCCGGTCGAGTACCTCGCCAACCTGTTCACCGCCGGTGATGTCGAGCCGGTCAACGCCGTGCTGAAGAAGCTGGCGGCGATGCGGTCCTACATGCGCGACATCAACCTCGGCCGCGACCCCCGCGACGAGATCCCCGAGGCGGTCGGGATGAGCGGCGAGGACATGTACGAGATGTTCCGTCTGCTCGCCATCGCCAAGTACGACGAGCGCTACGTCATCCCCACCGCGCACGCCGAGCAGGCGCACGCCCTCGAGGAACTCGCGACCGACTGTCCGGTCAGCGAGTACGGCGGCGGGCAGCCGGAGATGGCCCTCGGCGAAGGTGCCGGTCGGCCGGTGCCGGTCGCGGTGGAGAACTTCCAGATGCTCCAGGCGCGGCAGACCGCGGACAGCTCCCACAACGAGCTCATCGGCGGCGGCTCCAAACAGGGCCGGGTCAACCTGCTCAACTGGGACGGGATCGGGATGCCCGAGGGGCTCTTCCCGGAGCGGGAGCACGCCCAGCAGGGCGCCGACACCCAGGACGAGCGATGAAGTGGTTCCGGCACCGCAGGAACCGCCCGGCGCTCGACGAGCGGGCCCTGGCCGACACCTGGCAGCTCGTCTCACTCCTGCTCGACTACCCCGATGCGCAGCTGCTCGAACGGCTCCCGTTGTTCGAGTCGGTGGCCGCGACGCTGCCGACGCCACAACGGGACCTGCTCACCGCATACCTCACCACAGTGCAGACCACTCCCCTCGGTGAGTTGCAGGCGGACTATGTCGACACCTTCGACGTGACCCGCAAGTGCTCCCTGCACCTGACCTACTTCACCCACGGCGACACCCGCCGCCGCGGAGTGGCGCTCGTGGAGTTCCGGCAGGCGTTCCGCAACTGCGGGGTCGAACTCGACATCGACCACGAGCTGCCGGACCACCTGTGCGTGCTGCTCGAGTTCGGCGCCTCGCACAATAGCGAGGTCGCCTGGTCGCTGCTCAACCGGCACCGGGTCGGGATCGAACTGCTCCGCCTCGCCCTGACCGACCGGGACTCCCCCTGGCTGCCGGTCGTCGAGGCGCTGCGCTCGACGCTGCCGACCCTGGACGGTGACGACCAGGTCGCGCTGGCCAAACTCATCGCCGACGGCCCGCCCTCGGAGGAGGTCGGCCTCGACACCGCCCCCTATGCCATCGACCCCCGACTCAATCCACGCCCGGAACCGTTGGACACCAGCGAGTTCCTCGGCTCCGTCATCCCGGTAGGAGGACCCCGATGACCACCTTGCTGTGGGTGATCGTCCCGTACGTCTGCCTCGCGATCTTCGTCGTCGGGCACTTCTGGCGCTACCGCTACGACAAGTTCGGCTGGACGACCCGCTCCAGTCAGCTCTACGAGGACCGGCTGCTGCGCTGGGGCTCGCCGATGTTCCACTTCGGGATGCTCTGGGTCGTCCTCGGGCACTTCCTCGGCCTGGTCATCCCCAAGTCGTGGACCGGGTTCATCCCGCAGGACATCTACCACATGATCGCCGTCGTGGGCGGCATGATCGCCGGCTTCCTCGCGCTGACCGGGATGGTCATCCTCATCTACCGGCGGCGCGTCACCGGGCCGGTGTTCTCGGCGACGACCCCGATGGACAAGGTGATGTATGCGGTGCTCGCAGTCGTCATCCTCCTCGGCTGCTTCAACACGCTCGTGACGTCGGGTGCCATCGCGGTCGGCAGCGGCGGCGGCCACTACGACTACCGCGAGGGTGTCTCGGTGTGGTTCCGCAGCATCTTCTGGCTGCAGCCGCAGCCGGAGCTCATGGCCCAGGCCCCGATCGGGTTCCAGCTGCACGCCCTGGCCGCGTTCGTGCTCTTCGCACTGTGGCCGTTCACCCGGCTCGTGCACGTGTTCTCGGCCCCGCTCGGCTACGTCACCCGGCCCTACGTCGTCTACCGCTCCCGCGATGCCCGACCGGGCGCCGGTGTCGGCACCCGCGCCCCGGAACGGGGTTGGGACCGGCCCGAACTGACCCGCAAGTAGCCCGCCTGCGGTGCGTGTCGCATACTCCGCAGTGATCCTCGCCGGTGGGCGCGGATCACGGGTCGGCGGCGTCGCCAAACCCCTCATCGAGGTCGGGGGGCGGTCGATGCTGCAGGCGGCGCTCGCCGCCGCCGACGGGGCCGAGGAGATCGTCGTCGTCGGGGATGTGCCCGTCCCGCCGGGGGTGCGGCAGATCGTCGAGGACCCACCGCGCAGCGGCCCGGCCGCAGCCGTGGCTGCCGGGGTGGCTGTCCTCACCAGGCAGGTGCCGTGGATCCTCGTCCTCGCCGGGGACCTGCCCGGGGCCGACGCGGCGGTGCCCCCGCTCCTCGACGCTGCCGCCGCGGACACCGTGAGTGACGGGGTGTGCTTCCACGACGCCGACGGGCACCCGCAGTGGATGCTCGCCCTGTATCGGAGCGAGCCGCTGCGCCGGGTCATCGCCGACCAGGAGACCACCGACCTGCCGCTCAAGCGGCTCGTTGCACCATTGACCCTGTCCACCATCTCCGGGGACGCGGCCGCGATCAGCGACTGCGACACCTGGGAGGAGATCGAGGCGGCCCGCGCCGCCTATGCCGAAGGAGAATCGTGACCGACCTGCACTACCCGAAGCAGCGCTGGATCGACTGGATCGAGCGCGCATCCGCCGCGGTCGACGTCGACCCGGCTGCGGTCGACATCGTCGACCTGCACCACCTGAGCAAGGAGGTGGCCCACCGGTTCGAGCGACCGATGGCCCCGGTGAGCACGTTCATCCTCGGACTCGCCCTCGGTGCCGCCGGTGACAGCGGGGCCGGCCTTCGCACCGACCTCCTGGACCGAATCCTCGATACGCTGCCCGCAGAGTCCGAGCCGTCCGAGAACTAGGGGCCGATCATGGCAGACATCCACAACCTCGACGCCGAGGGGCAGGCGCTGCTCGCCCAGGCCCGGCTGGAGTCCTCCGGGCGGGCGAGCGTCTCCCTGGTCCACGGGGACAAGCAGCGTGCCGTCCTCATGGGGTTGACCGCCGGGCACGGGCTCGCCGAGCACGAGGCGCCACCGGCGGCGACGCTGCAGTGCGTCACCGGCCGGGTGCGGCTCTACGTCGCCGATGAAGGCGGCGCGGAGTGGCTGCTCGGCGACGGCGACATCGTCCCGATCCCGCAGGCCCGCCACGGCGTGGAAGTGCTGAGCGACAGCGTCGTGCTGCTCACCGTCTCGCTCTGACGGTTAGGCGGCTGCTCGGCCGGCTACGCGGCTACTCGGCGCGACGGAACCCGGCCCGCTCGGCGAAGCCGGCGTCGAGGAACCACACGTCCGGTTGGGTCTCGTCGTACCAGGGGCTGTAGAAGTCCTGGTAGGTCTTGGTGTCCAGGTTGGCCTTGATGGCGTGGCCGAGCGGCTGGGCGCCATCGGCGATCGGCGCGGCTGAGCCGATGCCGAAGCCCCCGTCGACAACCTCGTGCAACTCCGAGATCCGGATGGTCTCACCCTGGTAGCCGCCGGCACCACCATCGGCACCGCCATCGGCGCCACCGTCAGCACCGCCATCGGCGCCACCGTCAGCACCGCCATCGGCACCGCCATCGGCGCCACCATCGGCAGCGCGGATCTCCTCGTCCTCGGGTGAGGGTGCGTTCGTCGGGTCAACAGTCATCTGGTCTTCCTCCTGTGCAGGTGAGTCGGCCGTCCCAACGCCCACCGCGTCGGTGTCGACGACCTCTTGGGTTGGTGTGTCCTGCCACTCCTCGCCGTAGTCGGCAAGGGTGTCTGTGTCCGCGTCGTCCGTGTCCGCGTCGTCCGTGTCTACGTAGGCGGTGTCGTCGGCGCCGAAGAGCTCCTCGCGCATGCTGCGGAAGAGCGGGGTGGAGTCGACGTTCGTCTCGTCGAGCACGGAGGGCTCGTCCTGAGCGGCCGCGTGGTCGGCGTCCTCGGCCGTGGCCACAGCAGCCCCGAAGGCCTCCGTGGGCGTCTGTGGGGGTGATCCGGACACCTCGCCGTCCTCGACGACATCGTCCTCAGCGGCACGGTCCGCCTCGACACTCGACTCGCCGTCAACTGCCTCGCCCTCGGCGCCCGGGTCGAGCTCGCTGAGGCCGTCACCGACGAACTCCTCCGCGGCCAGGCTCTCCTCGGCGTCGCCGGCGACCGGGTCGGGGTCGGGTGCGTCGACGGCGGTCCCGTCCGGGTGGTCGTCATCGTCCTCGACGGCCACGACCTCGTCCTGGTCCGCGGTCCCGATCTGCGTGTCCGGGGCATCGATGGGCTCGCCCTGGGCCGTGGTCTCGGGGGTGGTCACCGCGTCCGGTCGGTCGGTGCCGGGACCATAGGTGGCCGACCCGTGGGGCAGGTCCGATCCGCCCCGGTTGCGGAGCACCAGCCAGACGATGAGCCCGATCACGACCAGCAAAATGAGGAGCACGACGACCAATCCCATGGCGGCGATGCTGTTCATAGGCTCACGAGCCCCTTACGTGTGTGAGTGGGAGCGGGGAAGTCCATAGTGCTGCAACGAGGTCAATACTCCTGGAACGATATCGCCCGAACCGCTCGGATGAACCGTTGGCCCGCACAATAACCCGATCCATCGTCCCTTCGGGCTAGTCGTTCACCAATCCGAGTTCCTCGGCACTCTGCTGACGCATCTCGACCTTGCGGACCTTGCCGGTGACCGTCATCGGGAACTCCTCGACGATCTTGACGTAGCGCGGGATCTTGTAATGCGCCAACTTGCCCGTCGCATACTCCCGCAGGGCCTCGTGGGTCAGCGGAGCTGCGCCGTCCTTCATCCGGATCCAGGCGCACAACTCCTCGCCGTACTTGGTGTCCGGAACTCCGATGACCTGGGCGTCGAGGACATCGGGGTGGGTGTAGAGGAACTCCTCGATCTCGCGGGGGTAGATGTTCTCCCCACCCCGGATGACCATGTCCTTGATGCGGCCGGTGATCTGCACATACCCCTGCTCGTCCATGACGGCCAGGTCGCCGGTCTTCATCCAGCCGTCCTCGATGGCCTCCATCGTCTTCTCCGGCTCCTCCCAGTAGCCGAGCATGACGCTGTAGCCCTTGGTGCGGAACTCGCCGGCCTGGCCGCGGGGCACCGGCTCGCCGGTAACCGGGTCGGCGACCTTGATCTCGAGGTGGGGGCAGACCCGTCCGACGGTGCCGACCTTGAGGTCGAACTCGTCGTCGACGCGGGTCTGGGTGGACACCGGTGAGGTCTCGGTCATCCCGTAGGCGATGGTCACCTCGTCGATGCCGCTCGCGATGAGCTTCTTCATCAGCTCAGCCGGGCACGGGGAGCCGGCCATGATGCCGGTGCGGACGCTGGACAGGTCATAGCTGTCGAAGTCCGGCAGGGACCATTCGGCGATGAACATCGTCGGCACGCCGTACAGCGAGGTGCACCGCTCCTCCTGGACCGCCTTGAGGGTCAGGGCCGGGTCGAAGCCGGGCGCCGGAATGACCATCGTCGCCCCGTGGCTCGTGCAGGCGAGGTTGCCCATGACCATCCCGAAGCAGTGGTAGAACGGCACCGGGATGCAGACCTTGTCCTCCTCCGTGTAGCGGCACACCTCCCCGACGAGGAACCCGTTGTTGAGGATGTTGCGGTGCGAGAGGGTCGCGCCCTTGGGGAATCCGGTTGTGCCGGAGGTGTACTGGATGTTGATCGGGTCGTCGGGGTGGAGCCCGGCCTGGAGCTGCGCGACCTGATCGGCGCTGACCTCGGCGGCCCGTGCCAGCAGGTCGTCCCAGGACTGGGTGTTGATGTAGGCCACGCCCCGCAGGTCGTCGAGCCCACCTTCGACCTGCTCGATCATCGACCGGTAGTTGCTCGTCTTGAAGCTCTCGACCGCGACGAGGTATGCGATGCCCGCCTGCCGCAGGACGTACTCGAGTTCGTGGGTCCGATAGGCGGGGTTGATGTTGACGAGGATGATCCCGGTCTTGGCGGTGGCGTACTGCACGAGCGTCCACTGCGCCATGTTCGGCGCCCAGATGCCGACCCGTTCCCCCTTCTCCACCCCGATCGCGACGAATGCACGGGCGAGTTCGTCGACGTGCTCGGCGAACTCGGTGTAGCTCCAGCGGATCCCCTGGTCACGGTCGACGAGGGCGAGCCGGTCACCGAAGCGGGCGACGGTCGCATCGAGATTGTCCGGGATGGTCTGATCGAGCAGCGGCGGCTCGGTCTCACCCCTGGTGTGGGACAGGGCCGGGTCAAGGTCAGCAACAGCGGTGGTACTCACGCTCCCAACCTTGCCAGGTGAGGCAGGGTCAGTGCCATCGATCGGGCGAACGTCACAGCGTTTCCGGGCGGTGTTTCCCGGGCTGTCCGGCGACCGTGTGCGGGGGGAACGGCGGCTCGTCGTTCAGAGGACGGCGCCAGGGTTGAGCAGCCCGAGCGGGTCGAGGGCGTCCTTGATGGCGCGGGAGACGTCCATGACGTCCGCCCCGAGTTGTTCGGGCAGCGCGAACCGCTTGAGTCGGCCCACCCCGTGCTCGCCGGTGATCGTGCCGCCGAGGGAGATCGCCAGTGACATCACCGCGGCGAAGGCGGCGTTGGCGCGGCTCACCGAGTCCGCGTCGACCGCGTCATAGATGATGACCGGGTGCGTGTTGCCGTCCCCGGCATGGGCGACGACCGGGATCTCCACCTCGAACCGCGCGGCGATCTCCTCGATCCCGTTGAGCAGGGCGGGCAGCAGCGGGACCGGCACACCGACGTCCTCGAGGAGCAGCGAGCCACGACCCTCGATCGAGAGGAACGACGCCCGCCGGGCCTCGGTGAACATCTCCCCCTCCTCCGGGTCGTCGGTCGTGAACACCTCACCGGCGCCGTGTTCACGGCACAGCCGCGCCATCGTCTCGATCTCGTCGTGGCGGGCCGCTCCGGGCGCGTCGGACTGGGCGAGCAGCAGCGCCCCGGCGCTGCGGTCCAACCCCATCTGGCGCATGTCCTCGACCGAGTTGATCGCCGTGTTGTCCATCAACTCCATCATCGAGGCGCGCAGCACGGCACCGATCGCGACCACCGCATCGGCGGCCGAGCCCACGGTGGGGAAGGTGGCCACGAGGGTCGAGACCGGCGGTGGGGCCGGCACGAGTCGCAGTGTCGCCCCGGTGATCACCCCGAGGGTGCCCTCGCTGCCGACGAAGAGCTTCAGCAGCGACAGTCCGGCGACATCCTTGAGGCGTCGGCCACCCAGGCGCAGGAAGCGACCGTCGGCGAGGACGACGTCGAGGCCGAGGACGTAGTCGGTCGTCACGCCGTACTTCACGCAGCACAGACCACCGGCATTGGTCGCCAGGTTCCCGCCAATGGAACAGATCTCCTGCGAGGACGGGTCCGGCGGGTACCACAGGCCGTGTTCGGCGGCAGCCCGTTTGACGTCGATGTTCAACGCTCCCGGCTCGACCCTGGCGGTGCGGGTCGGCACGTCGATCTCGATGTCGGTCATCCGGTCCAGGCTGAGCGTCAGTGCGCCGTCGACAGCGGAGGAGCCACCCGACAGTCCGCTGCCCGCGCCCCGTGGCACGACGGCTGTCCGGGTCCGCGTGGCCCACTGCATCGTCGCGACCACCTGCTCAGGTGAGCGGACCCGCAGCACTGCGCACGGCATACCCACCGACGGATCCTTGGCCCAGTCCCGCCGGTAGGCCTCCATCCGGTCCGGGTCCGTGATCAGATCCGCATTCCCGACGGCAGCAGCCAACTCAGCAAGCGCAGGCGTGAGATCGACCATCGGCCAACCGTACTGCGGGTCTACAGTCGACGGACAGTGTCCGAACACCCAGATCCACCGACATCGCGCGAGTTCCGCTTCCGCGACATCGCCGTTCCTGCCTACGGGCCGACGCTGATCAACTCCCTCGGGCACGGGGCGATGATGCCGGTCCTGGCATTGCGGGCCCGCGAACTCGGGGCGAGCGTCGCGCTTGCGGCCCTCGTCGTCGCCCTCGTCAGCGTCGGGATGCTCATCGGCTCCCTCCCCGCGGCCGCCGTCATCGCCCGCATCGGGGAACGCAACGCGCTGCTCATCGCCGGGGTGCTCGACGCGATCGCGATGGTCGCGGCCGCGGTGACCCCGACTGTCGCGTGGCTCGCCGTCGCTGTGGTCGCGAGCGGCATGATGTGGACCGTCTTCCTCATCGCCCGGCAGGGGTTCATGATCGATGCGGTCCCGTTCCGGCTGCGCGCGCGGGCGCTGTCCCTGCTCGGCGGCGCACATCGGGTGGGACTCTTCGGCGGTCCGCTCCTCGGTGCCGGCCTGATCACCCTCGACGGCATCCGGGCGGTCTTCATCCTCGCCGCCGCCCTCTCCCTGGCCGCGGCGGGACTCGCCTTCACGATGCCCGACCTCGGCTCGGCGCAGCGGCGAGCGGACGGCAGCAGCGGACACGCCCCGGTGCTGCGGGTGCTCTGGGAGCGCCGGCAGGCGATGGCCACGATCGGAGCCGCGATCGCGGTCCTTGGATCCTCTCGCGCCATCCGCACGGCGTTGCTGCCGCTGTGGGCCGAACACGTCGGAATCTCTGCGAGTGCCACGTCCCTGATCTTCGCGATCGCCTCTGCGGTCGAACTCGTCCTCGTCTATCCCGGAGGGTGGATCATGGACCGGCACGGGCGGACGGTCAGCGCCGTCCCGGTCGCGGCGAGCGCTGCCCTGGCCTGCCTGGTCCTGCCGCTCGCGCATGGCGCCGTGTCGGTCACCCTCGTGATGATCCTGCTCGCCGCCGGCAACGGATTCGGGTCGGGGGTCATCATGACGATGGGGGCGGACACCGCCCCGGTCGAATCCCGGGCGCAGTTCCTCGGCGGGATGCGGTTGTGCGGAGACATCGGGTTAGCCAGTTCCCCGTTGCTGCTCAGCGGCCTGGCCGCCCTGGTCCCCCTCGCAGGGGCAGCCGTCATCCTCGGCGCGATGGGGATCGGCGGCACGGCGTGGGTGGCGTTCTGGACCCGGCGCCTGGACCGGGACCTCGGATTCCGCCGCCGCGCTGCTTAGCCACTGCCGCGTCAACTCCCCGTCGCCGCACCACTACCCCGCCGCCGCGTGAGTTGCCCGCCGGGGCGAGGGGTCAGCGGCTCGGGCGCTGCAGCCGGTCCAGGAAGGCGATGAGCAGCGCCTCGCGCAGCGGCGCAGGGGCGACGTTGAGCAGGGCGTTGACCGGGGCCATCTTCTCCGGGAGCGCCAGCCCCTCCTCCCCGGCGAGTCCGGCGAGTTCGAGCAGCCCATCGAAAGCGGCGTCGTCGAGGGTGCTCGGGTCCAGCGCCGTGGCCGCTGCGGCCAGTCCCGGATCGACCTCGATCGGTCCGGCCTCGACAGCCGCCGCCACCGACTCGGCCAGTGCCGTGACGAAGTCCTCGACCCCCGGCTCGGTCGCCGCGCTCACCGTCAGGTGCAGCGTCGGCGGCATCGAGCGGTACGCCATCTGCGGTTGGACGTACCAGCCCCGACTGAGCATCTCATCGGCGATCGTGAAGATGTCGCACGTCGAATCCGCTTGCACCGCAACGAGGGTCGAGTCGGGCTCGACGGCGACCCGGAGGTGTTCGATCCCGCCCTCCCAGTCCGGGCCGATCGCCGTGGCGAGCGCGACGGCACCGGAGCGGGCCTGGCGGGCGAGTGATGCATACCCGCTCTCCCCGATCGCAGTCGTCACCGCCCACGCCGCCGCCAGTTGGCCACCCGACTTCGTCGACTGCATCGTCGAGTTGAGCATCGTGTAGCCGGGCCAGGAGGCGAGCGCGAAGTACTGGGTGCGGCGCAACTCCGGCGTGCGGTGCAGCAGGAGGGAGACCCCCTTGGGGGTGTAGGCGTACTTGTGCAGGTCGACGCTGATGCTGCTCACGCCCGGGACGGCGAACGTCCACGCCGGGACCGCGGCACGGTCCGCATCGGTCAGGTAGGGCAGCACCCAGCCGCCGATGCACGCATCGACGTGGCATCGGGCACCGGATTCCGTTGCGATTGCGGCGATCTCAGGGATCGGATCGACGACACCGTGCGCATAGGACGGGGCGGAGGCGGCAAGGAGGATGGTCCGGTCGGTGACCGCGGCCCGCATCGCCTCCGGGTCGGCACGGAAGGTCTGCGGGTCGACATCGACGAGGACCGGCTCGACCCCGAAGTAGTGGGCCGCCTTGAGGAACCCCGCGTGGATCGTCGTCGGCAGCACCATCTGCGGGTTGCTGATGTGGGGGTATGCGTCACGCGCCGCGAGCACGGCGAGCAGGAGTGACTCGGTGCCCCCGGAGGTGACCGTGCCGACCGCCTCGACGTCCGGACCGTATCCGTCGAGGAGACGCGCCGCGGCGGCGACGAGGTCGTTCTCCATCTGCAGCAGGGAGGGGAACGCGGTCGGGTCCAGGCCGTTGCTCGACGCGAACTGAGCCAGCGCCTCCCGGCCGAGTTCATCGACGTCGGCCAGGCCCGAGTCGTAGACGTAGGCGAGGGTGCGTCCCCCGTGGGTCGGCAGGTCGTGGGCCTGCAACGCCTCGAGCTGGGCGCGGACGGTGTCCAGGTCGGTGACATGTCGGGTCATGGGGCACTCCCTTGCGAGGTGGCGGCGATGGCGGCCCGAACCTCGTCCTCGTCGAGGCGATACCGGACCAGGGTGAAGAACGAGACGGCGATGAGCACCGCCGGGACCACGGCGAAGCCCCACGCGATAGCGGTCAACGCCGAATCCGGTTGCTGCGCAAGCCCATCCGTCGATGAGATATAGCCGCCCGCGGACAGGACCGCCGCATACAGCAGTGGGCCGAGGGCCAGGCCGAAGGTCTCCCCGGCCGTCCACACCCCGGTGTAGACCCCGACCCGGTTCTCCCCGGTGCGCATGCCGTCGACGGCGGCGTTGTCGGGGAGCATCGCGAGGGGGAACATCTGGGCGCCGGCGTATCCGATGCCGACGACGGCGGCCGTGGCGGTCAGGGCGGCGGCGGAGATCTGCATCGTGACGAGGGTGAGCAGGGCTCCGCCCCCGAGGAGGACCGAGGAGATGATGTAGCCGAGGCGCTTGTCGTAGCGTTCACCGAACTTCTGCCACAGCGGGGTGACGAGCAGCGCCGGACCGACAAAGGCGACGAAGAGGGCGGTCGACATCCCGGCCGCCCCGAGCCGGACCCGCGCGACGTAGTCGACGCCGGCGAGCATCGCCCCGACCGCGAGCGCCTGGATGACGAAGGTGATGAGCAGGAGGCGGAAGTTGCGGGCACCGGCGACGATCCGCAACTGTTCGCCGAGGCTGCCGCCGGCCTGACCGAAGCTGCGCATCGCGATGCCGCGGGTGCCGCGCCACGCACCGAACGCGCCGAGGAGGATCAACGCCGCGACGAACACCCCGACCGCGCGGTATCCCCATTCGATCGGGAGGGCGTCCCGGATCGCCGGCGAGACACCGCCGCTGACGAGGATCGCCAGGGCCAGGATCGCCACCCGCCAGGTCATCAGCCGGGTGCGTTCGTCGTAGTCGTCGGTCATCTCCGCCGGCATCGAGACATACGGGACCTGGAAGAACGCGAACGCCGTCGCACAGGCGAGGAACGTCACGACGACCCATGTCGCTGCGAGGCCGCGCGGGCTGCTCGGACCGAGGAAGATCAGGGCGAAACAGATCGCCAGCGCGACCCCGGCCTTGAGGAGGAACGGGCGACGACGGCCCTGCGGGTTGGTCGACCGGTCCGAGATCCGCCCGGCGATCGGGTTCAGGATCGTGTCCCACGCCTTGGGGAGGAACACGATCAACCCAGCCAGACCGGCGGCGATGCCGAGCCTGTCGGTCAGGTAGGGCAGGAGCAGCAGCCCGGGCACCGTCCCGAAGGCCCCGGTCGCGACCGAACCCAATGCATACCCACGGCGGGCTGACGCGGGCAGGCGCCCCGGACCGGACCCGTTCGCTGACATGAGGGGACCCTACCGGCCATGACGGGACCTGCGGCGCAATAGGCTTTGGGTGTGGGAGAACGCCACCCTAAGGAGGCACCCGATGAGCGATAACGCCACCACGAACCAGTCCGAATTCATCGTTGACACCGTCCCGAGCGGGGCGCTGGTCGTCGGCATCGACGGCAGTGACCGGGACGACACCTGCATCCGGTATGCGGCGGGGGCTGCGCAGCGCAACAACCGGCCGATGCACCTGCTCCACGCGCAGGACATCGCGGTCGAACTCGCTGCCGCCAACCCGATCGCGGCCCGGGGGTTGGCCTTCGTCCCCGACCTCGTCCTCGACAGCGGGATCCTCTCCCGCGCCCTGGAGCGGGCCCGTGCCGAGTGGCCGGATCTGCAGATCACCGGCTCCGAGCCGTGGATGCACCCGGAGGAGGCGCTCATCGAGGCGAGCGACGACGCATACCTCATCGTCGTCGGCTCCAGCCGGATCCGCGGTCTGGAGCGGCTGCTCCTCGGCCGGTCCGCCCTCGCGGTCTCGCTGCACGCCCGCTGCCCGGTCATCATCCTCCCCGAGGGTGGCCGCACCGACGCCGACGGCCCCGTCGTCCTCGGCTTCGACGGCAGTGAGGGCGCCCGGGAGGCGGCCCGGCGCGCGTTCTGGATCGCCGACGTCCGCGGCACATCGGTGCGCACCGTCACGAGTTGGTATGCGGAGGTCGTCGACGGCCACGTCGTCACCACCCCCGGGACCCCGGCCTGGGAACAGGTCGAGAGCGGCTATCGCCGGATGGTCGAGGAGGGCCTGGCCGACATCCGCGCCGAGTACCCGAACGTCGACCTGGACATCCGGGTCGTGCGCGGCCCGGCGGCCGAGATGCTCGCGCGGGAGTCCGCCGACGCCTCACTGCTCGTCATCGGCAGTCGCGGACGCGGCGGCTTCAGGGGCATGCTCCTCGGCTCGGTCTCGCACAAGGTTCTCGAGACCGCCACCTCGCCGGTCATGGTGATCCGCGGCAAGAAGAAGAAGTAGGCCTTGCCGCCCGACGCACCCGACGCGGGGGTGCGTGCCACCTGGACCGGCCACCCGGCGACCCGCTTCGTCCTGTTTCTCCTGCTGATGCTCGCTCTGGTGGGCATGGGGTTCGGGCTCTTCGCGGTGGCCGGTCAGGACGTCGGGGACCCGCAGTGGGGTCTGATCCAAATCGCAAGTGCGGCGCTCGCATACCTCGTGCTGGTGCGAGTCGTCGAGCGGCGGCGCAGCCCGGTGGAGCTGCGGCTGAGTCGCGCGTCGGGACTGGTGGTGGGAGCCTTCGCGGGTGCGATCCTGTTCCTGGCGTGTTTCGCGGTGATCGTGGCCCTCGGCGGCTATCGCATTGAGTCGGGCGAGGCCGGTGCGGACCTGTGGTCAGCCGTCTTCAGCACCGGTGTGGTGGCCGGTGTCAGTGAGGAGATCCTGTTCCGTGGCGTGGTCTATCGCCTGGCCGAGGAACGCCTCGGCACGTGGTTGGCGGTGGCGCTCTCCGGCATCGTGTTCGGACTTGTGCACCTGGTCAACGCGAATGCCTCGTGGTGGGGTGTGCTGGCCATCGGGTTGGAGGCCGGGCTCCTCTTCGCTCTCGTCTACGCGTTGACGCGATCGCTGTGGATCGTCATCGGGTTGCACGCGGCGTGGAACATTGTGCAGGGACCCGTCCTCGGGATCGCGGTCTCGGGTTCCCCGGGCGAGGACGGCGTGTTCTCAAGTATCCCCGTCGGCTCGGACTGGCTCACCGGCGGAGCGATGGGCGTCGAGGGCAGCGTGCTCACCGTCGTCGTCTTCGTGGCGGCGAGCGCTGCCCTTGCCGTCGTGTTGCGCCGCCGGGGACACGTCATCACTCTGGCATGGTCCCGGAGGAGGGTGGGAGAGCCGACCCCCGGCTGACTCCGGGGCCACGGCGCGTTCGAGCTTGGTCAGTCGGTCGGCGTCACCCGCAGCACCATGTCGTTGTCACCGTTCGTCGTCGTGATGTAGAGCGCCCCGTCCGGGCCGAGGCGGGCGGCGCGCAACCGGCCGAACTCGTCGTCGAGTTCCGCGGGCACGGTGACCTCTGCCACGGCACCGGTGTCGTCGAGGGTGAGGATGACGACCTTGGCGCCCTTGAGGGCGGTGACGACGAGGGCACCGTCGAACGCACCCCACTGCTCCCCCTCGAGGAATGCCGCGGCACAGAGGGCCTCGGTCATACCCCCGGTCTGCCACACCGCGGGCACCGCGTCGGGGAAACGCTCCAGGTCGGTCATCGCCACCGACTCGTCATACCCGCCGACGGTGCCGCCCCGGGACGGATCCCACCCGTAGTTGCCGCCCGGCTCGATCCGGTTGACCTCGTCGTCGACGCTCGGTCCGTGCTCGGCGGTGTAGATCTCCCCCGTGCCGGGACGGATCGCGACCCCCTGGATGTTGCGGTGGCCATAGCTGAGGACATAGCGCTGCTGCGGGTCCGCGGCGTCGATGAACGGGTTGTCCGCCGCAGGTTCACCGGTCTGCAGATCGAAGCGGATCACCTTGCCGCCGAGTCGGGACAGGTCCTGCGGCATCGACCCGTCGGCGATGTCACCGGTCCCGACGACGAGCATGCCGTCCGCGCCGATCGTCGGCCGACAACCGGAGTGCCGCCCGGTCCCGGTCGGGATGCCGGTGAGCAGGTCGCGGACGTGCTCGGCCGAGCGGTGGTCCTCCGCGAGCCGCCATGTCACGAGCCGGATGTCGACCGGTGTCCCGCCCTCCTGGTAGTTCAGGCAGGTCGTGAACAGCCGACTCGACGCGAAGTCCGGATGGACGACCATGCCGAGCAGCCCACCCTCGCCCTGGGCCATCACCCCACCGAAGTCCATCTCGACCGGGACCGCCTCGACTCCCGGATCGGTCGACGGGATGTATGCGACGCGCCCGGGGCGTTCGGTCACCAGGGCTGCGCCGTCGGGCAGGAACCCGATGTCCCAGCCGTGTTCGAGCCCGTCGGCGACGACCTCGACCCGCAGATCAGGTGCTGCGCCGAGCGGCGGCACCGTGGCGGTCACCGTCGGAGACTCGGTCGCGGTCCCCGTGTCGGTCGCGGTCGGGCGCACCGGCACCTCGCCGGCCCCGCCTGCCGAGCTGCCCGAACAGGCGGCCAGGCTCAGGGCGGTGAGCACCGCCAGCGCGGAGCGGACAGGTCGGGGTGCGGGTCGCATACTCCATCCTCACCTGCGGCTCCGGCTCGGACCGCTGTGGTCGGCGGGTTGTTGTCACCCCGTAATGTCGAGGCATGGTCGACAACACCAGTGCCGCCGCCCTGCGTAGCATTCTCGACGGGCGCTGGTCCGCCGTGCGGGACGAGGTCCGCGACAGCCTGAACAGCGCCGACTGGGCCACCCCGACCGAGCCGGTGCCGATCGCAGACTACCGGGAGCGGACCACGAGTCAGCTGCTGCAACTCCTGCGCGAACCGTGGACCCGGGCCGGGTTCTCCGCCCAGCCGGGTCAGCCGGGGGACATCGGTGCCTCGCTGACGGCATTCGAGTGTCTGGGGCACGTCGACCTGTCGCTCTTCGTCAAGGTGGGTGTGCAGGTCGGGCTCTTCGGCGGGGCCATCGCCGGGCTCGGGACCGAGCGCCACCACCGCGAGTATCTCGACCGGATCGCCGCCGGGGACCTCCTCGGCTGCTTCGCGATGACCGAGGTCGGCGGCGGCTCCGACGTCGCCAACCTGGGCACGACCGCAACCTACGACCCGGGCCGTGACGAGATCGTCGTGCACAGCCCGACCCCGAGCGCGACCAAGGACTACATCGGCAATGCCGCCAAGGACGGGACGTTGGCCGCGGTGTTCGCCCAACTCGTCGTCGACGGCACCTCCCACGGCGTCCACTGCGTCCTCGTCCCGATCCGCGACGAGGCCGGACAGCCCGTCCCCGGTGTGACGATCGGCGACTGCGGCGCCAAGATCGGCCTGCCCGGGGTCGACAACGGCGAGCTCACCTTCGACCAGGTCCGGGTCCCGCGCGACAACCTGCTCGACCGGTTCGGCCGGATCGAGCCGGCCTCCCCGGATCAGCCGAGCGGCGCATACACCTCCCCCATCGAGAGTGGTGCCCGCCGGTTCTTCTCCATGCTCGGCACCCTCGTGCGCGGCCGGGTCTCCGTCGGAGGTGGGGCCGGCGCCGCGACCCGCAACGCACTCGCGCTGGCGATCCGGTATGCGCTCGTCCGGGAGCAGTTCAACCGACCGGACAGCGACGACGGCATCCCCCTGATGGAGTATGCGACGCACCGACGCCGACTGCTCATCCCGCTCGCCCGCAGCTACGCCCTCGCTCTGGCGACCAACGATCTCGTCGCGAATCTGCATGAACTGCAAGGCGACTCGGGAGGCGAGGCAGACGAGGGAGCGGTCCGCCGGCTCGAGGAGCGCGCCGCCTCCCTCAAGGTCGCCAACACCGACCACGCGACGCGCACGATCCAGACCTGCCGGGAGGCGTGCGGGGGCGCGGGGTACATGTGGGAGAACCGCTTCGGCGCGCTGAAGGCCGACACCGACGTGTTCACGACGTTCGAGGGCGACAACACCGTCCTGCTCCAACTCGTCGCCAAGGGGCTGCTCACGCAGTACAAGGACAGCTTCGAGTCCTTCGACACCCGCGCGATGATCGCGTTCGCCGCACGCAATGTCGCCGAGACCGTCGTCGAGCGCGCCTTCGGTGGCTCGATCATCGGCCGCCTCGTGGCCGGGGCGCCCGGGCGGGACGCGGACAATGCGCTCCAGGACCGCGGTGGGCAACTCGCGATCTTCGAGGACCGTGAGGAGCACACCGTGGCCACCCTCGCCGCCCGGATGCGGGCGCGAGCCGGTGCGTCCGATGAGTCCGATGAATCCGATGAGTCCGGCGAGGGCGTCGACCCGGTCGAGATCCTCCGCCAGACCCAACCGCACATGATCGCCGCCGCGTGGGCGCACATCGACCGGCTCCTGCTCGAGTCCTTCGCCGCCGTCGCCGAGGAATGCGAGGACGACGCGACCCGTGAACTGCTGTGCACCGTGTGCGACCTGTTCGTCTACTCCACGGTCGAGGCCAACGCGACGTGGTTCCTCGAGCACGGCCGGATCTCACCGGATCAGTCCAAGGCGATCTCCCGCCGCGTCGACGAACTCTGTGCCGAGCTGGCGCCCCACGCGGCGACCCTCGTCGACGCCTTCGGCCTCGCCGACGCCTGGCTGGAGTGCCCGCTCCTCGACCGCGCCTGAGAGAGTCGGCCCGCCCACCTCGCCGAGGGTGGGCAAACAGTCGATTCTGGCGCTCTTTTCCGACCGAACGCCCACCCTCGCCGAGGTCGGTAAACCGTCGATTCTGGCGCTCTTTTCCGACCGAACGCCCACCCTCACCGAAGGTCGGCAAACCGTCGATTCCAACGCCTCATTCCGACCTATCCCCCACCCTCGTGACGGCAACGGCGGCCGGAACGACCGATTCCCCACCGTCACCGCACATCTCACGCAGGTGCCGGGCCGCGCAAAGGCGCGCGACGCATACCCGCTCAGAGTGCGAGGATGGCCCCATGCGTCCGATCATCCAGAGCAAGAAGCTGCAGAACGTGCGCTACGACGTGCGTGGCCCCATCCTCGTCGAGGCCCAGCGGTTGGAGAGCGAGGGGCACGACATCCTCAAGCTCAACATCGGCAACACCGCCCCGTTCGGCTTCCGCGCCCCGGAGTCGATCGTCGCGAACATGGTGCACAATCTGCAGGATTCCCAAGGGTATTCGGACAGCAAGGGGATCTGGCCGGCGCGCACGGCGGTGGCCCATTACTACCAGTCGCACGGGCTGCGCGACACCACCGTCGAGGATGTCATCATCGGCAACGGGGTCTCCGAGCTCATCACGATGGTCCTGCAGGCCTTCACCGACGACGGCAACGAGATCCTCGTCCCCGCACCCGACTATCCGCTGTGGACCGGTGCGGTCTCGCTCGCCGGCGGCACCCCGGTGCACTACCGGTGCGATGAGAGCAACGGGTGGAATCCCGATCTGGAGGACATCGAGTCCAAGATCACCGAGAACACGTATGCGTTGGTCATCATCAACCCGAACAACCCGACCGGCGCGGTCTACAGCGAGGAGACGGTCAAGGCGCTCGTCGACATCGCCCGGCGCCACGAATTGGTCGTCATGGCCGACGAGATCTACGAGAAGATCATCTATGACGACGCGGTCCACCACCATGCGGCGACGTTCGCCGGCGACGACGTGCTGTGTCTGACCTTCAGTGGGCTGTCCAAGGCGTACCGGGTCTGCGGCTACCGGGCCGGCTGGGTGATGATCTCCGGTCCGAAGCACATCGCCGAGGACTTCCTCGAGGGGCTGACTCTCTTGGCGAACATGCGGATGTGCGCCAACGTCCCGGCCCAGCACGCGATCCAGACCGCGCTCGGCGGCTATCAGTCGATCGACGACCTCGTCGCCCCGGGTGGGCGGATGTACGAGCAGATCAAACTCGCCTCCGGCCTGCTCAACGACATCCCCGGCGTCTCCTGCGTCGAACCGCGGGGCGCGCTCTACTGCTTCCCGCGACTCGATCCCGAGGTCTACCCCATCGAGGACGACCAGGAGTTCGTCCTCGATCTGCTCCGCTCCAAGAAGATCCTCGTCACCCACGGCACCGGCTTCAACTGGTTCGAGCCGGACCACTTCCGGCTCGTGACACTACCCGACAGCGAGATCCTCACCGAGGCGATCGGGCGGATCGCCGACCATCTCGCAACGCTGCGCTGAGCCGACCGGGTCAGAGGAAGGTCGCGCGTAGGGCGACCGCGACCACCGCGGCGATGAGGAGTGCCAGGACGAGCGCCGACAGCCGCCACCGGTGCGCGGTCGACGCGGCGAAGCCGGCGGAGCCGCCGCCGGGATGATTCGCGCGAGCGATGGTGGTCGCCTCGTCGAGAGCGCTGGCCAGCGCCGCAGCATCCTCCCCGGCACCGATGGCGATGATGCCTTCGTCCTCGCCGGGGTCCTCCGCGTGCTGGGTGGTGCTCGTGGCGTCGGCGTCGTCGACGAGGAGGACGACGTCCCCGGCACGCCGGACTTGCACGACGCTCGACAACGGCGTCACGTGGTGCCGCCACGCGCTGGACAGCCGCACCGAGTCGCGGTCCACGCGGATCGATGAGAGCAGGCTGTCGGCTCCGTCGACGATGAGGCTGATCACGACGACAGTGATGATGCCGGCCTGAAGGAGGTCCTGCTCAGCCTCGGGCGTGGTCATGAGCAGTACGAGGGCGGCGGCCGCAAGGGCGAGCCAGAGGATGCCCTTGAGCCGGTCCCACGTGCCTGGCCGGTCCCGCCACGGCAGGGTCAGGGGTGTGACCGGGTCGTCGACCGGGACCGGTGCGCTACGCGCGAGCAGGCGGTCGAAGTCGACGTCGTCCTCCGGATCGGACCATGACTCGTCGAAGGGCAACAGGTCGGAGAGCGCCGACAGGGGCCCGGTGCCTGCGGCGGCGACATCCTTGGTGACGATGCCGATAACCCCGCCGTCATGGAACGCGCCGACGACATAGCCCCATTCGACCGGGAAGGTCTCCGGCGCGCCGTCCGCGACCGGTGCGATGTGTCGCTGCTCCTCGCGTTGCGGTACGGCCAGCGGGGCGTCGGCGCAGACGAGGT
Source organism: Intrasporangiaceae bacterium (assembly GCA_012838445.1). GTDB lineage: Bacteria > Actinomycetota > Actinomycetes > Actinomycetales > Dermatophilaceae > F2B08. Next base: position 14,146 of record DUPF01000029.1, on the reverse strand, counting down.
CCTTGTCCACCGTCGCGATGCCCACCCCGGGCTCACCCGGCATGCGCAGGATGCGCACCGGCAGACCGGTGGTCGGCGTCCGGGCCAGGAGCAGTCGGCGCCGGACATCGACCCGGACGGCGAGTGCCGTCGCGCCGAGGCCGGCCAGCAGGAGCACCGCACCCAGCAGGAGCCAGTCGGTGCGGTCCGGCGGCTCCGCGACGAGGTGCGTCCAGTCTGGGTCGGCGGGATTGACGCGGATCGGCACCCGCTCGCCCACCGCATACTCCTCCACGACCTCGAGGTTGATGAGCTCAGGCAGCTCCTCGACCTGGCGTTCCGGCCGGAGCGTGATGTAGAAAATGTCGTTGGGATCGATGCTCTCGACCGTGGCCTCGAGAACCGTCGCGTCCCGCATGAGTTCGGCGTCCGACCGGTCGGCGGACAGGTAAAGACTGCCGGTGACGAGGGCACCGAGCAGTCCGATGACAACCCCTCCCATCCGGACCCAGTGCAGGAGCGGCATGGACCCGGCTTCGAGGGGGCGCTGCCAGTCGGCGGGGATGGGCAACGCGGACCGTGCAGCCAGACGCTGCTGACTCGCCCGTGCCCGCCGCAGGTAGATCAGGTGGCCCACGTGGAGGATCGCCCAGAGCGGGAAGACGGAGTGGCCGATGGTGTTGCCGTCATAGGTGAACTGGAGCACGGCGAAGAGGACCGCCGCAGCGGCAGCGAGGGTCGGCAGCCACCACCCGACGAGGAGCGCCAGCCCGAGTGCCGCGAAGGAAGCGGACGTCGGATCGGGGAGGCACGGGTCGGCCGGCGTGCATGTACTCTGCCCGCCCGCGATGGCGGCGGCCGTGGCAGCGATACCGAGGCCGAGGAGCACTGCGCGCGGCCAGCGCCTGGGTCCCGCGCCGATCCACCTCGCCGCCAGAGCGGCGGTCCAACCAGGGGTCACGCGGACACAGTAGACCCTCTGGGCCCGGGTTGCGGCGCCGTCTGGTCAGTGTCACCTAGGCTGGCAGATGATGCGCAAGAGAATCCCCCTCTCCCAGCGGGAGGACTACGACGTCCTCGCCGAGTTCGACGGCAACGAGGACACCGCCGACGACTCCGCGTTCCTCAAGGACCGGGGCAAGGTCGCGCGCTCGGCCGGGCTGACTCTGGTGCTGATGATCGTCACCGCGATCGCGTTTGCCCTCGGGGTCGCGTGGGGTGCCTCCCAGGACGTCAACGTCGCCCCCGGCAATGCGGTGTGGGACCTGGTGATCCACATCGGCTTCGCGCTGGGGATCGGGCTGCTCGCCGCGGCGGCTGTGGCGGCCCTGGTGATGCTCGGCATCGGCATCCCGTATGCGTGGGGCAAGATGTCGCAGACCCGCGCCCGGAACTCCGCGCCCGGTCGCGGCGGCTGACGCCGCGTCACCGGGCCCGCGCTCGGCTCCCGCGTCCGGCTACTTCAACTCGCTGCTGCTGAGCTGGAGGAGGCGACGGGCGACGACGAGGAGCTGGATCTGCTGGGTGCCTTCGAAGATGTCGAGGATCTTGCTGTCCCTCGCCCACTTCTCGAGCAGCTCCCGCTCGCTGTATCCGGTCGCGCCGCACAACTCGACGCAGGCGAGCGCGACGTCGACGCAGGTGCGGCCGGCCTTGGCCTTGGCCATCGAGGCCTGCATCGAGTTCGGCTTGCCGTTGTCGGCCATCCACGCGGCCCGCAGGGTGAGCAGGTAGGCCGCCTCGTACTCGGCCTCCATCGCGAGCAGTTTGGCCACGGGTGCCGACTGGGTATGCGGTGGCTCGTCCCAGTCGATCTGCACACCTTCGGCGATGAGCAGGTCGGTCGTGGTGTCCAGGCAGGCGCGGGTCAGCCCGAGCGCCATGGCGGCGACGAGGGGGCGAGTGTTGTCGAAGGTCTGCATCGCCCCGCCGAAGCCGCCTTCGATGCGGATCTCGGGATCGCCGAGCAGGTCGGTGGCGGGCACGCGGCAGTTGTCGAGGACGAAGGCCGCGGTGTCAGAGGAGCGGATGCCGAGCTTGTGTTCGAGCCGGACGAGTTTGAGTCCGGGGTTGGAGCGTTCGACGACGAAGGACTTGATTGCCTGCTTGCCGAGGGAGCGGTCCAGGGTCGCCCAGACGACGACGAGTTCGGCCCGTTCACCGGCGGTGACGAAGATCTTCTCGCCGTTGAGAACATACTCATCGCCGTCCTTGACCGCAGTGGTGCGGATGGCGCCGGAGTCCGAGCCGGTGCCCGGTTCGGTGATCGCCATCGCTGCCCACCGGTTGCCGTAGCGGGCCTTCTGCTCGTCGTTGGCGACGGCGGCGATCGCGGCGTTGCCCAGCCCCTGGCGGGGGATGGACAGGGTCAGGCCGACGTCGCCGCGGCAGGTCTCGAGGATGGACAGCACCGAGGACAGGTTCGTCCCGTTGCGGTTGCCGGCCTTCGGGGTCTTCGTCGAGCGGCCGGAGCCGACGGCGGCGGTGTCGGTGGCTCGGGTGCTGCCGCTGGCGCCGGCGCCCTGGCCGGCTCCGGAGTCGCTCATTCCGTCGATGAGGGCGGAGACGAGGTCGAGCTCGACGGGGTAGTCGTGTTCGGCGCGGTCGTACTTGCGTGAGATGGGTCGGAAGACCTCCTCGGCCATACCTCTGGCCTGGGCGAGGAGTGGGGCGAACTTGCGGGGGACCTCGAGGTCGATCATGGGCGGTCTGTCTCCTTAGACGATGAGGGTGCCTTCGAGGACACCGGCTCCGCGCAGGTCGCGATACCAGCGCTCGTTGTCCCATTCCTTGACGAAGCCGTGCCCGCCGAGCAGCTGGACGGCGTGCGAGCCGATCTGGGCCCCGTGGGTGGCGGTGAGGTGGCGGGCGCGGCCGATGACCTCGGTGGCGTCCTTGCCGGAGTCGAGGCGGGCGGCGGCCTTCCAGACGGTCAGGCGCAGCGCCTCGAGTTCGATGGCGATGTCGGCGATCATGAACGCGACGGCCTGGCGGTGGGCGATGGGCTCCCCGAAGGCGGTGCGGTCCTTGACGTACGGGATGACCTGGTCGAGCACCGCTTGGGCGGTGCCGACGGCGCAGGCCGCCCAGGCCAGCCTGGCCCGGCGGACGGCGTCCCGGTAGTCGAGGTCGTCACCGAGGATGTTCTCCTCCGGGACCTCGACATCGGTCAGGACGACCCGGCCGGTCGCGGCGGCCCGCACCCCCATGGCGGGATCGTCCTCGATGCGCACCCCGGTGGTGCCGGCCGGGACGATGACGAGGCGTGGCTCCTCATCGACCATGGCGCCGATGATGAACAGTTCGGCCGCCGCGGCCTGGGCGACGAGCGCCTTGGTGCCGTTGAGGACGAGGGTGCCGTCGCGACGCTCGGCGGTGGTGCGCAGGGCGCTCGGGTCGAAGAGCGGTTGGGGCTCCTGGATCGCGATGGCCGCCAGGGCCGGTTCCTCGGAGGTCAGGTGCGGCAGGTAGGTCGCCTGCTGGTCGGCGGTGCCGTACCGGGCGATCGCGGTCGCGACCGATCCGGTGGCCATGAGGGCGACGGCGATGCCCATGTCACCGCGGGAGAGTTCCTCGAGGACGAGGCAGGTTGCGACGGCGGGGTGCTCCTCGGCGATGCCGTCGAGTTCGGTCGGCACGCCGATCAGGCCGAGCCCCATCTCGGTCGCCGCTGCGCGGACCTCGGCCGGGACGGCCCGGTCGGTGTCACCGGCCTTGCCGGCGGGGCGGATGACCTCGTCGGCGAGCTCCCGAGCCGCGGCCTGGAGCATCGCCTGGTCCTCGGTCGGGGTCAGGTCGAAGAGCTTCTTCGGCGCCCGGGGGGTGGTGCGGGCGGGCGCTCCGGAACCCTTCCGTTTGGCGAAGGCCCGACCGACAGCGATCTGGGCCTTGAAGCCACTGGCCGAGCCCCGACGCAGCAGCTGTTCGACGCGTCGGCGCACGTCCTCGTTCTGCAGGAAGGGCAGTGCCCCCGCCTTGGAGATCAGTCGCAGCCCGGCGCGCTGGCCGCGGTCGAGCAGGGATGGGTTGGTCATGGGCGTCCTTCGATCAGGTATGCGGTACTCGCGGTTCCCGATACCGAGCGTACCGCATGGGGTTGGGGCGGTGGGTCGCGTGCGTGGGCCACCTCACGCGCGGACTCACGCCTGCGGCGATCGTGCCGAGAGAAGGCGCTCTTCGCGGGCTGCGGCGATATAGCGCCGCAGGATCCCGGTGCCCCGCACGGGGAGGGGAAGGAGGGGCGGGTCAGGCGAGGATGACGATGAGGGTGCGCGGTCCGTGCACGCCCTCGACCCGGGACAATTCGATGTCACTGGTCGCCGACGGTCCGCTGATGAAGGTAAGCGGCCTCGTCGGTTCGAGCCGGGCGAGCGCCTCGGGGACGGTCTCGACGATGGTGTGGCGATCGACGACGCAGATGTGGATGTCCGGCACGAGCGTCAACGCCCGTCGGCCGCACGTCGGCGACCCGTCCAGGACGATCGTTCCCGTGGCCGCGATCGCGACGACCGAGCCGGTCACCGCCGCGGCCACTTGGGCGTCGAGCGCACGGGCATCACGGCCGTCGTCGGGCACCACGTCGACCCCGGTCACCCACTGCAGCGGCACACCCGGAGCGTGCAGCACGACTCCGTCGACGTCGGCCAGGATCTCCGCCAGCGCACTCGCCACATCGCCGTCGGCCGCCTCGACCACCGTGGCGCGATAGTCGAGCAGTCGATCGACGAGCAGCTCCACCAGCTGTGGATCGCCAGGGGGCCGCCCACTCCCCATTCGGTATGCGCGGGGCACATCGACCTGGTCCGGCACCGGTCCGAGGGCGGCCCGGATCCGCTGCAGCACCTCATTCCTGGCCGTCACGACGACTCCCCACGGGTCCGGGCCCACCACTCCCGAAACGTCTCGCGCGGCAACTCGGGCAGGTCCCGGCTGTCCGCCCACCCGGACAGCGGCGGCGGCAGCGGGAGCCGGGGCCGGCCACCGCGCATCCCCAGCCGACCCAGCCGCGCTGCCCGACCGGCGCGGTCGAATCGCTTGGCATCACTCATCATCCACGACGCGGCCCGCATCGCCGCAGCCTCAGCGGACGGGATCCGGTGCGCGGACGCATACGTCTCGGTGTGCTCGGCCCGCAGCCGGACCAACTGGTCCGGGATGGGGATCTTGACCGGGCAGACCTCCTCGCAGGCCCCGCACAGCGTCGACGCGTAGGGCAGCGAATCATTGACCCCGTCGCCGGTGACACCGGTCAGTTGCGGGGAGAGGATCGCCCCGATCGGGCCGGGATAGACCGAGCCGTACGCATGCCCGCCCACCCGCTCGTAGACCGGGCAGACGTTGAGGCAGGCCGAGCAGCGGATGCAGTGCAGGGCGGAGCGGCCCTGCGGGTCGGCGAGCACGCGGGTGCGACCGTTGTCGAGGAGGATGAGGTGGACCTGCTGCGGCCCGTCGCCGGGGCTGGCCCCGGTCCACATCGACGTGTAGGGATTCATCCGCTCCCCCGTCGAGGACCGCGGCAGCAGTTGGAGGAACACCTCCAGATCACGCCACGAGGGGAGCACCTTCTCGATCCCCATGACGGTGATGAGGGTCTGCGGCAGGGTCAGGCACATCCGCCCGTTGCCCTCGGACTCGACGACGGCGAGTGTGCCGGTCTGGGCGATGGCGAAGTTGGCGCCGGAGATCGCGACCGTGGACCGCAGGAACGCTTCGCGCAGGTATGCGCGCGCCGCCGCCGCGAGGACCGTCGGCTCATCGGTGAGTGCGTCCGGGTCCAGTCCGGGCATCCGGTCCAGGAAGATCTCCCTGATCTCGGCGCGGCCGCGGTGGATCGCCGGGACGAGGATGTGCGAGGGGCGGTCGTTCGCGAGCTGGACGATGAGCTCGGCCAGATCCGTCTCGATCGGGGTGATCCCCGCCGTTGCGAGAGCCTCGTTGAGGCCGATCTCCTGGGTCGCCATCGACTTGACCTTGACGACCTCGCTCGCACCGGCCTGTTCGACCAGGTCGATCACGATGTCGTTGGCCTCCCCGGCGTCCCTGGCCCAGTGCACGACACCACCGCGTTCGGTGACCCGGGCCTCGAGCTGTTCGAGGAGCTCCGGCAGCCGAGCCATCGTGTCGGCCTTGATCGCGGCACCGGCAGCCCGCAGGTCCTCCCAGTCCTCGACCTCCGCGACCACCGCTGCCCGCTTGGCCCGGATCGTGCCGGTGGCGTGAGCGAGGTTACGTCGAAGCCGCCTGTCCTCCAAGGCTTCTCGTGCAGCCGCCGGGAACGGCACCGACCCGGTCAGGTCGCTGCCGGGACCGGCCGGTGGGCCGGGCATTCCGAGGAAGGTGGTCACCGCATACCCACTAGGTGCTCGCGAGGATCTCGGCCAGGTGCACCGCGCGGACCCCGGTGCGCAGTCGGGTCAGTCCGCCGCCGATGTGCATCAGGCAGGACGCGTCGCCGGCGGTGAGGACCTGGGCGCCGGTCGTCACGACGTTGCCGACCTTGTCGGTGAGCATGGCTGTGGAGACGTCCGCGTTCTTCAGCGCGAAGGTGCCCCCGAATCCGCAGCACGACTCCGCCTCCGGCAATTCGACGAGGTCGATCCCGCGCACCTGACGCAGCAACCGGAGCGGTTTGTCGCCGACGCCGAGCATCCGCAGCGAATGGCACGTCGGGTGATAGGTGACCCGGTGCGGATAGTGCGCGCCGACATCGGTGACGCCGAGGACGTCGACGAGGAACTCGCTCAATTCGTAGGTGCGGGCCGCCACCTGTTCGGCGCGCACCGCGAGCGCGTCATCCCCGAGGCGGCGGGCCACGTCGGCGTGCTGATGGCGCACCGAGCCGACGCAGGAGCCGGACGGGGCGACGATCGCCTCGCATCCGTCCGTGAGGACCCGCTCGAAGACCTCGACGTGGTGGGCGATGACCGGCAGCGCATCCTGCTGATAGCCGGTGTTGATGTGCATCTGTCCGCAACAGGTCTGCTCCGCCGGGAAGACCACCTCGTGCCCGAGCCGCTCGAGCAGCAGCGTCGTCGCCTGCGGCACCCCCGGGAAGAGCACGTCACCGAGACAGGTGACGAACAGCCCGATGCGCATACCCCCAACCTAGTGGCCTGCCCGACCTCCTGTCCGACACGGTTTGGGCCAGTTTTCCTTTAACGCATGATGCGCGAAAGGCTGACTTCACCGCGCTTCAGAAGCGTGGTGAAGTCAGCCTTTTGCGCTTGTGGCGGGAAAGGTGAGACTCAGCCGTCCGCCGCGTCGTCGAGGGCCTTGGCCACTCGGCGGTGCGCCTCCCAGATCTCCTCGGGCAGGTTCTCGAACTGCTTGAGGTGCTCCTCGCGGAAGCCCATCTCCTCACGCCAGCGCTCGACGTCGATGTCGAGGATGCGGTCCAGATCCTCCTGCGGGATGTCGAGCCCGACCATCTCGAGCTCCTCCTGCGTCGGGATCGTGCCGACCGGGGTCTGCCGGCCGCTGACCTTGCCGTCCTTGAGGTGCATCAGCCACAGCAGCGGACGCAGGTTCTCGCGGTAGCCCGGCCACAGGAAGTGCCCGTCCTCCGGGTCGCGCTGGAACCAGTTGACGTGCGCGAAGATCGGCTGGTCCGTCGCCGCACCGACGATGTCGAGCCACTGCTTGGCGTAGGCACCCTCGGGGTAGGACATGAACGGCCGCATCGACATCGGGTCGTAGCGGAGCTTGCCCTCGACACCCTCGGCGGCGAACGTCGCCTCGGCACCGAGCGTCAGACCGTCGTACACGCCCTCGGCGAGATCGGTGATCGCGCGCACGAGCGGCTCCCGGTCGCGGGTGCGGCCACCGAAGATGATCGCGTCGATCTTCACGCCCTTGGGGTCGGAGTAGTCCGGGGCAACGTTCGGGACGTTGTCCAGGCTCGTCGTGAAGCGGCTGTTCGGGTGCGCCCACGGGGCGTCCTTGTCCGCCTCGGACCGCTCGGAGATGAGCTCGCCCTTCCAGTCCCGCCAGCCGGTGACGTCCGCCGGGGGCTCCTTGGTGCGGCCCTCCCACCAGACCTCGTGAGTGTCCGGGTTGTAGGCGACGTTCGTGAACAGCGCCTGGGTGCCCGGGTCGATCGAGTCGAGTGCGGTCGGGTTGGTCTTCTCGTTGGTGTCCTTGGCGACACCGAAGACGCCGTTCTCGGGGTTCATGCCGTAGAGGGCGCCGTCCTCACCGACCCACAGCCACGCGATGTCGTCGCCGTAGAAGGAGACGTGGTAGCGGTCGCCCATCGCATCCGGGGCGAGGGTCATCGCGAGGTTGGTCTTGCCCGAGGCGCTCGGGAAGCCACCGCAGATGTGCCACTTCTCGCCGGTCTCCTTGTCGGTGATCCCGAGGAGCATGAACTGCTCGGAGAGGAACTCGCCCGACGCATACCCGTCATAGGCCGCCTGGCGGAGACCGTGCGCGATCTTGCCGAGCAGGGCGTTGCCGCCGTAGGAGGAGCCGAAGTGCAAGATGGTGCGCTCGTCGGCAACGGTGACGAAGTAGCGCTTGTCGTCCGGGGTGCCCTGGCCGAGGTTCTCCAGGTCGCCGGTGACGTGCACCGCGCGGACGAAGGAGTCCGGGTCGGCGAGGTTGTTGATCAGGTCCACCCCGACCCGCGCCATCCGGATCATGTGCATGACGACGGTGCGGTTGTCGGTCAGCTCGATGCCGGCGGCGTACTTCTCCAGCGGGGAGCCGGGAGGGGCCATCAGGTAGGGGATGACGTACATCGTCTTGCCCTTGAGGGCACCCTTCATGTGACCCTCGACGATCGGGCGGATCTCGTCGGAGTGGCGCCAGTTGTTGTAGACGCCCTTGTCCTTCTCGTTGCTCGTGGCAACGATCGTGCGCTCCTCGGAACGCGCGGTGTCCTTGTAGTAGGACTGCGAGTAGTAGAGACCCTCACCGGCCGGCTTGATCTCACCGGCGTCCAGTCCTTCCTGGATCAGCCGGGCGTCGTCCGAGGCGTTGACCACCTCGACCCGCTCGGCTCCGGTGTGCTCCGCCCAGTGCTGGACGAATTCGCGCACCGCTGGGTTGCTCAGACCCGCTTCATCGAGGACCTTGTCAACATCGACCACGGTCGGCGTACCTTCCTTAATGTGACCTGCGCGCACGTCGTGGGGCGTTGCTCGCCACCTGGTGCGATCGCGCGCCTAGGTCCATTCCACCAGAGTCACATGCGGGCGTGCATCTTGGTGCCCCTCTTTGTGATGGATTCCTCGCCATGAGTGGGCAGACTGGTCCCCGTGCCCCGCCTGAGAGTCTTCGTCCCCGTCGCGGTCGTCATGTGCCTCGTCGCCGGATTCCTCGTCGCCGTGGTCCTCAATTCCGCGCTCGCGATCCGCTTCGAGGACAAGAACTTAGGGCCCGAGCCCGCGACGACGGTCCAGCCGGCTGCCCCGGTCGAGCCGATCGCATCCCTGGCCGACATCGTGCTGCCGGTCGGCCACGACGACGACCCGCTGCTCACGCTCGCGGCCGAGCAGGTGACGGCCGCGGCCGGGTCGCGGACGCATACCGGATCAGCGGTGACGGTCGAGGTGGACCTCTCCGGTCCGGAGGAGAGCGAGTCGTATGCGGTGCGCCGGTCCGGGGAGACCCTCACCGTCAGCGGTGGTCGCCGGGGCGTGGGATACGGGCTGTTCCGGCTCGCCGATGCGATCGCCTCTGGTGCGGACTGGGGCAGCGTCGCCGACGGGGTGCTCCGGGGGCCGGATCTGCCGCACCGGTTCGTCGACACCGGCGCCGTCGGGGTGGTTCCGGACGAGGCCGCCTATCGCACTCAGGACGACTATCAGCACACGTCCGGCGCACTCGCCGATGTCGTGCTCGCCGAGGCGCCGTGGCTCGACCCGGCCGGACTGGCCCGGACCGAGGCGGACTGGAAGGAGTTCATCGACCACGTCGTCGCATACGGCTACAACGGTGTGTTCGTGCCGGGCTTCCTCGAGTACGTCAGCTTCGACACCGTCGGCACCGGCACGCAGGTGTATGCCGCGGACAGTCCCGAACGAGCGCGTCAGGAGGCGATGCGCGAGCAGGTCGGCGCGCTGTGGAAGTACGCCGCCGACCTCGGGGTGGATGTCGTCTTCAAGACCGACATGCTCGCGCTGAGCGGTCCGCTGGAGTCCTATCTGCAGCGGGAGCTCGGCGGGATCGACCCGACCGACCCCCGACTGTGGGAGGTGTACCGGGCCGGGATGGACGAGTTCTTCACGACCTTCCCGTGGGCCAAGGGTCTGATGATCCGCATCGGTGAGGCGGGCACGATCTACAACGTGGCCGGCTGGGACTACTACTCGGCCCTCGAGGTCCGGGACGCCGCGGCGGTGCAGACGATGCTGCGGACGGCGAGCGAGGTCGCGGCCGAGCATGACGCGACGATCTACTTCCGGACCTGGTCGGTCGGGGTCGGGGATGTCGGGGACATGCACACCAACCCGCAGACCTACGAGCGGGTCCTCGGTGACCTCGACCTGCCGAACCTCGTCGTGTCGACGAAGTTCACCATGGGCGACTTCGACTCCTTCCTCCCCCTCAACCCGACCCTGACCGGAGGGGATCAGCAGCGGGTCGTCGAACTGCAGGGTCGGCGCGAGTTCGAGGCGTTCAGTTCGATCCCCAACGACGTCGGTCGCACCCATCAGGAGGCGCTGCGCGAGTTCCGGGCCGCCAACCCGAACATCGCGGGGCTGTGGCTGTGGACCCAGGACGGCGGTCCGTGGCGGGCCGGACCCTTCTCGCTCTACCTCAAGGAGGGCTTCTGGCAGCTGTATGACCTCAACGTCTACGCCGCCGGCCGCCTCGGCTGGGACCTCGACGCCGATATCGGCGAGGTCAACCGCGCCTGGATCACCCGGATGCTCACCGCGGATCCCGCTGCGGCGACAGCGGTTGCCGACGTCCTCGCCATGTCCCGGTCGGCGATCCTCGACGGGTTCTACATCGGCCCCTATGCCGAGCAGGCGGTGTTCGCGCTCGGCCTCGAACCACCACCGATGATGTGGATCTTCAAGTGGGACATCGTCTCCGGTGACGTGGCCGGACTGTCCGCCGTCTATCTGGCCACGGCCGGACGGGTCGACGAGGCGATCGCCGAGGGTGAGCGGGCCGTGGCGACCGCGCGAGCGATGCGGGACCGGTTGGCCGACGTGGACCGGTCGACGTTCCACGACCCCGACCTGTACGACCGGCTGGCGGCCTCGATCGACTACGAGATCGACCTGTTCGCCACCCTGCAGACCTACCGGAGCGCCTTCCTGCGGTACTACGAGTGGGTCGACACCGGCTCGGTCGAGGCGCAGGAGGCCTGGCTCGACGAGCGTTCGGCCTATCGGGAGGCCAGTGCCGCGCACACCGAGCGCTGGACCGGCGACCTGGCCCACCCGCCCTACGAGTTCTTCGCCGCGGACGCCGGCCTCGTCCACGCCGAACGCGCGCCGTACACCCAGATCGTCGCGTGGGTCGTCATCGCCCTCGGCGGCCTGGGGTTGCTGCTCATCCGCGATCTGCGCCGCGGCGCCTTCACCCCGTGGCGGCTCGGCACCACCGACACCGCGCCGAGCCGGACCCGACGCATCCTCGTCGTCGCGGTTCCGCTCGCCGCCGTCCTCGCGAGCCGACTGGCCTTCTCCTCGGCGGCGAGCACCGCATACCTCCTCGTGACGTTGGGCAGTCTGGCCCTGCTCGCGCTGACCGCCCGCGTCGTCCTGTGGGCAGTGCGTCCCGGCGCCGACCCGCACTGGCTGTGGGCCGGTCTCGGCGGGATGCTGTTGCTGCGCACCGTCATCCTCGGTGCCGGGATGGCCGGGGCCGGACCGAGCGGATACTGGTTCCGCATCTGGACCGACGAGAGCGGCCGCACGGTCTACGTCACGCTCGCCGCCGGAGCCTTCCTGTGGGGCCTGGTCGTCCTCGCCCTCGTGCTGCGCAGCGCCTACCGAGTCTCCTGGCCCGGCGCGATCGGTGCGGTCCTGCTCGGCGTCGGGGTCCCCCTGCTCGCCCTGGGACTGCTCCTGAGCGGAGTCGGTCTGGAGCGTTCGCTGACGACCATCAACGACCAGTTGGCGATCCTGCCACTCGGGCTCTCCCGGATCCTCGGGCTCGTCACCCACCTCGGCATCCCGACCGCGCTGCCGCAGTGGCTGCTCACCGCCGGCGCCACCCTCGGCGGCGTCGGAGCCCTCGGCACCCTCGGCGCGGCCGTCCGCGGCCGCAAGGATCCTCGTGTCGGCACGTAGCCGTCCCCACCCACGGCATCACCTGGGCAGGCACGCATTCCCCGTGCTGCGGGGTGAGCCGTCGACCCGCTTCGGCGCCTCGCCTGGCCGCCGCAGTTACGGTCCCGTAGGTTGACCGTATGGGCCCATCGATCCCGCTCACCGTCACCCCGGCCCCGACGACCACGGCCCTGCTCACCGAGGCAGTGCGTCGCTGGCCGGAGCGCCTCGCGCTGGACTTCCTCGGCGCCACGATGACCTACCGCGAACTGGCCGCGCAGGTGGAGCAGGCCGCATCGGTGCTGGCCGGGGTCGGGGTGCGCGCCGGGGACCGGGTCGGGCTCATCCTGCCCAACTGCCCACAGCACGTCGTCGCGTTCTATGCCGTGCACGCCCTGGGTGCCACGGTCGCCGAGCACAATCCACTCGCTGCTCCCGAGGAGGTCCGGGCCCAACTCGACCGGCACGGCGCCAAGGTCGTCATCGGGTGGGAGCACTCGATATCCACCATCCTCGCGCCGGCCACGGCGAGATTCGCCCGCACGGTGCTGGCCGTGGACCTGACCGTCGCGATGCCGCTACGGACGCGCCTGCTGCTCAGGCTGCCGCTGCCCGCCGCCCGCGCCCAGCGGGCGAAGCTGCGATCCGCCGTGCCGGAAGGGGTCGGATCCTGGGACAAGGAGGTGGCGCGGGCCAAGGGGTCCGGGGCACCGCATACTCCCTCCTCCCCGGAGGACGTCGCCGTCCTGCTGCCGACGGGCGGGACGACCGGGATGCCCAAACTCGTCCCCCTCACCCACGCCAACCTCACCGCCAACGTCGCCCAGTCGGTGCAATGGATGCCGGATATCCGCGAGGGTGCGGAGACCTTCGGCGCGGTGCTGCCCTTCTTCCACGCCTTCGGCATGACGCTGTCGCTCACCTGTGCCGTGGCGCTCGGAGCCACCCAGGTGATCCTGCCGAACTTCGACGTCGACATGCTGCTCGCGGCGACGCAGCGGCGCCCCATCACCTTCCTCGGTGGGGTGCCCCCGATGTTCGACCGGCTCGAGGCACGCGCCCGCGAACGGAACGTGTCGCTGGAGTCGATCCGGTTCTCGGTGTCCGGGGCGATGGCGCTGGACGGGGAGATCGCGCGGCGCTGGGAGGCCGCGACCGGAGGCCTGATCATCGAGGGCTACGGGATGAGTGAGACCTCCCCGGTCGTGCTCGGCAACCCGTTCGGACCGGCGCGACGCCCGGGACGGCTCGGGATCCCCTACCCGGACACCGAGATTCGGATCGTCGACCCCGAACTGCTCGACGCGGATCCACTGGCGGCGGATGTGCCCGATGTCCCGGACGGCCAGATCGGCGAACTCCTCGTCCGCGGGCCCCAGGTCTTCGGCGGCTACCTCGACGCTCCGCAGGAGACCGCCGACGTGCTCCTGCCCGGGGGCTGGCTCCGCACCGGCGACCTGGTCAGCCGCGACGGCGCCGACGGATCGGTCGCGCTCGCGGACCGGCGCAAGGAGCTCATCATCTCCGGCGGCTTCAACATCTATCCCTCCCAGGTCGAGGATGCCGTCCGCGGCATGCCGGGAGTCGTCGACGTCGCGGTCGTCGGACTCCCCCACGAGGACTCCGCACTCGGCGAGCAGGTCGTCGCTGCTCTGGTCCTCGAGCCCGGGGTCAGCATCGAGCTGGGGCAGCTGCGGCAGTGGCTGGAGGACAAGGTGTCCCGGTATGCGCTCCCCCGCGCAGTCCACATCCTCGACGACCTGCCCCGCACGCAGTTGGGCAAGGTGCTCCGGCGGGCCGTGCGCGAGACGCTCCTCCAGCACCAGGTCTGACTGACAGAGGCAGACGGAAGGCGAACGGTGACGCCCCACGGACCGAATGGTCCGTGGGGCGTCAGTGGTGGTGCACCGGGTGAGGGTGTCTACGGACGTTCCTCG
>DUPF01000261.1 GCA_012838445.1 Intrasporangiaceae bacterium | reverse complement strand
CCAAGTCGCGCGATGTCAACGTCTACCTCACCACCGGTGAGAACTTCCCGGACGCTCTGTCCGCTGGCGCGGCCGCGTCGAACAACGACGGCGTCGTCCTGCTGACCCAGGGCACGAAGCTCGACACCTACGAGTTCACCCTCGACTTCCTCAAGCGGCTGAGGAACTGGGTTGACGACGACACCAGGTACATCAACAACACCTCGGAGATCTTCGCCGTTGGTGGCCCGTCGGCCACTGCTGCTGCGGGTAGCATCGACCTGGCTGCCAGCTACGTCGGTGTCAACCGGTACGAGACCGCGACCCTGACCGCCGAGGCAACGTTCGGCAACCCGCGGAACTACGCCGTGGTCTCCGGTGAGACCTTCCCGGACGCGCTCGTGGCCTCTGGCTACATCGCCAACCTGGACGGTCCGCTCCTGCTGACCGAGCCGACGTCGCTCAACCAGCGGTTCACGGCGGCCTACCTGAACGCCTCCGTCGACGACGGTGACCGCATCTTCACCTTCGGTGGCCCGGATGCGCTCCGCCTCGCGGTGACGAACCAGATCAAGAACCTCCTTGCCGCGAAGTTCGAGATCGACCCCGAGATCAAGTGATCACGGATCTGATTGATCACCTGATCTGACCTCTCGGTCAACTTCAAGGGCCCTCTCGTCTATCGGCGAGAGGGCCCTTGGCTGTCTTCTCCCAGCGGGTGATAACTCGTGCGCGTCCCAGGAACCACGGAGGCGCTGTGTGAGACGATGTCACCGAACGTCGCCGGGGTATACCCTCGAAGAACGCCACCAGCGCGACAGTGTGGTCGACTTTGAGGAGAAGCCCGGATGATGATTGTCAAGCGTGTTCTCGTGACTGCCATGACGACCGCCCTGGTCCTTGGCAGTGCGGCAGTAGCGACTGCCTCAGCCTCAGATGAGCGAATCGGAGGCCCCCACCGCACGGCTACGTCGGTGGCCATCTCCCAGGAGGCCTTCCCGCACGGAGCGGACGTCGCCGTCCTCGTCCACTCCGATTCCTTCCCCGACGCGCTCGTCGCCGGCGCCGCGGCCGGAGCCCTCCAAGCGCCGGTGCTGTTGTCCGGCAAGGGGATCATCCCCGATGCTGTGGTGGCTGAGCTCGACCGGCTCAACCCCGACGAGATCATTCTCGTCGGCGGTCCTTTGGCACTCTCCCGCCGCATCGAGGTGCAGGCCGCTGCGTGGGGCACCGTCACTCGGCTAGGTGGAGAGAATCGATACGACACCGCGAGGATCGTCGCATCACAGCTGACCAAGCGGGTCGGATCGGCGTCCGTCGCCTACCTCGCGTCCGGTGCCATCTTCCCCGACGCCCTCTCCGGTGGTGTCGCCGCGGCCCTGGACGGAGCCCCCCTACTGCTGACCGAACCCGACCGGCTCTCGGTGGAAACTGCTGCCCACCTCAAGGCGATGAGCCCGGAGAGGATCGTCATCCTCGGTGGCCCCGCAGCGATCTCCGCATCCGTTGCCTCGACAGCGGGGAAGGTCGCGCCGGTTAAGCGGCTCGCGGGGGCGGATCGGTTTGCCACCTCTCGAGCGGTCTCGGCGGCAACCTTCCCGAGCGCGGACACCGTGCTCCTGACCAACGGCTACAACTACCCGGATGGTCTGTCCGGCACACCGCTCGCGGTGGCGAAGGATGCCCCGATTCTGCTGGTGCTCTCCAAGACGGTGCCGGCGACCGTGTGCACGGAGATCCGCCGACTGGCCCCCGACAAGGTTGTTGCGCTCGGCGGCAAGCAGGCGGTGTCGGACGCCGTGGTGGCAGCGGCCAAGAAGTGTGCCGAGCCCCCCGTCACGATCCCGGTGCAGCCGGAGCCAACGCCGACGATCACGGCCGGCCCTGCCGGGGCGAACGGCTAAGGACGCGTTCGAGGCTGAGCTGCCCCACGCCTTTGAGCAGGTGTGGACATGGTCTCCTTCCTGCCTCGACCGCGGCCCGCTGTCCGGGCCGGCACGGGGTCGTCGCGACGAGCCACCCCGCAGCGGCCCAGGCCGGTCGGGAGGTGCTCCGCTCCGGCGGCTCGGCGGTGGATGCCGCGATCGCCACCGCCGCGGCCCTGACCGTCCTGGAGCCGACCTCCAACGGACTCGGCGGCGACCTGTTCGCTCTCGTCTGGGACGGCAGTGGCCTGCACGGATACAACGGCTCGGGCCGGGCTCCGCAAGCGTTGACCCCGACCCTCGTCCGCGACCTCGGGAACGACTCGATGCCGGTGCACGGGTGGGCCTCGGTCACCGTCCCCAGCCAGATCCGCGGCTGGGCGGACCTGCACGACCGCTTCGGCCGGCTGCCCTGGTCGACGGTCCTGCAGCCGGCGATCGAGTTCGCCGCCGGAGGCTGTGCCGTGCCGCCCGTGGTCGCGCACTACTGGAGCCGGGCCGTGACCGCGGCCGCGACGCGGCACGGACCGCAGTTCGCGGCGTTCCTGCCGACCTTCGCGCCCTGCGGACGGGCACCCGCGGAAGGGGAGCGGGTCGGCCTGCCCGGCCACGTCCGCACCCTGCGCCGCCTCGCCGAACACGGGGCCGAGGACTTCTACTCAGGGGAGATCGCTGCCGCGATCGTCGAGTTCGCCGCGGAGACCGGCGGATTCATCCGGGCGACAGACCTTGCGGAGCACCGCGGCGAGTGGGTCGAGCCGATCACCATGGACTACGGCCGGTATGCGGTGGCCGAGATCCCCCCGAACGGTCAGGGCATCGCTGCCCTGATGACCCTCGGGATCCTCGACGGTCTCCAGGTCGGCCCCGACCTCGAGGATGCTGACGCCCTGCACCTGCAGATCGAGGCGATGCGGTTGGCCTTCGCGGACGCCTTCGCCCACGTTGCCGACCCGAGCCGGACCCGGGTGCCGACGAGAGGTCTGCTGGACCCGGCATACCTGCGCGACCGCCGGCGCCTCATCGGACCGCACGCCGCACCGGTCCGCCCCGGGACACCGCCCACCGGTGGGACCGTGCTGCTGTGCGTGGCCGCGCCGGACGGACAGATGGTCAGCCTGATCCAGTCGAACTACCACGGGTTCGGCTCGGGGGTGGTCGTGCCCGGGTGGGGCATCGCGCTGCAGAACCGGGCGCACGGATTCGTCCTCGACGAGGCCCACCCCAACGTGCTGCGTCCCGGGGCCCGACCCTTCCACACGATCATTCCCGGGTTCCTGTTCCGGGACGGCGCCCCGCTGGGACCGTTCGGTGTCATGGGCGGGCACATGCAGGCCCAGGGCCACGTCCAGGTGGTGCTGCGGACGGCAGCCGGGGCCGATCCCCAGCAGGCCCTGGACGCACCGCGCTGGCGGGTGGACCGCGACGGCGGGCGGGACGTCGTGCTCCTCGAACCGGGTCTCGCTCCGGCGGCGGAGGCGCTGACCGGGCGCGGGCATACCGTCCGGGTCGTCGACGACGGCGGGTTCGGCCGGGGTCAGGCGATCTGGCGCGAACCGGACGGGACCTGGCTCACCGGCAGCGAGACCCGCAGTGACGGGCTCGCCGCCGGCTACTGAGCCGGACTCAGGCCGTGGGCGGGCGGTATCCCGTCGGCTCACCCGAGCCGAGGTCGACGATCGCGGCGACCGGGCCACCACCCTCAGGGCCCTGGTGGGCGGCGGACACCGACACGAAGCAGGCCGGGTCGCCGGTGACGGCGGCGGTCACCCCGCCGACGCAGGACTTGATCTGCCGGTGCCAGTGCACGTCGGAGTCGTCGAGCATCGCGTTGCGGCGACCGTTGACGGTGCCGTCGAGGGAGGCCTCGCACTTG
>DUPF01000260.1 GCA_012838445.1 Intrasporangiaceae bacterium | reverse complement strand
TCGGTGCCGGCGCGACCCTGTTGGCGATCGCGACCGGCACGACCCTCGGCGACATCATGATGAACCCCCTCGGGCAGCGCTGGAACCAGGCGCGATGGGATCGGCGGCGTCGGCGCCAGGGGTGAGGTTCGCGGGCGCGAGAGTCTGCGGGTGGTGCACGCGTCACGGGGCGGTGGTTTGGGGGATGCTGCCCCGGGCAGTGCATGCTCCCCAGATAGGCCCTCCTGTCGAGACTAGACGCCATAGCACCTCGCCGCTGCAGAAGTGCTTCATCTGGCGCCGGGTAAGATGTCGTGGTCCTAGCCGGAACTCGCTGGAGTCGCCTGGTGGGGCACGCTGGAGTGGCGCAATCGGTAGCGCACCTGTCTTGTAAACAGGTGGTTGAGGGTTCGAGTCCCTTCTCCAGCTCTCTTGGTCCCTCGTGGAATGCGACTCTCCCGCAATAGAATTCGTGGCAGAACTGCAGATGCGCGGGTGGGCGCACGTGGTCACGAGTGGACATGAATGACGGTCAAGTCTGGATCTGTGGTGTACGTCGGTGATCGGTGAGGGGTGGGCTTAGGATGCGATCGCGGGGGCGTTCGGTGTGGCTGTCACCTCCTGTGGAGTGTGGTCGTCCTGGCCGGCGGTGAGGACGGCGCGGGCTCTTGCCAGGACTTCGAGGCCGAGGTAGCGGCGCTTTTCGGACCACTCGCCGTGTTGTTCGGCCAGGACGGCGCCGACGAGGCGGATGATGGCGTCGCGGTTGGGGAAGATGTCGACGACGTTGGTGCGCCGGCGCACTTCCCGGTTACGCCGCTCCTGGGGGTTGTTCGACCAGATCTGGCGCCACACCTCGCGGGGGAAGGCGGTGAAGGCGAGGATGTCGCAGCGCGCGGACTCGAGGTGGTCGTCAAACCGAAGTCCAGGAGCGCCTGCGGCGTTCGTGAACTAACCGAGGGATTGCACCGAGATCCACACCAATAGAGTTTGAGAATATTTGCACCACCGCTCCGAGCCGTGGTCTTCCTGGGATGGTTAGAGTTCTGCTGAGAGCGAGTTGAGGAGGAACACGCGCATGCGCCTATTCGGACGCCGATCCAAGGGAAGCGACTCTCCGCCGCCCGCCGCATGGTACGCGGCTCCTGACCGGCTGGGCTTCTTTCGCTACTGGGATGGCTCTCAGTGGACGGACCAGTATCGGCCGGTGCAGCGTGCGTCCACTCCGGAACAACCTGAGGGAACCTCCCGATCCGGTCTCCCGGAATCGTTATGGAGTGCTGTGCGTCCTGGTTCTCTCGCGAGCGAGGTTCGAGACGCAGCCCGTCGTGGATTAGATCGGGTAATGCGAACCGAAAGAGCGCCTGAGCTCAAACCAGTCAAGCCCTGGGCTAGAGCGTCTGTTTGGCAGAACGTCGTTGGGGAGTCCCATTATCGAGAAGCTTTCCTTCGCATCGTTCAGGAGACACGCGCCCGCAGAGGCGAGTACGGAACCGACATTGACGGGGTGTCTGCCCTGGTTATTGCGGAGCCGAGGAATGAGTATGATCCGAACGCTGTTGCTGTCTTCGTTTTGGGCCACAAGGTGGGCTATCTGCCCCGCGACGCGGCCGCACTCTACTCTGCCCCTCTCCAAGACCTAGCTGATAGGGGAGAGGCTCTGGCAGTGGAAGCACGAGTCTGGGTAGCGCCGGTGGATGATACGGAGATGGGCGGGAGTGTCTCCCTGATGCTCCCGCCTGCACAAGGAGTGCAGTCCTTCAATGATCTCCCCGGGGTGCCCTGCCAAGTGATTCCACAGGGCGGTGCGATCCAAGTCACCGGGGAGGACCAACACATGGATGTACTCGGGAAGTACGTCGGCGACGGGGAACGCCATCTCGCCGTGACACTCCATGTCGTTGAAGAGCAGAAGACTGAGAGATCTAAGCCCTATGACTGTGTGGAAGTTCGCCTCGATGGGCACCGCGTGGGAGTTTTGACCAGGGCGATGTCCGAGAAAATGGTTGACGTTGTACAGTACATCTCGGATCGAGGCAAACTCCCAGTATGCAGGGCTGTTCTGAAGGGTTCCTCGCTTAGAGCGGAAGTTGTTCTTTTCGTTGCCAAGTCGCACGAGGTCTCCCAGCGCTGGCTGGACGCCGTTGATAGTGGAGAAGATTGCGCGGAGTAGTCGCGGGAGCGGCATCGATTCAAGTGGCATCGGAGGTCTAGAACTGAGGGATTGGCACGAAAGAGCGTGGTCCTAAGGTGCGTGAGGTAATCTGTCATTGGCACTGCTCGGGCGCCGCCAGTGACGTAGGACGAGTGCATGCGGCGTTCGTGGAACTAGGATCACGCCCATGCGTCTGGTGCTCGCCATACTCGGCTTCGTGCTGCGGAAGGCGGGTCTGCTGGTGGCACTGGTGTTGTCCATGTTCCTCGCCTATCTCCTGGTCCAGGCGGTGGTCCCGCCGCTGCGCGAAGCAGTAACCGATCGGGACCGACTGCCACAGGTGACGCAGGAACGAGCTGCTCTGGAGAACGACCTCGAGGAGTTGCGCAGCAGGGCCGCGAAGGAGCGGCTCACCGCGCTTGCGTCACTGGGCAGCAAACTCGCCGCCGAGGTCGATGCGGGCCGGCGCAACATCGCCGACAAGAAGGCGGAGATCGATCGACTGCGCGCCGATGAGCTCGAAGCCTGTGGGCCCGTCCGGAAGGTCATCGCGTGGATCCTCCCCGGCAACGCCTGCAAGGCCGCCGAGTTGGCGGTCGAGAAGGCGAACGCCGCACTCGACACCCTCGAGGAGAGCCTCCGCCAAGCCGAGGAGGCGGCCGCGATCCTCGGCGACCCTGATCTGAACGCTGCGGAGAAGCTGGAGCGACTCGGCGAGGGCGGGAAACAGTCCGTCGTCGAGCGAGAGATCAGCAACAAGGAGGCCGAGCTGAGTCAGAAGCGCGCCGAGGAAGCGAGTTTGGAGCAGAGCCAGGCCTCCGGGGTGGGGTGGGCGCTCAACCAGTGGCTCCGTTCATGGCGATGGTTGGCCGCGATCGGACTGCTCGTCCTCATCTCGCCCCTTGTCGTGCGCTTCGTCAGCTACTTCCTGCTGATGCCACTGGTGAATCGGCTGCACAAGCCGATCCACCTGGCAGCGGGTTCGGACACTCCCGAGGCCACGATTCGCCACACCGAGGCCCAGCGCACCTTGACGACCCAGTTGGGCCCCGGGGAGGTGTTGTTCGCGCGGTCGGAGCACGTCCGACCCGCGCAGGGCGGCTATCGCAGTCAACTGCTCTACAACAGGAAGGCTCCGTTCATCAGTTTCGCGGCCGGACTGTACGGCCTGGCGCAGATCACCGGCGACGAACACATCACCACCGCAGTGCTCTCGACCCCGGATGACCCCGACTCGTATCTGATGCGCATCGATTTCACGGACCACCCCGGCCTGGTCATGCGGCCACGGCACGTCGTGGGCGTCATCGGCCAGCCAGAACTCAAGACGCGCTGGCGATGGGGCATCCAGTCCCTCGCCAACTGGCAGGTGCGCTACATCATGTTCGTCGGCACCGGCAGCCTGATCATCCAGGGCAGCGGAGACATCGTGACAACGACCCCGCAGGGCCGGCCCACCCGAATGGAACAGAACCTCGTGATGGGGTTCGACTCCCGCCTGGCCGTGGGAGTCAACCGAACCGAGATCTTTATCCCGTACCTGTGGGGCAGGACTCCACTCGTCGACACCGAGTTCACCGGTCCGTATCCGTTCTTCTGGCAGAAGTCGAGTGTCGAGGACTCCCGCAACCCGATCGCGAGAACGTTCGACGCGATCTTCTCGGCCATCGGCAAACTGCTCGGATTCTGAGCCCACTGACCCGACCGGGACGGGTCCCATTCGATGGTGACCTCGCGAGTTCGTTAGCGTTGGTCGCCAGGAGGCGGCGTCAACCTGCGACCCGCCCATCCGTCCGGCTACGGCCGCTCAACAACCCACCTGCCAAAGGAGACTCATGAAGATCGGCATCATCATCGGATCGATTCGCGACAGCCGCAAGGGAGCGGCCGTGGCCTCCTGGGTCCACGAGAACGCGAGCCGACGCGATGACGACGGCGTGACCTACGAACTCATCGACCTGAAGACCTTCGACGTCCCGTTGCTGACCTCCGCCACCATCCC
>DUPF01000028.1 GCA_012838445.1 Intrasporangiaceae bacterium | reverse complement strand
GCACCGGACCGCTCCGTCGGCGATGCCGCGGTCCGGGCCGCCGTCGACTTCGGCACCGCCGACGAACTCGCCGGCAAACTCGACAAACTCATCATGGCCCTGCAGACCGGCAACCCCGCGATCCTGAAGATGGCGCGCCAGCAGGGTGCCTTCATCGGCCGGGGCCCGGCCCCCAAGGTCGCCTTCCTCTACACCGGCCAGGGCTCGCAGTACGTCAACATGCTCCGCGACCTGGCCGCCAGCGAACCGATCGTCGGACAGACCTTCGCCGAAGCCGACCGGGTCATGACTCCCCTGCTCGGCAAGCCGCTGAGCGAGTTCATCTTCGTCGACCCCGCCGACGAGAAGGCGGTCGCCGCCGCCACCGCCCAGCTCATGCAGACGGAGATCACCCAACCTGCCGTCCTCGCAACGGATCTGGCGCTGACCAGGCTGCTCGCCGCATACCGAATGACCCCGGACATGGTCATGGGGCACAGCCTCGGTGAGTACGGCGCTCTCGTCGCCGCCGGTGCCCTGTCCTTCGACGCCTCCCTCGAGGCGGTCAGCGCCCGCGGCCGCGAGATGGCCCACCTGTCCGTCGAGGACAACGGCGCCATGGCGGCCGTCTTCGGCCCGCTGGAGACGATCCAGCAGATGGTCGACGACGCCGACGGGTATGCGGTGGTCGCGAACATCAACAGCTTCAGCCAGGCGGTCGTCGGCGGGGCGACGCCCGCGGTCGAGCGGCTCATCGAGCAGTTCACGGCGGCCGGGATCACCGCCACCCGCATCCCGGTCAGCCACGCCTTCCACACCTCGATCGTCGCGCCCGCGTCGGTGCCGTTCGGGGAGGCGCTGCGTCGCCTCGACATGCGCCCGCCGAGCCTGCCGATCGTCGCGAACGTCACCGGGGACTTCTACCCCACCGACGCGACGACCGAGACGATGCTCGACTACGCCGGTCGCCAGATCGCCTCCCCCGTCCAGTTCGTCAAGGGTCTGCAGACCCTGTATGCCGCCGGGGCGCGCGTCTTCGTCGAGGTGGGTCCGAAGAAGGCGCTGCACGGGTTCGCCGAGGATGTCCTCGCCAGCCGCTACGACGACGTCGTCACCCTCTTCACCAACCACCCCAAACTCGCCGACGAGGTCGGCGTCAACCAGGCCCTGTGCGGGCTGTGGGCGGCCGGTCTCGGATTCGCCGAGCCGGCGGCTGCCCCTGCTGCCGTTGCTGCCCCGGCTCCCGCGCCCGCGGTGGCTCCTGCGTCCGCGCCTGCTGCTCCCGCCGTCCAGGCGGCGCCGACCGGATCCCGCGGGTCCGGGCCGATCACCCTTCCGGAGGTCACCGTGTCCGACGAGACCATCACCGAGCTGGGCCGGCTCTTCGCCGGCGTCCTCGAGGAGGGGATGCGGCTCTACCGCGGCGACTCCGGTGCCGCCTCGGCCGCTCCTGCTGCCGGCTCCCGCCGTCCGGATCCGACCCCCGCACCCGCCGCGCCCAAGCCGGGCGCCGGGCTGGCGTCCACCGCGCCGGTCGTCATCACCGGTGCCGCCCTGGGTCTGCCGGGCGTGGAACGCACCTTCGACGACGAGAACATCGCCCGCATCCTCGCCGGGCAGTCCTTCATCGAGACGATTCCGCAGGGCGTCCGGGACCGCATGGTCGACATGCGCATCACCCGGATCGTCAAGGATGCGACGACCGGCAGCGGCAGTTTCGTCACCATCGACGACGCCGCCGACGTCATCAAGCTCGCGGCCCGGCACGCACCGCTCGACATGGTCGGCCAGTTCGGCCTGGACCGGGCCCGGGACGAGGCGTTGGACAACACGACGCGGCTGGCCATCGGGGCCGGCTTCGACGCCCTGCGTGACGCGGGGATCCCGCTGACGCTGCGCTACAAGACGACGACGATCGGATCCCAGCTGCCCGACACATGGGGGCTGCCGGAGGCGCTGCGCGACGACACGGGCGTCATCTTCGCCAGTGCCTTCCCCGGGTACGACCGCTTCGCCGAGGCGATCGAGGAGTATGCGCTCGACCGCGGCCGCCGGGAGAACCTCGCCGCGCTGCAGAGCGTGCGTGCCGCGATGAGTGATGACGACTCCGGTGTCGCCGAGGTGGACCGCCTCATCGCCGAGGTCAGCGCCGAGATCGAGTCCAACCCCTACCAGTTCGACCGCCGGTTCCTGTTCCGCACCCTGGCGATGGGACACAGCCAGTTCGCCGAGATCATCGGTGCCCGCGGACCGAACACCCAGGTCAACGCCGCCTGCGCCAGCACGACCCAGGCGATCTCCATCGCGGAGGACTGGATCCGTTCCGGTCGGGCCAAGCGGGTCGTCATCGTCTCCGCCGACGATGCGACCGGTCCGCACCTGCTGCCGTGGGTGACCGCCGGTTTCCTCGCCACCGGGGCGGCCGCCACCGACGAGCGGGTCGAGGACGCCGCAACCCCGTTCGACCGTCGCCGGCACGGAATGATCGTCGGGATGGGCGCCGCGGCGTTCGTCGTCGAATCGGCCGAGTCCGCCCGGGAGCGGGGTCTGTCCCCGATCGCCGAGGTGCTCGGTGCGATCACCGCGAACAGCGCCTTCCACGGCACCCGGCTCGACATCGAACACATCGGTGGGGTCATGGAGTCCCTCCTCGTCCAGGCGGAGCGGCGCGGCATCAAGCGCCACGAGATCGCCCCGAGGACGCTGTTCATGTCGCACGAGACCTATACCCCGGCCCGCGGTGGCAGTGCCGCGGCCGAGATCAATGCGCTGCGCCAGGTGTTCGGTGAGCACGCCGGCAAGGTCGTCATCACCAACACCAAGGGCTTCACCGGTCACGCGATGGGTGCCGGGATCGAGGACGTCGTCGCGATCAAGGCCCTCGAGACCGGCATCGTCCCGCCGGTGCCGAACTACAAGGAGCCCGACCCCGACCTCGGTCAACTCAACCTCTCGCTCGGCCACCAGTACGACTGCGACTACGCGCTGCGGCTCGCGGCCGGCTTCGGCTCACAGATCGCGATGGCGCTGTTCCGGCGCACTCCCCTGCCCGGTGGTGCCCGACGCGCCCCCGACCAACTCGGCTACGCCTACCGGATCGTCGACCGACACGCCTGGCAGTACTGGCTGGACGGGTTGTCCGGTCACGCGGACAGCACCCTCGAGGTCGATCACCGCCGGTTGCGGATCACCGACACCGGGGCGCCCGCCGTGCCGGTCACCCCGGTCACCGACGTCCCGGTCCCCTACCCGGGCATCTCCGGAGCGGCGCCGCTGTTCCGCTCGACCTCACCGATCGCTCCCACCGTCGACTACCCGAAGCCGTTCGACCAGGCGCCGAAACAGCCGGCCCCCGCGTCACCTGCCGCCCCGGCCGCTCCGGTGGCGGCCCCAGCTCCCGAACCGGTCATGGCGGCGTCGGAGCCCGTTGCCACGCCTGCTCCGTCCACGGATGCGGTGCTCGAGCGGGTCACCGACATCGTGGCGGAGATGACCGGCTACCCGGCCGATCTGCTCGACCCGGACCTGGATCTGGAGGCCGATCTCGGTGTCGACACCGTCAAACAGGCCGAGGTCTTCGCCGCCGTGCGCGAGGAGTACGGCGTGGAACGCGACGCCACCCTGCAACTGCGCGACTTCCCCACCCTGAACCACGTCGCCGGCTGGATCCGCGACAAGACCGGCATCCCCGCACCCACCGCAGCACCCGCGGCACCGGCCGTACCCGCTGAGGCCGCGGCACCGGCGCCGACAGCTGCGCCGGCCGGGGACGCTGTGTTGGCCAAGGTGACCGACATCGTCGCGGAGATGACCGGCTACCCGGCCGATCTGCTCGACCCCGAGCTGGATCTGGAGGCCGATCTCGGTGTCGACACCGTCAAACAGGCCGAGGTCTTCGCCGCGGTGCGCGAGGAGTACGGCGTGGAACGCGATGCCACCCTCCAGTTGCGGGACTTCCCGACCCTGAACCACGTCGCCGGCTGGATCCGGGACAAGACCGGCATCCCGGCCCCCACCGCAGCACCGGCACCCACCGCCCCCGCGGCACCAGCCGCTGCATCGGCAGCAGCACCGACGTCGACTGGGGATGCGGTGTTGGCCAAGGTGACCGACATCGTCGCCGAGATGACCGGCTACCCGGCCGATCTGCTCGACCCGGACCTGGACCTGGAGGCCGATCTCGGTGTCGACACCGTCAAACAGGCCGAGGTCTTCGCCGCCGTGCGCGAGGAGTACGGCGTGGAACGCGACGCCACCCTCCAACTGCGCGACTTCCCCACCCTGAACCACGTC
>DUPF01000259.1 GCA_012838445.1 Intrasporangiaceae bacterium | reverse complement strand
TCCCGGCCGCGCCGCCCACTGCCACCCACGACCAGGAGCCCTCCATGACCACCCGACCCGACCAGCCCGCGCCGAACCCCGCCCCCGGCCCGGCCCCGAGCGCGACCCAGCTCGCCGCGCCGCAGGCCATGCCCCCGGCGCAGGTCACGGCCCCGGCGCAGCCCGCGCCATGGCATGGGACGAGTCCGCCGCCCCCGAGCATCGGCGGCACCCTCTTCGCGGGGTTGTGGCCGGAGCGGGACTCCACACCCCAGTTGCGCTCCCTCCTCGGCTCCCTCGCCGTCGGTGCCCTCGCGGCACTGTTGGCCTTCGAACGCCGCCTCGGCGTCATCGCCTTCGTCGTCCTCCTCCTCGGCGGGCTCCTTGTGTGGCGGGCCAGCGCAGACCGCACCTCCCGACTGGTGCTCATCAGCGCCGCCGTCGCCACCGCCCTCGGGTTCGCGACCTTCTGGCGGGCCGTCGAATGGCTCGCCGTCGTCTCCGTCCTCCTCGGCGGGGTCGTCGCCGCGATGGCGGTGACCCGGGCGACGAAGGTCTCCGGCATCATCGCCGCCGTGGCCTCGTGGCCGCTGTCCGGGATCCGCGGCCTGCCGCTGCTCGGCCGCACCATCACGGCGACGAGCCGCAAGGGTGCGTTGTGGCCGGTGCTGCGCACCGCCGCGATCTCCCTCGTCGCCCTCGTGCTGTTCGGCGGCCTGTTCGCCTCCGCGGACGCGATCTTCGGATCCTGGGCGAACGCGATCATCCCGGACCTGAGGTGGGACACGATCATCGCCCGGACCTTCATCCTCGTCATGGTCGGCGGGGTCACCCTCGCCGGCTGCTACCTGGCGCTCAACCCACCCAAGGTGGACCAGGTCGTCGGCCCGGCGAAGAAGCGGGTGCGGCTGTGGGAGTGGGCCGTCCCGGTCGGGTTCGTCATCGCGATGTTCGCCGGGTTCCTCCTCGCGCAGGCGAATGCGACACTGCGCGGCCACGAGTACGTCCGGGCCCAGGCCGGGATGTCCTACGCCGACTACGTCCACCAGGGCTTCGCCCAACTGACCTTCGCGACGATCCTCATGCTCGTCGTCGTCGCCCTGACGCTGCGCAAGGCGAGCACCGAGTCGGCCACCGACCGGCTCTGGCTGCGGCTCCTGCTCGGCACGCTCAGCGTCCTCACCCTCGCGGTCGTCGCGTCGGCGCTGTGGCGGATGCACCTCTACCAGCAGACCTACGGCTTCACCTCGCTGCGCCTCTTCGTCGACGGCTTCGAACTATGGCTCGGGGTCCTCGTCGTCCTCGTCCTCGTCGCACTCGTGCGGCTCTCGACCCGGTGGCTCGGCCGGGCGGCGGTGTTCGCGGCCGCCGCCATGCTGCTCGGGCTGGCCGCCCTCAACCCCGACGCGTGGGTGGCCGGGCACAACATCGACCGGTTCGCCACGAGCGGTCGACTCGACGCGGCCTACCTGCACTCGCTCTCCGACGACGCCGTACCGACGATCGCGCAGTCCGCGCTGCCCACCGACCTGAAGTCCTGCATCCTGCACGTCGCGCCGTACGACTACGAGACGAGCCCAGGAACCACCCGCAGTGACGACTGGCTCGAGTTCAACCTCGGCCGGGCGCGCGCCGAGCGGGCCCGGGCGAGCGTGCCCGCCCCGACCAGCCCCGACGTCTGCGCGCCCTTCTACCAGGGCGACGTGCGCTGGGACCGAACCCGCTGACCGGCCTGCAGTCGGCCGACGCAGGTGCGCACCGCATACAGTGAATCCATGTCTGTGAACACCGACTTCGCCGGTCGCACCATGCCGCCCGCGGGTCCGTTCGCCGTCGACGCCGCCCTCATCGCGCAGTTCGCGGCGGCCGTCGGGGCGAGCGACCCGATCCACACCGACGCCGAGGCCGCCCGGGCCGCCGGCTATGCCGACGTCGTCGCCCCGCCGACGATGGCGGTGCGCTTCGAGCAGCAGTCCTCCGCGGCCTATGTCGCCGACCCCGATGCCGGGATCGACTTCAGCCGGGTCGTGCACGGTGAGCAGTCCTTCACCCACCACCGGCCGATCGTCGCCGGGGACGAGATCACCGGGACCGCGACGGTCACCTCGATCCGCGAGGCCGGTGGGCACGCGATGATCACCGTGACGACCGAACTCACCGACGCCGACTCGGCGCCGGTCTGCACCGCCGTTTCGACGATCGTCGTGCGGGGAGGGGAGTGACCATGGCTCGTGAACGCGCTCAGGTCAGCGTCGGCGAGGCGATCGGTCCGGTCACCGTCCCGGTCACCCGCCAGACCCTCGTCGACTATGCGAACGCCTCCGGCGACCAGAACCCGATCCACCAGGACGAGGAGTTCGCCAAACAGGTCGGCCTGCCGGACGTCATCGCCCACGGCATGTGGACCATGGCCGCGGCCGCCGGCGTCGTCGCCGACTGGGCCGGGGATGCCGGCCGGGTCGAGAGTGTCCGCACCCGGTTCACCGCGATGGTCGTCGTCCCCCGCGACGGCGCCTCCGTCGAGGTCAGCGGCGTCGTCACCGACGTGACCGACGACGGGGTCGCCAGCATCGACATCACCGCCGTCGCCGACGGCACCAAGGTCCTCGGCCGCTGCTCGGCGACCGTGCGGCTCGACTGATGGCGGCACCGGAGGGCCCGGACGTCACCGCGGACACCCCGCTCGCGCCGCTGACGACACTGCGGGTCGGCGGCCCCGCAGCCCGACTCGTCACCGTCGAGACCACCGACGATCTCGTCGACGCCGTCCGTGAGGTCGACGAGGCCGACGAACCGCTCCTCGTCCTCGGCGGCGGCTCCAACCTCGTCATCAGCGACGACGGCTTCCCCGGCACGGTCGTCCTCGTGCGCACCGACGGGGTCCACGTCGAGTCGGCCGACTCCTGCGGCGGGGCGAGCGTCCGGATCGAGGCCGGTGCCGTCTGGGACGACATCGTCGCCCGGTCGATCGACGAGGGCTGGGCCGGCATCGAAGCCCTCTCCGGCATCCCCGGCTCCACCGGCGCCACCCCGATCCAGAACGTCGGCGCCTACGGCCAGGAGGTCGCCCAGACGATCGCGCAGGTGCGGGTGTGGGACCGGGTCGATGCGCAGGTGCGGACCTTCGCCAACATCGACTGCCACTTCACCTATCGGCACTCGGTCTTCAAGGGCACCCGGCTCTCCGATGGCGGCCCCCGTTACATCGTCCTCGAGGTCGTCTACCAACTCGAACTGGCCGACCTCTCCCGCCCGATCGGGTATGCCGACCTCGCCCGCCAACTCGACGTCGCCGTCGGTGACCGGGTGCCGCTCGCCGACGCCCGGGAGGCGGTCCTCGCCCAACGCCGGGCGCGGGGCATGGTCCTCGACGAGTTCGACCGGGACACGTGGAGCTGCGGGTCGTTCTTCACCAACCCGATCCTCACGGTCGGTGAGTTCGAGGAGCTGACCCGGCGGGTGCATACCGTCCTCGGCGAGGGCGTCGACCCGCCCCGGTTCGCCGACCCGCACGGCAACGTCAAGACCTCCGCCGCCTGGCTCATCGACCGGGCCGGCTTCGGCAAGGGGTATGCGGTGCTCGACTCGGCGAATCCGCCCGCCTCCCTGTCGACGAAGCACACCCTCGCCGTGACCAACCGCGGCACCGCGAGCGCGGCCGACATCGTCGAGTTGGCGCGGCACGTGCGCGACGGGGTCGAGGAGCGGTTCGGGGTGCGTCTGGTCAACGAGCCCGTCCTCGTCGGCGTCGAGCTCTAACGGGCTCGTCGTCCGGCTCCTGTCGGTGTCGGCTAGGACGCGAGCCAGGCGTCGATGTCGGCGAACGCCTGCTCCCGGATGTCCGCGGGGGCGCGGCTGGCGCGGATCGAGCCGCGGGCCAGGTCGGCCAGTTCGGTGTCGCTGAAGCCGAGTTCGTTGCGGGCGAGGGTGTACTGATCGACGAGGCGTGAGTCGAACAGGAGCGGGTCGTCGGCGCCGAGGGCGACATCGATGCCGGCCTCGACGATCCGGCGCAGCGGCACCTCGTCCGCCGTCTCGTAGACCCCCATCGCGACGTTGCTCCCCGGGCACACCTCGAGGGCGACCCCGGTCCCGGCGACGAGGTCGAGCACCCGGGGGTCCTCGACGGCGCGCACACCGTGACCGAGCCGGTCCGGGCCGATCGCGGACAGGGTCGTCTCGACCGACTCCGGACCGAGCAGTTCGCCGGCGTGCGGCACGAGGGCGAGACCGGCCCGCTCGGCGATCGCGAACGCCGGGCCGAACTCCCGTGTCTCGCCACGTCGCTCGTCGTTGGACAGGCCGAAGCCGACGACGTCGCCGGGGCCGTCGCCGGCGTACTGCGCGGCGAGGCGGGCCAGGGTGCGGGCATCGAAGGGGTGCCGGATCCGGGAGGCCGCGACGATGATCCCCACCTGGGCCGCCCCGGTCCGCTCGGCCGCGGCGTTCACCTCGCGCGCCTCGTCGAGGACGATCTCGAGGGCGGGCGTGATCCCGCCGACGAACGGCGCATACGACGTCGGATCGACCTGCAGCTCCAGCCACCGGGACCCCTCGGCACCGTCGTCGATCGCGGCCTCACGGACGATGCGGCGCATGTCCTCCTCGTCGCGCACGCAGTGCCGCGCCGCGTCGTAGAGCCGCTGGAAGCGGAACCAGCCACGCTCGTCCCGGCCGCCGCTCAACCGTGGTGGATAGCCCTCCCGCAACGATTCGGGCAGCCGGATCCGGTGCTTGGCCGCCATGTCCCGGATCGTGTCGACCCGCGCCGATCCGGTGAAGTGCAGGTGCAGGTGGGCTTTGGGCAGCGCCGCGAGCGGGCGGCTCACTCGTCCTCGTCGTCCTCGTCGTCGATGATGTGCACGGCGGCC
>DUPF01000027.1 GCA_012838445.1 Intrasporangiaceae bacterium | reverse complement strand
GCCCTCGCCGTCGTCCTCCCGCTGGCGGCCGCCGCTCCCGTAGCGGCCCAGACCGCCTCCAACCCCGCCATCTCCTCCGTCGCGCCGGACCCGTCCGCGCTGCGTGGAGCCGACGGCGCGTTCCACGTCTACGCCTCCTCCGACGACTGGTCGGACGGGGCCGGCCACCGCCTGATCCCGCACTTCCGGTCCTTCGACCTGGTGGAGTGGGAGTACGTCGGCGACGCCTTCGCGGCGCGCCCCGCGTGGGCCCCGGCGCAGTCGTTCCTGTGGGCGCCCGACGTCCACGCCACGGCGGACGGCGCGGTGATGTACTACTCGACCGGCGGCAGGCTGCCGTGCATCGGCCGTGCCTCCGCGCCGGGCGTCGAGGGCCCGTGGGCGCACGACGCTGCACCGATCGTCTGCTACGGCGCCGACGAGCCGTACCAGGACCTCGACCCGATGGACCCCGAGGTGGTGTGGACCGACGACGGCCCGGTGCTGATCATGGGCAACTACGAGGGCATCCACGCCGTCCCCATGAACGCCGGGGGCACGGCGCTCGACGGCGAGCCCGTCCTCCTGGCCGGGGCGGGTGTCGAGGCCCCGGCGGTGGTGGAGCGCGCGGGCCACACCCACCTGTTCACCAGCGCCGGACTGTGTTGTGACGGCGAGGCGTCGCAGTACCGGGTCCTGGGCGGACGCGCGGAGGGCCTCATGGGCCCCTATGTGGACCGGCAGGACCGGCCGCTCGTCGAGCGCGGGGCCGGCGACGTGATCCTGCGCGGGAACGACGACTGGGTGGGCCCCGGCCACGTGGACGTGGTGACCGACGATGCCGGCCAGGACTGGATGATCTACCACGCGGCGCCCCGCGGCTCCGCCGTGCTGCCCAACGGCATCCAGCGCCGCTACATGATGCTCGACCGTCTGAGCTGGGAAACCGTGCCCGGAACCGAAGGCACGTGGCCGGTGGTAGGAGGCGGCAGCCCGACCACCGACCGCCCGGCCGATCCGGTGGTGACGCTTCCGGTGCGGCTCACCGCGGTCGGGGACGTGACCCTGCGAGCGGGCGGGGTGGGCGGCATTAGCGACGACCAACTCGACCTTTCCGTGCGGATCGACTCCACCGGGGCCGAGTACAGCGGCGACCTGTCCGCCACGCTCACCGGCCCGGGCAAGCAGCGGCTGCCGCTGCAGTTCGTGACCGACTCGAAGCAGGGTGGCGCCGGGCTGGCCGTGGGGTCGGTACCGGTCTCTGTCACCTCCGGCGGATCCCTCACCCCGTCGTTCGCGCTGCGTCCTGCGGCGCGGTTGGCGCCGGGTCGGTACGAGCTGGTGGTTGCGATCGGACAGGGTGCTGGCGTCACCGCTGCGCAGGAGCTCGCGGTGTTTGGGCTGGAAGTCGCCGGGGACGGGTCGATCGAGATCGGCTCGGGCGCGCTGGGTTCGGCGCCGCTCGGCTCGCTCTGAGTCGGCCGGTCTACGTCCCGGGGGCCCAGCGGCCCGTGATCATCTCGGTCAGCTCGTCTACCCAGGCGTCGTCGAGTGCGGCATCCCGGCGGACGAGGATGCGGAAGATGGCGGTGCCCGCGACCACCTCGGCGAGCATCGGTAGCTCGTCGTGCTGGTGTCGCGTCTGGCCGAACCGCGATTCGAACGCGGGCAGATTACCGGACAGGCGCGCGATCATCCGGCGGTGCAGCGAGGGGTCGGCGACTGTGTCGGCGATCAGGCCGGGCAGAGCCGCTCTCACTTCCGGGCGGTCGAATATCGCGCGGATGGTCTCGACCAGGGCTCTGATCTCACTGCCGGCCTCGCCGTAGTTCTCGTCGCAGTTCTCGCCGACGCTCTCGGCGTCGGGCGAACCGTCGAACTCGCGCGCGGGGATCGCGTCGGCGGACAACACCGCTTCGTGGACCAGTTCGGCCTTGCTCGACCAGCGCCGGTAGAGGGCGGCGGTGGTGGTCCCGGCGTGGGCGGCGATCGCGGACAGCGACAGTGCGGCGTAGCCGGTATCGAGGATCAGTTCCCGGGTGGCGTTGATGATCGCGGCGTCGATACGGCCGTCGCGCGGTCGGCCCGGAGCGGACTTGGCCGAACTCCTGCCGGACTCGTGCGCGTCTGCTGTCATGAACTCACCATAGTTCCGATGCAGCCCGCATCGTATTACCAGGGAGAGTGCCGTGCACCTCAGCCCGCTCGACGAGTACCCGATCCACCAGACACCAGCGCCGGTCACGTGGCCGGCCACGTCGGACCGAAATTTCTACGACCGGTCGTACTTCAACGTGCTCGACCGCCAGGGTCGCTTCATGGCGCTGACCGGGATCGGCTACTACCCGCGACTGGGCGTCAAGGACGCCTACTTTGTCGTGCGCCGCGGCGACACACAGACCGCGGTCCACCTCAGTGATGCGATCGACGACGACCGCCTCCGGCCGAACGTCGGCGGCTACCGACTCGAGGTGATCGAACCGCTGCAGGAGCTGAGACTGACCCTGGAGCGCACCGAGGGGATCGCCGCCGACCTGACCTGGCGCGGGCTGTTCCCCGCCGCTATGGAAGAACCGCACGCGATGCTCACCGACCGGCGGGTGACGCTGCAGGCCAGCCGCTTTGCCCAAGTCGGCACGTGGGAGGGGTGGATAGAGGTCGACGACGAGCGGCTGGAGGTCACGCGCTCCTCCTCGATCGCCGCCCGGGATCGCTCGTGGGGCATCCGCCCGGTGGGCGAGGCCGAGCCGCCGGGGCGGCCCGACGCCGCGTTCCGGGGCATGTGGTGGCTGTATCTCCCTTTGGCCTTTGACGATTTCCAACTTTTCCTCATCCTGCAGGAGGATCCCGACGGCCATCGCAGCCTGTATGACTGCACACGCCGCTGGCGGGACGGACGCGTCGAGCAGCTCGATGGGGTGCGCGTCCGCGTGGACTATCGCGCAGGCACGCGGATCCCGACGGGAGCGCACGTGCAGTTCATGAACCGCGCCGGCGAGCAGATCCGGCTGGACGTGGAGTCCCGGTTGTTCGCGCCGATCGCGTTTGGTTCCGGGTACGGAGGCGACTCCTCGTGGGCGCACGGCAGCTGGAAGGGCGAGGGGTTCACCGAACGCGTGAGCTACGACCTGACCGATCCCGCCGTCATGGCCGGGGCGGCGTTCAGCCTCATCGACCACGTCGGCCACGCGGTCTGCACCGAGGCCGACGGCACCACGCGTGAGGGCGCGGGCCTGTTCGAGCACGGTGTGATCGGCCCACACCACCCGTCGGGCTTCACCGACTGGACCGACGTGGCGGGCCAGGAGGCGCAGGCATGAAGGTCATGACGGCACTGTTCGGCCCCACCGACGCGGCCCACCGCGCGGAGGCGCTCAAGGAGGCCGGCGCGTCCGGGGTGTTCACGTTCGAGGGGCCGCACGACGTGTTTACTCCGCTGGTACTCGCATCACAGGTCCGGGGCCTCGACGTGATGTCCAACGTGGCTATCGGGTTCCCACGCAATCCCATCCAACTGGCTCACCAGGCCCACGACCTGCAGAGTCTCAGCGAGGGCCGGTTCATCCTGGGCCTGGGCACCCAGGTGCGGGCGCAGATCGAGAAGCGCTACGGCGCCGAGTTCGACCGCCCGGTCGAGCGGATGGCGGAGCTGGTCGGCGCGCTGCGGGCCATCTTCGACACCTGGGCCACCGGTGAGCGGTTGAACTTCCGCGGCGAGTACTACCGGCACACGCTCATGACCCCGACCTTCGTGCCGCCGCCCAGCCCGTACGGCGCGCCGCCGATCTACCTGGGCGCGCTCGGCCCGCGGCTGACGCGCGCCGCCGGCGAGGTGGCCGACGGCTTGCTGGTGATGCCGTTCGGCTCGAAGAAGTACCTCCACGAGTCGACGATGCCGGCCGTCCGCGCTGGGCTCGCCGCCTCCGGCCGCAGCGAGGCCGACTTCGAGGTGGTGCCCGAGGTGATCGTCTCCGTGGCGACCGACAGGGACAGCGACCACCTCTCGACCCGCCGCCTGCTGGCCTTCTACGGCTCCACCCCGGCGTACAAGCCGGTGCTGGACGCGCACGGCTGGGGCGATCTCCAGCCCGAGCTCAATGCCATGTCCAAGCAGGGCCGGTGGCAGGAGATGTCGTCGCTCATCACCGACGAGATCCTGCACACCATCGCCGCCTGCGGCACCCCGGCCGAGGTCGCCGCGCACGTGCGTGACCGGGTCCACGGCATCTCCGACAGGCTCTGCCTCTATCAGACCGGCCCGATCGCGACCGACGCACTGGCCGAGATCGTCGACGCGCTGAGCGACGACCGATGACCGCCACCCCGCACAGGACTATCGAGTTTGAGCAGATCACCGACGACCGCTACGGCGGCAA
The DNA here is from genome assembly GCA_012838445.1 of Intrasporangiaceae bacterium. Taxonomy (GTDB): domain Bacteria; phylum Actinomycetota; class Actinomycetes; order Actinomycetales; family Dermatophilaceae; genus F2B08. Next base: position 3,505 of record DUPF01000027.1, on the reverse strand, counting down.
GGCCGCGGGACTGGCCGAACTGAGGCGACTCGGCCTGGACGTCCCGCCGGGATTCGTGATCGCGGACGCGGCGGCGGACCTCGTCGTCGTCGACACCACCCGGTGGTTCACCCGCATGGCCGAGGCCGGCGCGACACCGGTCGCCGTGCGCTCCTCGGCGGCGGGGGAGGACGGCGCGGAGCAGTCGTTCGCGGGCCAGTACGACACAGTCCTGGGGGTCGACTCCGCAGAGTGGTTCGCCGACGCCATCCGCACCTGTGTGGAGTCGACGAACTCACGCAGGGCCTCGGCCTACGGCGGTGGCGCCCCACCCGCGATGCACCTGGTGGTGCAGCAGATGGTCGACGCGCGCGCCGCCGGTGTGGTGTTTACCGCGGACCCAACGACCGCGCGCCGCGACCTCATGGTGATCGACGCCGTGGCCGGACTCGGCGAGTCGCTCGTCGACGGCACGAGCTCACCCGAGCACATCGTGCTGGATGCCTGCGGCGAGGTCGCGGTACACGAGGGTGGCGAGGCCACCGGAAACGACGACGGCAACGCCAACGACAACGACAACGACAACGATGACGACGACGAGGCGCTCCTGTCGCCCGAGGAGATTTCCGCGATCCGGTCGGGCGCCCTGGCCGCGGCGCGACACTTTGGCCGTCCGATGGATCTCGAGTGGGCGATCGACATGTCGGGCAGGCTCTGGTGGCTGCAGGCCAGGCCGATCACGACACTGCCCGCCGACCTCGGCGAGATGGACTCTCCGCTCGCCGGCCCGGATCACGTGTACACGCGCTGCAACATCGGCGAGATGATGCCGGGGGCGTTCTGCCCGCTCACCGCGTCGGTGTCCGGCTTCGCGATCGACTATGCGATGCAGACGATCCAGGTCGTGGCCCGCGCCCAGCCGAGTTATGACCAGCCCTGGCTCCAGGTGGGCTACTTCTCCGGTCACATGTTCCTCAACCTCACCGAGGGCACGGCACTGAGCTCGGGCCTCGTGGGCAATTCGCTGGAGCAGTTCTCCACGTCGATCTGCGGCCGTGTGGTGGAGGAGCTGGTCCCCAAGCCGCCGAAGCCGTTCCTACGCAGGCTGACCAACACCATCCGGCTCTCCACTCACGCCTTGTCGGCAGGGCCGGCGATCCGGCGGCTCGAGCGGCAGATCGCCGAGTGGGAGGTCCCCACCGGTGACGACCCGCGGCAGGTGCTGGCGCAGCTCGAGGACGGCGTCGAGCTGTACTGCCACGTCACCCTGACCCACGTGCGCTCGTCCTCCCGCGCGGCGGTGGCGGCCAACATTCTCGAGAGCGTCCTGATGCGGCAGGCCGTGCAGGACGGTCGAAGTGAGGACGACGGCCGCGCCGAGGCCACCCGCCTCATGGCCGGCGCCGCCGACGTCGAGAGCGCGATGATGCTCGAGGAGTTGGATTCGGTGGCCCGGGCCATCGCGTCCGACCCGGCGACCGCCGAGGCGTTCCTCGCGGCGGACCCCGCGGACGCGCTCACCGCGCTGCGGGCTTCGGGCAGCGTGAGTGGGCAGGCGCTGAGGCGGTTCCTAGCCCGGCATGGCCATCGCGGATATCGCGAACTGTGCATGCGGGACCCCTCGTGGGCCGAGGACCCGGAGGGCCTCGGGTCGATGATGCAGGTGATGGTTCGCTCGGTCGCCGACTCTCGCCACCTGACCTCGCACGGCTCGACCTCGCAGGGCCCGACCTCACACGGCTCGCCCGTCATCCGGATGCTCGCCCGCCTGGCCCGCGGCGGCGCCCGGGGTCGGGAGGAGACCAAATCCAAGATGGCGCTGATGGCACATTCGCTCAAACTTGGTTACCGGCATCTCGGCGAGGTGCTGGCCGCGAGCGGGCAGCTGCCGGACGCGGATCTGGTGTTCTTCTTCGACCGCGCCGAGCTGGCACAGGTCGTGAGCCGGGGCGGCGTTGAGGCGGGCGATGTGGACGGCCTCGTGCTGGACGGGCTCACGCATAGCGCGCTCAAGCGGCGAGAGGCGCTCGCGTACCAGGAGGCCCTGGAGTTCCCCGACGTCTCGGTCGGCAGGCCGGTCGCGCTCGTCGCCCGGCCGCCCCGCGAGGCAGCTGGTGGCGAGATCGTCGGTCGCCCGGCCAGCCGCGGCACCGTGGAAGGAGTGGTGCGCGTGGCGCGGTCGATCGTTGACGCCCGCGACGTGCAGCGGGGAGAGATTCTGGTCGCGCCCGTCACGGACGTCGGCTGGACGCCGTACTTCACGGTGATCGGCGCTCTGGTCACCGACATCGGTAGCTCGGTCTCCCACGGAGCCGTGGTCGCCCGGGAATACGGCCTGCCCTGCGTCGTCAACACCCTGGTCGCCACACAGGTGCTGGAGACCGGCGACCGGGTCCGCGTGGATGGTGACCGCGGTGTGGTTACCAGGCTCGACCACCCCCGTTGACCTCATCCGGGTCCTCGCTCAGCGGCGACCGGGCGCTAGCGTCTAGGGCATGTCCGTGCACCGCGAACCGTCCCGCCGATCGGCCGTCGAGCCGTTCCACGTCATGAGCGTCCTGGCCGCCGCGGCGCGCCGGCAGGAGACCCACGGTGACGTGATCTCGCTCTGCGCCGGGCAGCCCTCGACGCCCGCCCCCGGCCCGGTCTTGGCGGCCGCGCACCACGCTCTCGATACGGAGATCCTCGGCTACACCGAAGCCCTGGGCATTCGCCCCCTCCGGGAAGCGATCGCCGGGTACCACCAGCGACGGGACGGGGTGGACGTGACGGCCCACGACGTCGTCGTCACCACCGGATCTTCCGGCGGCTTCACCGTGCTCTTCCTCGCCGCGTTCGACGCCGGTGACACCGTGGTGATGGCGCGGCCCGGCTACCCTGCCTACCGCAACACCCTGCAGGCCCTGGGCTGCCACGTGCACGAGATCGCGTGCGGGCCCGAGACCCGCTACCAGCCGACGGTCGCGCAACTGGAGGCCGTGACCGCAGAGTTGGGGCACCCGCCCGCCGGGCTGATCGTGGCCAGTCCCGCCAACCCGACCGGCACGATCATCGATGCCGACGAACTCGCTGCGCTGGCCCGCTGGTGCGAGGCAAACGGAACCCTGCTGGTGAGCGACGAGATCTACCACGGGGTCACCTACGGCCGGCAGTGCGTGAGCGCGTGGCAGACGAGCCGCGAGGCCGTGGTCATGGGCTCGGTGTCCAAGTACTTCTCCATGACCGGCTGGCGGATCGGCTGGATGCTGTTGCCGGAGTATCTGCGCGACCCTGTGGACCGGCTGTCCGGCAACCTCACCATCTGCCCGCCGGCCGACGCGCAGTTCGCCGCCGTCGCGGCCTTCACCGACGAGTCGGCGGCCGAGCTCGACGCCCACGTGGAGCGCTACGCCCGCAACCGCGAGCTCATGGTGCGACGGCTGGCCGAGATGGGCGTGGCCGACATCGCTCCGCCGGACGGCGCGTTCTACGTCTACGCGGACGTCTCTCGCTGGACCGACGACTCCGTGGCCTGGTGCGCCGAGGT
>DUPF01000258.1 GCA_012838445.1 Intrasporangiaceae bacterium | reverse complement strand
CCGCCGAGGTCGGCCACCTGCTCGTCGGTGAGGATGATCGCCGTCGCGGGACCGAACGGCTCGAGGGTCGTCGTGATCTCCAGGGCTCCCATGGCGCGATTGTCGCAGGGTGGGTCCGTGCCCTGGAGCCGGCCGGCCGCCTGTCGCCGAACTCCGTCGGTTCGCAACTTGCTCCGTGAATCCCGCACACCTCCGCCGATCCCCATGCAATTGCTCGCGATCGACGTAGTTTCCGGAGACGGGCGGAGGTTCCCGAGCGGAGGGGTCCGGAGGGGAGGTTCGGGGAATGTAGCCGATACCACACGACCGTTCCCTTGCCCCGGGCCCACCCCGGTCCGACACTGGAACTAAGCGAGCGCTTAGTTCGGCGCTCTGTCAGTTCTGCCCAGTCGAAGGAGCACCCCATGGGCCACTACACCGCCAACCTGCGCGACATCGAGTTCAACCTCTTCGAGGTCCTCGGCCGCGACGAGATCCTCGGTCAGGGTCCCTACGCCGACCTCGACCCCGACACCGCCCGCGAGATGCTCAAGGAGATGGCCCGGCTCGCCGAGAACGAGCTCGCCGAGTCCTTCGCCGACGCGGACCGCAACCCGCCCGTCTACGACCCGGTGACCCAGGTCGTGACCATGCCCGAGTCGTTCAAGAAGTCCTACGAGGCCTACCGCAACTCCGGCTTCTGGTCGGTCGACACCCCCGCCGAACTGGGCGGCACCGTCGCCCCGCCGAGCTTCCGCTGGGCGATGAACGAGATGGTCCTCGGCGCCAACCCGGCCATCGCGATGTTCAACGCCTCCTACGGATTCGCCACCCTGCTGCACCGCTACGGCACCCCGGACCAGCAGAAGCTGGCCCGCTGGATCGTCGAGAAGGACTGGCACTGCACCATGGTCCTCACCGAGCCCGACGCCGGCTCCGACGTCGGCGCCGGCCGGACCAAGGCGATCGACAACGGTGACGGCACCTGGCGCATCGAGGGCGTCAAGCGCTTCATCACCAGCGCCGAGTCCGACATGGTCGACAACGTCGTGCACTTCGTCCTGGCCCGTCCCGAAGGCGCCGGCCCCGGCACCAAGGGCCTGTCCCTGTTCATCCTCACCAAGTACGACGTCGACCTCGAGACCGGTGAGCTCGGGGAGCGCAACGGTGTCTACGTCACCAACGTCGAGAAGAAGATGGGCCTGAAGGTCTCGACGACGTGCGAGCTGACCTTCGGCGGCGAGAAGCCGGCGATCGGCACCCTCTACGGCGACGTCCACGACGGCATCGCGCAGATGTTCCACGTCATCGAGCACGCCCGGATGCTCGTCGGCACCAAGGCGATCGCCACCCTGTCCGCCGGCTACCTCAACGCCCGCGACTACGCCAAGGACCGGGTCCAGGGCGCGGACATGACGCAGATGACGGACAAGGCCGCCCCGCGCGTGACGATCACCCACCACCCCGACGTGCGTCGCTCGCTCATGCTGCAGAAGGCGTATGCCGAGGGCCTACGGGCGCTCGTGCTGTTCACCGCCTCCCAGCAGGACGCGGTCGACATGGCGGCCCGCGCGGCCGGCACCGAGAAGCTCGAGCGCGGCACCCCCGGTGAGCTCGCGAGCCGGGTCAACGACCTGCTCCTGCCGATCGTCAAGGGCCTGGGCTCGGAGCGGGCCTGGGTGCTCCTCGGCACCGAGTCCCTCCAGACCCTCGGCGGCTCCGGGTTCCTCCAGGAGTACCCGATCGAGCAGTACGTCCGGGACGCCAAGATCGACACCCTCTACGAGGGCACGACCGCCATCCAGGGCATGGACTTCTTCTTCCGGAAGATCATCAAGGACCAGGCCGAGTCGCTCGGCGTCATCGCCGGCCAGATCCAGGAACTCGCCAAGGACGCCGGCACCCACGGCGGCGCCCTCGACCGCGAGAAGGAGCTCCTCGGGGAGGGCCTGGAGTCGGTCCAGGGCATCCTCGGATACATGGTCGGCGAACTGATGAAGTCCGACCCGCGCGCCGAGGGCGGTGACGTCGCGAACCTCTACAAGGTCGGCCAGAACACGACCCGGTTCCTCCTCGCCGCCGGTGACCTCGTCGTCGGGTGGCTGCTGCTGCGCCAGGCCGAGGTCGCCCTCGACGCCCTCGCCGGGGAGGTCTCGGAGAAGGACCGCGACTTCTACACCGGCAAGGTCGCCGCGGCGAAGTTCTTCGCCCGGCAGGTCTTCCCGCGCCTGGCCGCCGAGCGCGCCATGGCCGAGGCCACCGACAACGAGCTCATGGACGTGCCCGAGTCGGCCTTCTGACAAGGACCTTCTGACCTGGGGCGGCGGGCACCCGCCACCCCAGGCCCTCCGTCGAGGGATGGTTCTGGTACCGCTTCTGGCGAGAATGCGGTCCCAGAACCATCCCTCGACTGCTGTCCGGAGCGAAGCACTACGGTGGTGGCCATGACCGTGCACCCCGCACCGCCGACGGATCTGACCGGCCTGACCGACGCATACGAACAGACCACGCGAGCGGTCCTCGAACTCGGCCGGGCCTGCCCACCGGAGCGGGCCGGGGACCCCACCCCGTGCCCGGGCTGGGATGTCTTCGCCCAGGTCGCGCACGTGGAGTCGCTGGAGGCGGTCTTCGGTGGCGAACCGATGCCGCAGCTGACGATCGAGGAACGCCCGCACGTGCGCAACGACGTGGGGGTCATGGTCGAGATCCTCATCGAGTCCCGCCGCGACCTGAGCCTGCCGGAACTGTGCGACCGACTCGAGCAGGTCATCGAGGCCCGGGTCGCCCACTTCCGGTCCGAGGACGTCGATCCCGACGCGGAGGTGTCCACTCCGTTCGGGATGATGCGGACGGTCGACTTCCTCGCGCTGCGCTGCTTCGACATCTGGTGCCATGAGCAGGATCTGCGTGAAACTCTCGGCCGGCCAGGCAATCTGGACTCACCGGCAGCGGCGATCAGCATGTCCAGGATGTATGCATCACTCGGCCGGATCGCGGTCGCTGCGGGAGTGCCGGTGGGCCAGTCGGTCGTCGTCGAACTGACCGGTCCGGTGACCGGACGCGCGGCTGTCGAGGTGGTCGAGCAGGGCGGGAAGGTGCGTGGCGTCCCGACCGAGGTCAGTGACGAAGCAGCGCTGTGCGTCCTGGCCCTCGGCACCCGCGAGGCCGGGCGGCTCGTCGCCGGTCGTGAACCTCTCGGACTCGACGGCGGATTCGGCTGGTCGGCCTTCGGCGATGAGGACACCGCTGCGGCGTTGGTGCGGCACTTCGCGGTCACTCCCTGACCAATCCCCGGACTGCCGCCACAGTCGACAGATGGTTCTGGGCCCGCTTTTCAGTCAAAAGCGGGCCCAGAACCATCCGTCGACGGGGGTGGGACGTCAACGGGCGTGGTGACGGTCAGGGGGTCCGGACCGTCAGGGGTGGGTCAGTGCGGGTCGACGTCGGTGCGCTCGACGCGCGAGCCGCTGCCGGGGTCGACAGTGCTCTCCCGCGTCGTCGTGTAGCCGACGCTGCGGCGCCCGCGCATGGCGAACGACAGGATGATGGCGAGAACACCGGCTGCGATGAGAATCCAGCCGAGCGTGTTCTCGGCGACGCCGGGGACATCGACGGTGATGACGTCAAAGGCGAAGACGGCGCCCAGAACGAGGAGGACGACACCGAGTCCGATCCACATGGTGGCTCCTTGGGAAGGTGATGGGGCAGGGACGCCTGCAATCTAGCGTGTGCGCGCCTGTGACCAGCGCAAACGCGCCGCACCCACACAGAGCGTCAGAGCCTCCGATCGGCGAGCACCGGGAACTTCTCCCGGGCGACGGCGACGTCGGCCAGGTCGATCGTCACGTCGAGGAGCTCCTCGTCGGCACCGGCCTCGGCGAGCACCTCACCCATCGGGGAGACGACCTGGGAGCGCCCGCCCATCTGAAGTCCACCGTGGGTGCCGGCGGTGTTGCAGGCGAGGACGAAGCACTGGTTCTCGACGGCCCGGGCCCGCCCGAGGAGGGTCCATGCGCCGACCCGGGCGGTCGGCCAGGCGGCCGGGACGATGAACACCTCGGCGCCGTCGTCGAGCAAGCGCCGGTAGAGCTCCGGGAAGCGCAGGTCGTAGCACGTCGACAATCCCGCACGGTGCCCATCCGCGACTTCGATGCTCGCCAGGGCCGAGCCCGCCTCCATGACCTTGGGCTCCACGGAACCGAACCCGAACCGGTGGATCTTGCGATACACCGCGACCCGCTGCCCGTCCGGACCGAACACGAGCGAGGTGTTCGCCAGCGACTTTCCTTCCGGCCCAGGGGAACTCAACCGTTCGACGATCGAGCCGGCGTGCAGCAGGACGCCGCACTCGCGGGCCACCTCCTGCATCGCCGTCGCGATCGGTCCGTCGAGCGGTTCGGCCCGTTCCTCCCAGTCCCGGAAGTCGAAGGCGGTCGGTCCCCACAGCTCCGGCAGGACGACGAGGTGGGGCACCTCGCCGCCGGAACCCTCAGCATCAGTCCGGTCCGCAGCGGTCCGGCGCACGAGGTCGGCGACGCGGGCGGTGCGGTCACGGACCGACTCGCTGTCCGCATACCCGAGCTGGATCAGCGAGACCCGCAGGAGCGAACCCATCTCAACCACCCATCCGTTCGGTCTCGCGGCGCCGCTGCGCCAGCATCTCGTTGTAGGCCGCCAGTTCGGCATCCCCGTCGCGGCGGGCCTGTCGGTCCTTGCGTTTGGTCTCGGTCCGGTCCTGACGCACCCAGTTGCGGGCGACCATGAGCGCGAGGATGAGCGTCGGCACCTCACCGACCCCCCAGGCGATCTCACCGGCCCGGTACTGGTCGGCGAACGGGTCGGTCAGCCACGGCAGGTTGATCGTCTCGAAGAAGTTCGGGGCGAGCAGGTAGTTCGTGCCGGTGAGGATGACGCCGAAGAAGGCGTGGAAGGAGATCGTCACGAAGAGCACGACGAGCAGGATGAGCGGGTTCCACCGCCGCGGGCCGGGGTCGATACCGATGAGGACCCAGGTGAACAGATAGCCGGTGAGGATGAAGTGGGCGGTCATGACCAGATGTCCGGTATGCGTCCGCAGCGCCAACTCGAAGGCCGGCGAGTAGTAGAAGACCGCCATCGAGATGAAGAACAGCACGGCGGCGAAGACCGGGTTGGTCAGCACCTGGTTCATCCGCGAGTGGGTGATCTGGAGGATGAGTTCGCGCGGCCCCCACGTCTTGTCCTTGCGCGGCTTCAGGGCCCGCAGCGCGAGGGTGACCGGGGCACCGGGGACGAGGAGGAGTGGCACGATCATCGCCACCCCCATGTGCATGATCATGTGGGTCGAGAACATGATCCGGCCCCAGATCCCGGGGGCACCGCAGGTCATGTAGAGGAAGAGCAGCCAGCCGGCGATCCAGCAGACGGTCCGGCCGAGCGGCCAGGCGTCGCCACGTTTGCGCAACTGGCGCACCCCGGCCAGGTAGAGCCCGATCGCGAGGACAGCGATGGTCAGGAACAGCCAGTCGATCCGCCACGAGACGAGGAAGTCCATCGCGGTCAGCGGCCCCGGGTCGGGGAATCCGGTCAGGGTGCGCACGATGTCGGTCTCGGGGATGAGCGCCTCACCGGGGGGTGGAGTGCGTCCGAGCGCGACCGCGAGCCCCATCGCGGTGGCCATGAGGACGACCTCGACGACGGCGAGCCGGGCGAACGTCGCCCGCGAGGTCGGGGAGGAGCGCAGCGCGGCGATGACGGAACGCCGCTGCTGCCAGCCGAAGACGCCGAGGGCGGTGAGGATGAGCGCCTTGAGGAGGATGAGGACGCCGTATGCACTGGTCAGGTCCGCGAACGAGTTGAGTCGCACGATCGAGGACTGGATACCGGAGAGCGCGACGGCGACATAGGCCCACAGCGCGAGGGTGGAGTAGCGCTCGACGGTCGTGCCGAGGTCCGCGTCGTAGCCGCGGCCGAGGAGGTGGCGGCGCATGAGGACCAGGCCGATGAGCCCGCCGACCCAGACGGCGACGCCGATGAGGTGGAAGCCCATCGCGTTGACGGCGGTGGCGTGTCCCTCGGCGTTGCCGGCGTGGCCGGTGATCGCGTTGATGACGATGGCGAGCAGTCCGATGAAGGTCAGCCACGTCATCGTCGCCCGGGATCGGGCGACGGAGGCCCCGACGGTGACGAAGAGGGCGGCGATCGTCGTCAGCGCGAGGACCCGGGTCAGGTCGAGGCTGAAGACGAAGGTCGTGAACTGGGAGAACACCTCCGCGGACGTCGGTGGGGCCCCGACGAGGTCGGCGAAGGTGAAGTAGAGCGTCAACGCGCTGGCGACGGCCCAGAGGGTGCCGGTGCGGGTCGCATACCGCATCGCCGTCCGGCGCCGGTTCGTCGAACCCCGTTCCGGCATGAGGAAGGCGGCCAGTCCGAGCAGTCCGACCGTCGCGACGGCGGCGATCTCCCAGGTGACGACGAGCACGGGCAGTCCCCACCGCACGATCGGGCCGGGGTCGCCGAGGGCGAGTGGCTGGGCGCCCTTGGTCGCGAGGAGTCCGAGGATGGCGACGACGATGCCGATGGCGATGCCGACCCCGACCACGAGTCCGGCGGGGCGGCGTGGCGAGGTGGTGGTCGTCGTCGTGCTCATGCCCTCCAGCCTAAGCGCCGCGGTTGGACGGTCGATCAGGTGCCGACGGCGGCCCGTTCGGCCGCGCTGAGCGGACGGTAGCGGATCAGGGCCAGGAGGGTGGCGATCAGGCCGGCCCCGACCGGCACGGCGTAGGCGGCGTGCGCCCCGAGATGGTCGACCGCGATCCCGCCGAGGGAGGCGCCGAGCGAGATGCCGATGAGGATGCCGGTCACGGCGACGGCGAGGGCCTCGGTGAGCAGGGCGCGGGGCACGAGGTGCTGACTGAGGGACATCGCGGTGATGAGCATCGGCGCGGTGGCAGCACCGGCGACGAGCATGACGAGGACCAGCCCCCAGAGGTTCCAGAGTTGTCCGACGATCAGGGCGGGGGCCTCGAGGACGAACATGCCGAGGGCGGCTAGCAGCAGTCGGCGGGTCTGGGAGATCCGGAAGGCCAGGGCGCCGAAGATGATCGCGGAGGCGGCCGAACCGAGCGCGAAAGCGGCGAGGATCATCGAGGACATCCGCGGAGTGCCGGCCTCGTCGGCGACGGCGACAGCGACGACCTCGTTGGAGCCGAAGATGATCCCGGTCATGACGAGGATGACCGCGATCGGGGCCAGCCCGGCGTGCCGGATGGCCAGCCCCTGCGGGCGGTGGGCGTGCGGGGTGACCGGTGGCTCGTGGGTGGTGGCGAAGAGGAAGACGAGCATGCCCACGCCGAACAGCACCGCCCCGCCGAGGACCCCGGCCTCGGGGAACCACGTCGTCGCGAGCAGGACCGCCAGGACCGGGCCGACGACGAAGGAGAGCTCCTCGAGCACCTGCTCGAACGACAACGCCGAGTGCAGCCGGTCCGGCCGGTCACGGAAGATGTGCACCCACCGGGCCCGGGACATCGGGCCGAGTTCCGGTGTGACGGAGGCGATCCCGTAGGCGAGGAAGATCGCCCACATCGGGGCCATCGTCGCGGACAGCCACACCGTGACGAGTGACCCGGTCACCGAGAGCAGGACGAAGGGCACCGAGGCGCGCCGCTGGCCGTACTTGTCGGCGAGCCGCCCGATGACCGGGCCAGCGACCGCCAGGACGATGATCCCGACCGCCGAGACCGCCCCCGCGATCGTGTAGGACCCGCGTCGCTGGCTGAGCATGACGATGACGGCCACCCCGAACATCGCCCCACCGACCCGCGCGAGGATGCCCCCGATGATGAAGGGCCACACCTTGGGGAAGGTGAGCACGGGACGGTAGGCGGAGAACATGGCGCAGTCAGTATGTGGCCCCCGCCTCTCCCGGCGCCAACCCGCCGTCCCGCGGGCGGGTGCGAAGGGTCAGCGGGAGGCGCCGACGCCGAGGAGGGCGGCCAGACCGAGGGCGCTGCGCGGGTCGTATGCGGTGCGCCAGAGCCCGCCGTGGACGGCACCGTGTGCCTCGTCCAGCCACGGGTGGCCGAGCGAGGCGCGCGGGCCGGTCATGATGTCGTGGACGAGCAGCGCCGCCATGAGGGTGTTCGAGGTGCCCGGCTCGAAGACCTCGATGCCGAACCGGTGCGCACCGGCATAGGCGGCGGCCAGGGCACGGTTCTTGATCACCGAGCGGGTCCGGGTCGGGGGTGCGATGTGGAACGACACCGGCGCCCCCTCATCGCGGGCCACCGCGGCCCGCCACCGCTGGATCCGCTTGGCGAGCAGATAGTTCGGCCCCTGCTGGGTGACCACGGAGTCGTTGAGGCCGGGGTCCTCCCCCGGCACGTAGTTGCGCCGCAGCAGCCGCCCCCCGGACAGCGTCCGCAACGGGACCCGCAGGATCTTGCTCACCCGACGGTGCGCATACGCATCGACCGAGGCCGCGACCGCCTCGGTGGGGACGGCGAAGATGTCGGTCGGGGTGGCCAGGAAGCTGAGCGCGACCTCCCCCGGACCCCGCATCCCGCGGATGTGTTCGCTCAGCGCATCGACCGCGGCCGAGACGCGCACGTTCGTGGCGCCGTCCGCATACACATAGTTGCCGAGGACCAACCTGCGGGGCAGCCCCCCGACCCACGTGCCGGCGGTGGCCAGGTCGTGGATGAGGTCTCCACCGGCCCGGGTCGCCAGCGGTCCGTCACCGGGACGGGCCGGGACGAGCAGGCGTCCCGCGGAGCGGCCCGCCTCGGCGAGCACCGGTTCCCACACCCCAGCTCGGGGCAGGTCGACCGCGGCGACCGTGCCACCCCACCGCAGCAGGCTGCGCAGCGGACCCATCTCGGCCGCCGCACCGAGGACGACGACGGTCCGGTCCGGCAGGCTCAGCCACTCGGGATGGGCGAGGACCTCGTCGACGATCCCCGCGAGCGACGGCTCGGCGACACCACGGGCGATCCAGTCCTCGACCTGCCGACGCAGATCGTCCCCACCGAGCCGGCGGCCCTTGTAGGGCACGGTCAACTCCCGCTCGACCTCGCCGGAGCCCTCGACGACCTCGGTCGCCACCGGCGCCGGATGCTGCCCGAAGGCACTCGACAGCGGCTGATCCGCCGCATCCGGGTCGCCCCACTTCAACCGGCCGTGGGTCGAGGCCAGTCCGTCCCGGGCGATCGTCAGCGCCGCATCCGCCGTCGGCAGACCCGCCTCGACGAGCCGCCGGAAGTGGACGAGATAACCGGCCCGCCAGTGCGTCTCCCGCTCACAGGCGGTGGCCCCGATCGGATCGACCGCCCGCAACGCATCCGCGACGACGGCCCGACCGGTCGCCACCGTGGAGCGGCGACCGTCGACGATCGGGAAGACGACTCCCGTTGACTCACTCATCCGCTCACCTTGTCACGCTCGTCGCCCCGGTGGGTGCGAACCGATCGGATCGGTCGGGTGCTCCCGGTCAGAAGAGCAGCGCCCGGGCCGGGTCGTGCAGCAGGCCCGCGACGTCGGCGAGGAACCGGCTGCCCAGCTCACCGTCGATGTGTCGATGGTCGAACGACAGGGCGAGCTGGCTGACCCACCGCGGCACGATCTCCTCCTCACCGGCGGCGTTCTCCACGACCCACGGCATCCGGCGCACCGCACCGAAGGCGAGGATCGCGGACTCGCCCGGGTTGATGATCGGGGTGCCGAGGTCGACGCCGAAGACGCCGACGTTGGTGATCGTGATCGTGCCCTCGCTCATGTCGGCCGGCTGGGTGCGTCCCTCCCGGGCCGTCGTCGTCAACTCTGCGAGCCGGTCCGCGAGCTCCCGCAGCGACAACTCGTCGGCACCCTTGATGTTCGGCACGACGAGGCCGCGCGGGGTGGCCGCGGCGATCCCGAGGTTGACGTAGTGCTTGACGACGATCTCCTGGGCCGCCTCGTCCCACGTCGAGTTGATGAGCGGGTGGCGTTTGATCGCCAGGCACATCGCCTTGGCGAGGACGAGCATCGGGGTGACCTTGACGTCCCGGAACGCCCGGTCCTTCTTGAGGGCCTCGACGAACTCCATCGTGCGCGTCACGTCGACGGTGATCCACTCGGTGACGTGCGGTGCGCTGAACGCCGACCCGACCATCGCCTGGGCCATCATCTTGCGCACCCCCTTGATCGGCTCGCGGGTCTCCCGCTCCCCCGGCTCCCGGGTCCGCGCCGCAGCAGGTGCGGTATGCGTGGAGCCGCCGGCCGCATACGCCTCGACATCGGCGCGGGTCACGACCCCGTCGGCACCACTGCCGTCGATCTCACCGAGGTCGACACCGAGATCCTTGGCCAGTTTGCGCACCGGCGGCTTGGCCAGCGGCCGGGTGGAGCGGCTCACCCGGGTCGGGTTGAGCCGGGCCTCGTGCTCGCCGCCGATGTCGCCGTCGGGTTGTTCGGCGTGGTCGGCGCCGGCCTTGCGGGGGCGGCGCTTGGCGTCGGTCTGCTTGACCCCGTAGCCGACGAGGACGGCGGTGCGGCCGGTGGACGTGGTGCCACCGATCTTGCCCTCCTCGATGCCCTCCTCGGCACCGGCCTCGGCGCTGTCCCCGGCCTCGGCCGAGTCGGTGTCGACCGCCCCGGAGGGGTCGGTGACCTTCGGCGCCGGACCACCTTCGAGACCGGGTTCGACGGCGCCGGCATCGGGGGCGTCCTGGACGGTCGTCGCCGCCCCCGGCTCGGTCTGGATGCGGATGATCGGGGTGCCGACCTCGACCGTCTCGCCCTCCTCGACGAGCAGGGCGTCGACGACGCCGGCGAACGGGACGGGCAACTCGACGAGCGACTTGGCGGTCTCGATCTCGACGACGATGTCGTTGACCTTGACGGTGTCACCCACCTTGACCTTCCAGGTGACGATCTCGGCCTCGGTCAGGCCCTCACCGGGGTCGGGTAGACGGAACTCCTTGGTAGTCACAGGAACTGATCTCGCTTCTGGTCGTGGCTCGGATGGGCGGCGCGCGGGGACGCTGAGTGGGTCAGGGGCTCAGTAGGACAGGGACCGGTCGACGGAGTCGAGGACGCGGTCCAGGTCAGGGAGGAACTCCTCCTCGAGCCGGCTCGGCGGGTAGGGGACGTTGTAGCCGCCGACCCGCAGCACCGGCGCCTCGAGGTGGTAGAAGCAGTCCTCGGTGAGCCGGGCGGCGATCTCGCCGCCGAGTCCGCCGAAGGTCGGTGCCTCGTGGACGACGACGGCGCGGCCGGTCTTGCGGATCGAGGCGGTTAGCGCCGGCAGGTCGAGCGGGGAGAGCGAGCGCAGGTCGATGACCTCGAGGCTCTTGCCCTCCTCCTCGGCCACCTGGGCGGCCTGCAGGCAGGTCTTGACCATCGGGCCGTAGGCGAGCAGCGTCAGATCCGTGCCCTCCTTGACCACCCGCGACTCGAAGAGCCCGATCCCGGGCGCGGAGGTGTCGACCTCCCCCTTGTCCCAGTAGCGCCGCTTCGGCTCGTAGAAGATGACCGGGTCGTCGGTCTCGATGGCCTGCTGGATCATCCAGTATGCGTCGGCCGGGTTCGCGCAGCACACGACCCGCAGTCCGGCGGTGTGGGTGAAGTAGGCCTCGTTCGACTCGCTGTGGTGCTCGACCGCGCCGATGCCGCCGCCGACGGGGATGCGGATGACCATCGGCAGGGTGACCGCCCCGAGGGAGCGGGCCCGCATCTTGGCGACCTGGCTGGTGATGTGGTCGAACGCGGGATAGACGAATCCGTCGAACTGGATCTCGACGACGGGACGGTATCCGCGCAGCGCCATCCCGATGGCGGTGCCGACGATGCCGGCCTCGGCGAGCGGGGTGTCGATGACCCGGTCCTCACCGAAGTCCTTCTGCAGCCCCTCGGTGACGCGGAACACCCCACCGAGCTTGCCGACGTCCTCACCCATGATGAGGACCTTGGGGTCCTGCTCCATCGCGGCGCGCAGGCCGGAGTTGATGCCCCGGGCGATCGTCATCGTCTGGGTCGTGGTCTGGGTCGTGCTCTGGGTCGTGGCAGTCATCAGTGCGCCCCCTCGAAGCTGTCGAGGTAGGCCCGCAACTCGGCCCGCTCGGTCTCGACGACCGGGTGCTCCTCGACGTAGATGTGGTCGAACATCGCCAGCGGCTCCGGGTCCGGCATGGCCAGGCACCGCTCCCGGACCGAGGCCGCGAGCTCGTCGCCCTCGGCCTCGACCTGGTCGAAGAAGGCCCGGTCGGCGATGCCCTCGTGGGCCAGCCACGCGGTGAAGCGCGCGATCGGGTCGCGGTGCTTCCACACCTCGACCTCGGCCGAGACGCGGTACTTCGTCGGGTCATCCGAGGTGGTGTGCGCCCCCATCCGATACGTGAACGCCTCGATGAGCGTCGGCCCCTGACCGGATCTGGCGTGGTCGAGGGCGGACTTGGCCACCGCATACACAGCGAGGACGTCGTTGCCGTCCACCCGCAGGCCGGGGATCCCGAAGCCACTGGCCCGCTGGTAGATCGGGCTCGGGAG
This sequence comes from Intrasporangiaceae bacterium, assembly GCA_012838445.1. Lineage (GTDB taxonomy): Bacteria > Actinomycetota > Actinomycetes > Actinomycetales > Dermatophilaceae > F2B08. Next base: position 17,406 of record DUPF01000258.1, on the reverse strand, counting down.
CTGCTTCTCGTTCGGGACCGAAATGGCCCACTGGTTGTTCTGGCAGAAGAAGACGACCGGGGCCCGGTTGACCCCGGCGAAGACGAGGGCCTCGTTGACATCCCCCTGGGAGGTGGCGCCGTCGCCGAAGTAGGAGATGACTGCGGCGTCGCGGTCCTCCTCGCCGGTGCCGACGTCGCCGTCGCGCTGGATGCCCATCGCGTAGCCGGTCGCGTGCAGCGCCTGGGCGCCGATGACGATCGTGTAGAGGTGGAAGTTCTTCTCGTGCGGGTCCCAGCCGCCGTGGTTGACCCCCCGGAACAGGCCGAGCAGGTTCATCGGGTCCACCCCGCGGCACCAGGCGACGCCGTGCTCGCGATAGCTCGGGAAGACGTAGTCCTGCGGCCGCAGCGCCCGACCGGAGCCGACCTGGGCGGCCTCCTGGCCGAGGAGGGAGGCCCAGATGCCGAGCTCACCCTGGCGCTGGAGTGCGGTCGCCTCGGTGTCGACGCGCCGGATGAGGACCAGGTCGCGGTAGAAGCCGCGCAGGTCCTCGTCGCTGAGCGATTCGACGAGCGCGTCGTATTCGGGGTGCGGGACCCGCACCCCCTCCGGGGTGAGGAGTTGGATCATGTCCGGGCCGCCGTCACGCACATTCGGACTGGCGTTGATCGCCGCGAGTGGATCGGTGGCTCTCGGTGTCGCCTCGAGGTCGACGTCGGTGTCGGTCACGGCACTCCTTCCCCGCTGCGGCATCATCGGCCAGCGGTTGCTTGTCCTTGAAGTCACGGTCGGTGCTGCGTGGACAGTTCAGTGACGGACCGGCCCGGGGTGTTGCGCCGGTCACATCAGGGTCGCTTCCTAACGTACCCAAAAGACCGCAGAATCTCATCATCCGGACGGATCGGTCCAGTGGACGGCAGCCGCGCAGTCGCGCACGATGGAGGTATGCGACGCGCACCTCTCCCTCATCTGGCCGCTGCCCTCGTGCTCGCGTTGGTCCTCTCCGCGTGTGGTTCGGGCTCCGAACCTCCGGCCGATCCCGGCCCGACGGGCCCGACTGCGCCGACATCGGCGCCGGTGGAGTCACCGTCGCCGGCACCGACGAGTCCTGAGGTATCCCCACCACCGCCGGGCAAGCCGACCCCGGTGACCGTCATCGGCACCCTCGAGGACGGCGTCGAGGCCGGTTGCTTCGTCCTCACCGACGAGGAGAGCGGCGAGGTGTATTCGGTGACCCACGACGACATGTCCGAGATCGGGCCGGGCACCCGGGTCAAGGTCACCGGCCACGTCGACCCGAACATGATGTCGTACTGCCAGCAGGGACAGGCCCTCGTCGTGGAACGGGTCACCGACCCGGACGTGGAGTGACGGGCACCGACGCCGGACGATGACCCCTCCCGACACGCTCGCGGCCCTGCGCGCCACGGCCCGTCCCGAGGTCGACCTGACCCGCGCCGCCGACCAGGAGCACCTCGTCACGCTCGCCGACCGGGTGCTCGCCGCCGATCTCGACCCCGCGCCCCTGGCCGCATCCGCCACCGACCCGAGCGCTCCCCTGCAGTGGCGGATCGTGCACAAACTCGTCGAGTCGCGGCGCTGGCTCCTCGGCGAGCAGGTCCGCCCGATCCACGTCGCCGTGGTCTTCGCGATGTGGGGTGAGCAGCACCGGCTGCGGCCCCACGGGCCGGACAACCCGCACGGTGAGGACGCGCTGCGCGTGAAGATCGAGCAGTTGCAGTGGGCCACGGCCGGCACCCCGGTCACATGGACCATGTATGCCGTCGACGACGGCTGCCCGTACGGCAGCGGCGCCCTCGCCGCGGAGATCGCCGCCGCGACCCCCGGCGGGGATCAGGTCCGGGTGCTCCACCTCGCCGAGCACGTGCCGACCGACTCCGGGCCGTTGCGTCACCTCGCAAGTGCCGACGACTCCCGTAAGGGCGGCTCGATCATCCTCGGCGCCGAGCGGGCCATCGCCGACGGCGCCGATGTCGTCGTCTACACCGACGCGGACGCCTCGGTGCACCTGGGGCAGCTCGGCCTGCTCCTGCGTCCCCACGTCGAGGATCAGGTCCCGGTCGTCCTCGGGGACCGCCGACACCCGGACTCGGTGCTCGTCAAGGACGCGGCCCGGTGGGGCGTCGGCATCAAGAACCTGCGGCACATGCAACGCATGGTCGGGGCCGAGATCTTCTCCCTCGGCATCCTCGACACCCAGGCGGCGTTCAAACTGTACGAAGCCACCCTCCTCACCGAACTCATCGCCGACCCGGTCAGCTTCGACTTCTCCTTCGACACCGACTGGATCGCCGGGTTCGTCGCCCGGCAGCAACGGTTCGCCCAGGTGCCGTTCGCGTTCATCGACTCCGCCGCCGAGTCGGCGACCGCGAAGCAGGAGCCGATGACGACCTGGGAGGTGCTGCTCACGGGCCTGGTCGCCCAACTGCGGCACCACGACCTGCTCCGCACCCCGGCCGCCCGCGCCATGGCCGCCGTTATCGACGAGGAGATCACCGACCACCGGGTCCTCGACGCGATCATCGACGACCTGCCACCGGAACTGGCCGCGGCGACCGAAGCCGACTACGGGGATCCGGGCGTCATGACGCCCGAGGCGATGCGCGCATACATCATCGGCCGCAGGCAGGCTTTTCTCGCCGAGCAGACGCTGCCCTGAGACCGGCCGCCGCAGCCCGCGCCGGTCACATCATCAGGGCTCGGCTGCTCAGAGTTCGACTGGTCAGTGCTCAGCCCGCCAGCGGGCGCAGACCTGCACCAACCGGTCGTTGGCCTCCGGCTCCCCGATCGTCACCCGCACCCCGTCGCTGCCGTACTGGCGGACCATCAACCCGGCCGCCTCGCACGCCGCCGCGAACTCCCCGGACTGCTCCGCGAGGTCGAACCAGACGAAGTTCGCCTCGGTCTCGGACAGGTCCCACCCCTGGTCCCGCAGCCCGTCGACGACCCGGCCACGCTCCTTGACCAGGGCGTCGACCCGCTCCTGCAACTCGTCGACCGCGCCGAGGGATGCGACCGCCGCGACCTGCGCCAGGGAGTTCACCCCGAACGGGACAGCAGTCTTGCGCAGGGCGACGGCCACGTCCGGGTGCGCCACCGCATACCCCACCCGCAGACCGGCGAGACCATAGGCCTTGCTGAACGTGCGCAGCACCATCACGTTGGGGTGCTCCCGCCAGATTGCGAGCGCATCCGGGGCCGCGGCGTCCTGGACGAACTCGAGATACGCCTCGTCGATGACGACGAGGACATCGGACGGCACCCGGGCCAGGAAGGCCCGCAGCTCGTCGTCGTGGACGACCGTGCCGGTCGGGTTGTTGGGGGTGCAGACGAGGATGACCCGGGTCCGGTCGGTGATCGCGTCGGCCATCGCATCGAGGCGGTGCCGGTGCTCGGCGTCGAGCGGCACCTGGACCGGGACCGCGCCCGCGAGGGTCGTGACGATCGGGTAGGCCTCGAAGGACCGCCACGCGTAGATGACCTCGTCGCCGGGGTCGCAGCAGGCCTGGATCACCTGACCGAGCACCCCGACCGACCCGGTGCCGGTCGCGAGGCACTCGGCCGGGACACCGAGCGCGTCGGCCAGCGTCGCGGTGAGTTCACCGACCGCCATGTCCGGGTATCGGTTGATCTGGCCGGCCGCCTCCTGGACGACGGCGAGCACCGACGGCAGCGGCGGATAGGGGTTCTCGTTCGACGACAGTTTGTATGCGGTGATCCCGGGCGGTGCGGACGCGGGCTTGCCGGGGACGTAGGCGGGCAGTCGGGACAGCGCCTCCCGGATCCGGGGTCCGGTGCCGGGTGAAGGGGTCGACGTCGACTCGCTCATAGGTTCACTGTAGAGGCCGCACCGGGGCGGCCGACCCCGCTGCGGCGTCCCGGCTCGTTGGGTGGGCCGGTCCGGTTGCGGTCGCCGAGGTGCTGCATCTGCAACGATGTCCCCATGAAGGGATTCCTCATCAAGACCGTCGTCAACGGCATCGCGCTGTGGGTCGCGGCGCTGGCCGTCCAGGGCATCAGTCTCGGCGAGGAGGCCCCCGAGCTGTCCACCCGGCTGCTGACGATCCTGCTCGTCGCCCTCGTCTTCGGGGTGATCAACGCCGTCGTCAAACCGATCGCAAAGTTCCTCGCCTTCCCGGCGATCGTGCTGACCCTCGGGCTGTTCACCCTCATCGTCAACGCGGCGATGCTGTGGTTGACGTCGTGGTTCTCCGGCAAGGTCGGCCTCGACTTCAGTGTCGACAACTTCTTCTGGACCTCGGTCATCGGCGGCATCGTCATCACGCTCGTCTCGATGATCCTCAACGTCCTCGTCCCCGACACCGACTGACGCCACCTTGCGTTTCCCGCCAAATGCGGGAAACGTCAACTCCACCACGCTTCCTTTCCGTGGTGGAGTTCGCCTTTAACGCATCTGGCGGGAAACGCAATTCTCAGGCGGGGACGTGGCGGCGGGTCGCGACGACCCGGAACCGCGGGGCGACGAACGCCGCGTCCGTGTAGGCCGCGTTCGCTGCCGGGTTCGCGCCGGTGCCGTGGAAGTCGGAGAACGCCGCGGTCTGGTTGACGAACACCTGACCGGTGAGGTTCTCCGAGAGCGCGACACCCGCATCGAGGGCGGCCTCGCGCGCCGCCGCGAGCACCGCCTCCGATGTCGAATAGACGGCCGCGGTCATCGCCCCGTGTTCACGCACCGTGTCGACGAACTGCGCGAGCGATTGTTCGGTGGAGTCGGTGACGATGAGCAGGGACAGCGGCCCGAAGCACTCCTGCGTGTAGATGTCCTCCCGCCCGACGTCGAGTCGGACGACACCCGGGGTGCGCACGACGGCGTCGGGATAGGCCGGGTGCGTCACCTCCCGGGGGCTGACGACGATCTCGCCGTCGGCCTCGGCCGCCAGGTCGGCCAGCCCCGCCGACACCGCCCGGACCCCGTCGTTGACGGTTGCCCCGAGCAGTTCGACGGCCCGGGCGTCCTCACCGGTGAGCTGCCCGATCGCCTCCCCGAGCGCGGTCGCGAACTCGGGGACCGAGAGGACCCCGTCCGGGGTCCCGATCCCGGCGGCGGGGACGTAGAGGTTCTGCGGGGTCGTGCACATCTGCCCCGAGTAGAGCGTCAGGGAGAAGGCGAGGTTGGCGAGCATCCCGCGCACGTCGTCGGTGGAGTCGATGACGATCGTGTTCACGCCGGCCTTCTCGGTGAACACCGCCTTCCCGAGCGCGCCGGCCTCCCGCTCCAGCCAGCCGCCGAAGGCCGGTCCGCCGGTGTAGTCGATGATCGCGATCTGCGGCCGCAGCGCGAGGTCGGCGGCGAGCCGCTCCCCGTCCCCCTCGGCCGCCAACTGGACCAGCGCCGGATCGAAGCCCGCCTCGGCGAGCACCTCACGGCAGACCGCCACCGTGATCGCCAGCGGCAGCACCGCCCGCGGGTGCGGTTTGACGATGACCGGGTTGCCGGTGGCGAGGGAGGCGAACAGGCCCGGATAGGCGTTCCACGTCGGGAAGGTGTTGCAGCCGATGACGAGCGCCACCCCGCGCGGGACGCACACATAGTCCTTGACCATGACCAGCGGTGCGTCCCGGCCCGGCTTCTCCCACCGCGCCGAGGCGGGGATGCGCTCCTGCTCGACCAGGGCGGCGACGATCGCCTCGAGCGCCCGGTCCTGCGCCTGCGGCCCACCGGCCTGGAAGGCCATGACGAACGGCTGCCCACTCGTGTGCTGGACCGCGTTGGCGATCTCGAAGGAGCGGGCGTGCAGCCGGTCGACGATCTCGACGCACACGGCCGCCCGGGCCCGGGGCCCGGCATCGCGCCAGTCCCGCATCGCCGCGAGCGCAGCGGCCAGCCCGGCATCGATGTCGAACTGGGGATACCGCACGCCGAGGACGGGTCCGTACGGCGAGACCTCGGATCCGACCGAGGCGCCGGTGTTGGGTTGGTCACCGAGGTCGAAGTCCGCATCGAGGTGACCTCGGTATGCGGTCAGCCCGGCTTCGGCGGCACCCTCACCGTGGACACGGGGTGAGGGGGAGTCGGGATAGCGCGCGTAGAACGTGCGGGCGGACAGCGCTGCGGCGGCCTGACCGAGAACCTCCTCGTGCCGCGCGATGAGGTCGGCGAGAGGGCCGGCAGCGGAGTCGGTGGCGGTGGTCGCGGACGTCGATGTCATACCCCTCACTGTAATGACGGTCACAGCGAAGTCGCTTGACACGAACCGATCTCGCTACGCTGACCCCGCCCCTCGTCGCTCCACTCCTGGACCAGCAAACATGTCACAGTTTCCTAATCGGGGTCGGCACGCGAGCACCACGACAGCGCGATTCGACCGGCCCACCATCCTGCTCATCGCAGCGATCGCCGTCGCGGTCGTCGCTGCCGGCTTCGCCGTGACCAAACTCGTCGGACGTAGCAACCTCGGCTCGACGACCGCGACCGCCCCGACGACCCCGGTCGTCTGCGGGCAGGTGGCCACGGTGTCGGTCGCTGCCGCACCCGAGGTCGCGTCGGCCGTGGAGTTGGCGGCCGAGCAGGTCCCGGAGGACGCATGCGTCACCTATGAGATCACGGCCACCCCGGCCCGTGAGGTGGCCGACGCGATCGAGGCCGGTCAGGCCCCGCAGGTGTGGATCCCGGACGCGGCCGACTGGACCAGTCGGATCACCGAGCACCGTTCCGGTCGGGGACAGTTCACGATGGCGAGTCTGGCGGTCACCCCGCCCCCGGACGCCGCGCCGGAGTTGACGGCCGAGGGGTGGCGCAATCTCGGATCATTGGCCCGGACGCCGGTCGTTCTTGCGGTGGGCGCCTCCCCGGCGGAGAACAACTCGGTCCCGGCCACGGCGACGTGGCGGGACATGTTCACCGGTACCACCGCGATCCAGATGGCTCAGCCGAGCACGAGCGCGGCGAGCCGGCTCGCCCTGGACACCGCCCGCGGTGCGGTGCCGGCCACCGGCGACGATTACCTCATCCTCGGCCAGCGGATGATCTTCCTGTCCCGCTTCGCCCGGGACAGTGACACCGCCGCGTTCGCCAGTGAGGACGAGGAGGCCGGTGACGTCACACCCTTCCCGGTCTCCGAGCAGCGGTTGGCCAACCATGTCTCCGGGACCCCGGACTCCGGCCTGCGCCGGCACATCCCGGCCGGCGGCACCCCCGAGTTGACCTATCCGGTGTATGCGCGCGCCGACCTGCCCGAGGACCTCGCCACGGCGGTCGAGGAGTTCGTCACCGGGCTGCAGGCGGAGAACGTCCAGGCCCGTCTCGCCGAGGCCGGCTTCCGCACCTCCGCCTCACCCGGCCCGACGATCAACGGCGTCGAGCCGACGGAGTACGAGGTCGCCCCGGTCATCGACCCGGAGCGTTCGCTCGAGACGACTCGCCTGTGGGAGACGCTGCGCCTCGACATGCGGATGCTCGCCGCGATCGACGTCTCCGGATCCATGCGATGGGCCGCCGGCGACTCGTCCCGGATCGACCTGCTCCAGAAGGCCACCCTCGACGCCCTCGCGATCCTGCCCGACGGATCACAGATCGGTGCGTGGATATTCTCCACGGCGCGTGGACCGAACCGGGAGGACTGGGTGCCGATCGCTCCGATGCGGCTGCTCAGCGACAATGTCGACGGCAAGACCCACCGCCAGGTCCTCAGTGACGAGATCATCGCGATCAGCGACCGGCTCGGTGGGGACACCGGCCTGTACGACACGGCACTGGCCGCCTTCCTCGAGGTCCAGAAGGAGTTCGACGAGCGGTACGTCAACTCGGTCGTCCTCATCACCGACGGCGAGAACGACGACAGCACCGACGGACTGTCCCTGCCGCAGTTGCTCAACGAACTCCAGGCCAAGTCCGACCCGCAACGACCGGTGCGGATCGTCACCATCGGCATCGGCCCGGACACCGATCCTTCTGCGCTGCAGGCGATCTCGGACGCGACCAACGGCACGAGCTACGTGGCGCTCCACCCGAAGGACATCGAGACCGTCTTCTTCCGGGCCCTCCTGGCCCGCGCTGCCTGATCCCGCCGCCAGGACCCGGCGAGGACCCGACGCCGCCGACCGCGGCGAGCACCGCATACCGTTGAGTCATGCGTGTCCTCGTCTCCGGCGGGGCCGGCTTCATCGGCTCCCACACCGTCGTCCAGCTCGTCGCCGCCGGCCATGACGTCGTCGTCGTCGACTCCTTCGCCAACGCCAAACCGTCCGTCGTCGCCCGGATCGAGGCGCTCACCGGACAACCGCTGGAACTGCACGCGTTCGACCTGACCGATCGGGACAAGACCGAGCAGCTCTTCGCCGACGAACCGGTCGACGCGGTCATCCATTTCGCCGGGTTCAAGGCCGTCGGGGAGAGTGTCGAACAGCCGCTGGCGTACTACGAGAACAACCTCGGGACGACCTTCTCGCTGCTGCGGGCGATGCAGCGGCACGGGGTCGGCACCCTCGTGTTCTCCTCCTCCGCAACGGTCTACGGCGCGGATGCGCCGGTCCCGATGCGTGAGGACCTGCCGACCTCGGCGACCAACCCCTACGGCTGGACCAAGGTCATGCAGGAGCAGGTCTTCCGGGACGTGGCGGCGACCGACCCGCGGATGCGGATCGCGCTGCTGCGTTACTTCAACCCGGTCGGCGCCCATCCGAGCGGCACGATGGGCGAGGACCCGGCCGGCATCCCGAACAACCTCATGCCCTACATCGCCCAGGTCGCGGTCGGGCTGCGGGAACGACTCGGCGTGTTCGGTGACGACTACCCGACGCCGGACGGGACCGGGGTGCGGGACTACATCCACGTCGAGGATCTCGCGGCCGGCCACATCGCCGCCCTGCACCGGCTGACCCAGGTCGAGGACCCGGTGTCGGTGTGGAACCTCGGCACGGGACAGGGGACCTCGGTGCTCGAGCTGCTGCACGCGTTCGAACGGGCCTGCGGGCGGGAACTGCCCTATGAGGTCCTCCCGCGGCGGGCCGGTGACATTGCGGAGTCGTATGCCGACCCCACCCGGGCGCACAACGAACTCGGTTGGCGGGCCACGCGATCCATCGACGACATGTGCGCCGACACGTGGCGCTGGCAATCGCAGAACCCGCAGGGCTATCCGGAATAGGCCGTCCGGAGCAGCTCCTGGATTGATCCGACCCTGACCCGGCCGACACCCACCGGCGCTCACGCACGTAGATTGGGGGCGGCAGGACCGAGGTCGAGTCGTCTGTGAGGAGTCGTCGAGCCATGAGCACCGTCGACGGCAGCGGTCTGCGCCCGGGGGCTGGGCGCTGATGGGGTTCCGCTGGAAGGAGCGCTATGTGCGGGCGCGGGAGTCGTTCTGGTTCCTGCCCGCGGTGCTCGTCGTCCTGGCCGTCATCCTCTCCCAGCTGACCCTGTTCCTCGATCGGCGCATCGACCTGGACTGGGCGGGCAACTCCCAGCTCGCCCTCGGCGTGGACGGCAGCCGCGGTCTGCTCACGACGATCGGCGGCTCGGTCCTGGCCGTCGCCGGAACCGCGTTCTCGATCACCATCTCGGTCATCGCCACCGCGAGCTCGTCCTACGGGCCGCGACTGGTTCGCAACTTCATGAAGGACCGCGGCAACCAACTCGTGCTCGGCGTGTTCGTCGCGACCTTCGCATACTGCATCGTCGTGCTGCGCTCAGTCACCTCGGCCGACAGTGACCGGGGCCGGGAGGCGTTCGTCCCCTACATCTCGGTCTATCTGGCACTGCTCGTGGCGCTCGTCAACATCGGCTGCCTCGTCTACTTCATCCACCACATCGCCGACTCGATCCAGATCTCCACCCTCGTCAAGGCGGTGCGCGCCGACCTGACTCGGGTCGCGGGCCGCGAGTACCCCGCCACCGAGGAGGACTGGGACGACGACGCCGTCCCGGCCGTCCGGCTGGACTCGGACGATCCCGACGTCGAGGTCGTCACCGTCGGCGCGAACGGATATCTCAATACTGTCGACACCTCGTCCCTGCTCACCTGGGCGCGCACCCAGGACGTCGTCATCGAGATCATTCCGCGGGTCGGGGACCATGTCATCGCCGAAGAGCAGCTCGCGCGGGTGCAGCGACGGGCTGACGCCGGCGCAGCCGTCGGGGACGAGGACGAGGATCGGTCGATCGCCGACATGATCCGCTCCCACGTCACGGTGGGCGCCGCACGCAGCCCGCACCAGGACATCCGCTTCGCCCTCCAGCAGGTCACCGAGGTCGCGGTCCGGGCCATGTCCTCGGGGGTCAACGACTCCTACACCGCCCAGAACGCGGTCGAGGAGCTCGGCTCGGGGGTGGCGGCCATCGCCCGCGGCGGGGAGCCGCCGGAGGGAATCGCCGACCGGGAGGGAGAGCTGCGTCTCGTACTGCGCCGGCCGCGACCGATCGAGCTCATCGACCTCGTCTTCGACGACCTGCGGATCCACAGCGGGGGCGACCCGCGCTTCATGCGCGCGACGATCCAGCTTGCCAAACGCGTCGCCGAGGCCGGCTCGGCCGACCTCAGCCAGCGGGCCTGGTTGCACGTCGACCTGATGATCGAGGCCTTCGCCGCGGCCGGGGCCGCGGAGTTCGACGTCATCCGGATGCGGGAGCTCGCCACCGCCTCGGTCGAGGAACTGCGCCTGCGGCCCTATCCGCCCGAGCCGGGCGGCTGAGCGGCTCGGGCGGCACGGGTCGGGTTCCCGCCGACGGCATCTTGTGACCAAACAGACAGGCGGCAACCCGGCTCCCGATTCGAATAGTTCAACCGAGGTCGATACATTGAACTACGTCATGTAGTAGTTCTTTGCACTTTCAAGGAGCTCGTGGGAATGAGCAACGTTGACCTCGCCCGGTGGCAGTTCGCCATCACGACCGTCTACCACTTCCTGTTCGTCCCGATCACGATCGGACTCTCGGCGATCGTCGCGTGGTACCACACCCGCTACGTGCGCAAGAAGAATCCGGACGACATGCGCCTGGCGAAGTTCTTCGGGAAGCTCTTCTTGATCAACTTCGCGCTCGGCCTCGTGACCGGCATCGTCCAGGAGTTCCAGTTCGGGATGAACTGGTCGGACTACAGCCGCTTCGTCGGTGACATCTTCGGGGCACCACTGGCGTTCGAGGCGTTGCTGGCCTTCTTCCTCGAGTCCACCTTCCTCGGCCTGTGGATCTTCGGCTGGGGACGCATCCCGGAGAAGTTGCATGCGGCGACGATGTGGATCGTGCACATCGGCACGGTGCTGTCCGCGTACTTCATCCTCGCGGCCAACGCCTTCATGCAGAACCCGGTCGGCTACCGCTTCAACGAGGAGACCGGCCGCGCCGAGATGGCCGACTTCATCGCGGTGCTGACCAACAAGGTCCAACTCGTCACCTTCCCGCACGTCATCACCTCCGCCTACATGGTCGGTGGCGCCGTCGTCATGGGTGTCGCGATCTACCGGATGCTCAAGAACGACCCGCCGGCCGACCAGGAGATGTGGCGCAAGTCCGCCCGCGTCGGTGCGATCGTCACCCTCGTCGCCTCCCTCGGCGTCGTCGTCTCCGGCGACATCCAGGGCAAGATCATGACCGAGGTCCAGCCGATGAAGATGGCCGCGGCCGAGGCGCTCTACGAGACCCAGACCAATGCCCCGTTCTCGGTCCTGTCGATCGGCAAGCTCGACGGCTCCGAGGCCACCGACATCATCGCGATCCCGGGCCTGCTGTCCTTCCTCGGCACCGGCTCCTTCGACGGTGAGGTCAAGGGCATCAACGAACTGCGCGAGATGTACATCGAGCAGTACGGCGGCAACCCCGACACGATCATCTACGACGCGACCTACACCCCGATCATCCCGCTGACCTATTGGTCGTTCCGGTTCATGATGGGTCTGGGCTTCGTCACGATGGCGTTCGCAGCCGCGGTTCTGTGGGCCACCCGCAAGGGTCGCTACGTCTCGGACCGCAAGTGGCTGTGGGTCGCGATCCTCACCCCACTCATGCCGGTGTTCGCGAACAGTTGGGGCTGGATCTTCACCGAGATCGGTCGCCAGCCGTGGATCGTCAACGAACTGATGACGGTCGAGGCCGGTGTCTCACCCGCGGTCACCACCGGTGAGGTGTGGATCTCGATGATCGTCTACACCCTCCTCTACCTGATCCTCGCAGTCGTCGAGGTCAAGCTCTTCCTCACCTACACCCGCAAGGGTCCGGAGTCCTACGACGACCACCAGGCGTCGGTCAGCGACGACAACGACACGCTGGCCTTCGCCTACTGAGTCGGCGCCACGAGATAAAGACAAGGAATCACGATGGATCTCGCAACCTTCTGGTTCATCCTCATCGGAGTGCTGTGGGTCGGCTTCCTCGCTCTCGAGGGCTTCGACTTCGGCGTTGGGATGCTCCTTCCGATCCTCGGCCGCAAGGGCGGGCTGTCCGGCTCGTCCGAGGTCACACCGGAGAAGGCGGAGAAGCGCCGCCGGGTCCTGCTGACCACGATCGGCCCGCACTGGGACGGCAACGAGGTCTGGCTGCTCACCGCCGGTGGCGCCACCTTCGCCGCCTTCCCGCACTGGTACGCCACGATGTTCAGCGCCTTCTACCTGCCGCTGCTGCTCGTCCTCGTCGCACTCATCGTGCGGAACATGGGCTTCGAGTACCGCGGCAAGCGGGACAACGACGAGTGGCGCCGCAACTGGGACTGGTCGATCATCGGCGGGTCCTTCCTCGCGCCGTTCCTCGTCGGCGTCGCGCTGACCAACGTCGTGCGCGGCCTGCCGCTGGAACTGCCCGAGGGTGCCCCTCCCGGCGCCTCCGAGTTCACCGGCAACCTCCTCACCCTGCTCAACCCGATGTCCCTGCTCGGTGGACTCGTCATCGTCGGTCTGGCGCTGACCCACGGTTCGTTCTTCACCGCGCTGAAGACCGACGGGGGCATCCGCGAGGAGGCCCGCGCGGTCGGCACCAAGGCCGGACTGGTCACCGCGGTCCTCGCCGTCGTGCTGCTCCTGTGGCTCGGCCTGACCGCCGGCACGATGTGGTCCTGGATCACCACCGTCGTGGCCGCGGTCGCGCTGCTCGCCGGCATCTGGTTCAACATCCAGGGCGCTGAGGGCAAGGCGTTCACCGCGACGATGATCACGACGGCGATGGCCGTGGCGACGTACTTCTTCGTGCTGTTCCCGAACGTCATGCCGAGCACGACCAACCCCGAGTGGTCGCTGACGATCGAGAATGCCGCGAGTTCCCCGCTCACGCTGAAGATCATGACCGGCGCCGCACTCGTGTTCACCCCGATCGTCCTGGCCTACACGGCGTGGACGTACTGGGTGTTCCGCAAGCGCCTGACCACCGATCACATCCCGGCTCCGGTCTCGGTGCCCTGACCGCGACCGTCAGCCCGCTCAGTGCGGACCGGCAGAGCAAGTACCCTCTGAGCGCATGAGGCCGTTCGACCCCCAGCTGCTTCGACTCGTCCCCGCCACCCGGGGCCCGGTCGCGGCACTGGGGGTCGTCGGCATCCTCCAGGGTGCTGCGACGATCGCCCTCGTCTTCGTCCTCGCCCAGGTCGTCGTCGATGTCGTCGAACGCGGGGACCTGACCCGCAGCGCCATCATCCTCGTGGTGCTGTTCGCTGCCCGGGCGGTTCTCGCATACTTGGCCGAGGCCATCCAGGCCTGGGCCGGGGTCAAGGTCGCCGCCGCCCTGCGGGAGCGACTCATCGACCACTGGCTGGCCACCCCCGCGGACCGCACCCTCGACCCGGCGCAGGCGAGCACCCTCGCCGCCCAGGGCTGCACCGCCGTCGAGCCGTATGCGGCCCGTTTCCTGCCGAGCCTCATCCACGCCGCCGTCGTCCCGCCGCTGGCGATCATCGCGATGCTCTTCGTCGACTGGACCTCGGCGGTCATCGTCATCCTCACCGTGCCGCTCCTGCCGCTGTTCGCCGCGCTCATCGGGCACCGGACCGCCGAGGACACCGCAACCCGCTGGAAGGCGCTCTCCGCGCTGTCCGGGCACTTCCTCGACGTCATGCGCGGCCTGCCGACCCTCGTGGCATACGGCCGCGGCGCGAAGCAGGTCGAGACGATCCGCACCGTCAGCGACCGGCACCGGATCGCGACGATGCGCACCCTGCGACTGGCGTTCATGAGCTCGGCGGCACTGGAGTTGCTCGCCTCGATCTCGGTGGCCATCGTCGCCGTGTGGTGCGGCATCCGGCTCGCGAACGGGAGCATGGACCTCGGTCCCGGCCTGCTCGCGATCCTCCTCGCACCGGAGGCGTACTGGCCGGTGCGCCGCGTCGGCCAGGAGTTCCACGCCGCCGCCGACGGCGCCGAGGCGATCGAGTCCATCACCGCCGCGCTGGCGGACGGCTCTGACTCACCTTTCCCGCCATTGGCGAGAAACGACAACTCCGGGCAGGAACCGTTCCGGTCCGAAGTCGGCGGTTCCGGGATGAAGTCGCGCGCGGCGGTCGTCCACGCCGCCGCGGACGCCATCACCTACACCTATCCCGGCGCGGCCACGCCGGTCATCACCGACCTGACCTTCCACGCCGAGCCGGGCCTGACCGTCCTGACCGGACCGTCCGGGGTCGGCAAGTCGACCCTCCTCGAACTCCTCGCCGGGCTGCGCACCCCCGAGTCCGGGACCGTCACCGCCGGCCCGGCGCACCTGGTCTCGCAGCGTCCCTTCGTCGCGGCCGCCTCGATCCGCGACAACCTGCGCCTCGGCAACACCGCCGACGACGCCGCGCTGTGGGAGGTGCTGCGCCGGGTCGGGCTCGAGGGTGCGATCGCCGCGACCCCGCACTCCCTGGACACGATGCTCGGCGACGACGGCTTCGGACTGTCCGCCGGGCAACGGGCCCGGCTCGTCCTGGCCCGCGCCCTGCTGTCCACCGCCCCGGTCGTCCTCCTCGATGAGCCGACCGCCCACCTCGACAGCACCTCGAGCGCGACGATCCACGACGTCATCGCCGAACTCGCGACCCGCCGCACCGTCGTCGTCGTAACCCACCGGCCCGAGCTGCTCGAGATCGCCGACCAGCACGTCCACCTCGAGTCGGCGGAGGTGCGCGCGTGAACTCCGCCGTCTCCCTGCGCCCGTCGTCCCGGATCCTGCTCTCCGGTCTCGTCGGCGGCCTCGCCACCGCGAGCGGCATCGCCCTGACGGCGACCTCCGGTTGGCTCATCGTGCGGGCCAGCGAGCGCCCGATCATCCTCACCCTTCTCGTCGCGGTCGTCGGGGTCCGGGCTTTCGGCATCGCCCGGCCGGTGCTGCGCTACGTCGAGCGACTGCTCTCCCACGACGCTGCCCTGGCTGATCTGGCCCGGCGCCGATCGACGATGTATGCGGCCCTCGTCCCCCTCACCCCGGCTCGCCTCGGTCGTCGGTCCCGGTCGAGCGTCCTCGCCGGAGTGGTCGACGACATAACCGACGTCGTCGACGCCCAGGTCCGGGTGACCGTGCCCGTGCTCTCCGGTCTGGTCGCCGGGCTCCTCGGGGTGGTGTTGGCCGCGTTGGTGACGCCACTTGCAGGGCTGGTCATCGCGCTGCTCATCCTCACGGTGGCCGCCGCGTCATACCTCGCCTATGTCCTCGAACGCTCCTCGCAGGCCGAACTTCTCGCGGCCCGCGCCCGCGTCCAGCAGGTCTCCGACCTCGTCGCCGGCTCCAGCCTCGAGTTGCAGGCCATCGGCGCTGAGGCCGACGCCCGCACCTGGCTCAGCGACGCGCACGCGACCTGGCAGGCCGCCGTGCGCCGTCAGGCCCGGGGCCGTTCCCTCGTGGCCGGGATGATCCTCCTCGCCACCGGTCTGGCCACCGCAGCCAACGCCTGGATCGCGCTGCGCGACGTCCCCTCCGGCCCGATCGCCGCCCTCCTCGTCGTCCTCCCGGTCGCGCTCGGCGACGGGCTCGCGCCACTGGCCGAGGCGATGCGGGCCCAGGCCCGCTCGGAGGGCGCCCAGCAGCGCGTGGCCGACCTGCTCGACCAGGTGCCGGCGGTCGCGGAAGGCGGGGACCGCATACCCGACCCTGCGCCGGAGCTGAGCACCGATGCGGTCCAGGCATCGTGGCGGGGTGAGCAGATGGATATGCCGCGCGTAACGCTGACCATCGAACCGGGTGCGTCGCTGGCGATCACCGGCCCGAACGGCGCGGGCAAGTCCACCCTGCTCGCGGTGCTGGCCCGGCACCTCGACCCGGCCCGCGGCGACTATGCGCTCTCCGACGTCTCGTACCGCGACCTCGACCTCGACCAGACCCGCGCCCGGTTCGCGATCGTCGACGACGAGCCGCACGTCTTCGCCTCGACGGTGCGTGAGAATCTCCGCCTGGCCAACCCGGGCGCGACCGACGAGGACCTCATCGGCGGTATGCGTCGGGCCGGTCTGGCCGGGCTGTTGGCCGAGTTGCCGGACGGTCTGGACACGATGCTCGGCGCCGGCGGGCGTGGGGTCTCCGGCGGCGAACGGGCCCGGCTCGCGATCGCACGGGCGGCGGTCAGTGAGCGGCCTGCCGTCCTCCTCGACGAGCCAGTGGCGCACCTCGACCATGCGACGGCCGTGGCGGTGTTGCGGGATCTGCGGGAGGCGACCGCTGATCGGACCCTGGTCATGGTCTCGCACCGGGCCGACGGACTCGATGATTTTGACACCGTGATCGAAATAAATCATGATGTCGACGTGTCTACTACCGCACGTCGTAGTAGAGTAGAGGGGAGTGACGATCGACCATGAGGCCGAGCCTGAGCCGACGGAAGACGACGAGAGGAGGCGCCGTGCAGATCGTTCGCAAGACACGCCTGGGGGATCTCGAACGGGCCGTGATGGACCGACTCTGGGCCATCGACACATCCGACCCGGACGCGGCGATGACGGTCCGTGAGGTGCACTCGAGCATCGCGCAGGAACGGGACATCGCCTACACCACCGTCATGACGGTGCTGGACCGGCTCGCCAAGAAGGGGTTGGTCACCCGGGAGCGGGACGGACGAGCCTGGCGATACCTGCCGGTGTCGACGAGTGAGGAACTGACCGCCCACCTGCTGCGCGACAGTCTCGAGCACATCGAGTCCAGCGACCGCCGGGCGGCGATGCTGCACTTCCTCGACGGCGCCAGCCCCGAGGAGATCGACGACCTCAAGGCTGCGTTGGCCGAGCTCGAGTCCCGCGCAAGCTAACCCGAGTTCGACGGCGGCCGGAGCGTGTCGGGCGGTACCCTGGTGGGTACCTGCCGCGACACCTGCGGCCCCTGCCCGTCCAGTGCGTCACAACCCTGGATTCGACCCCTGTCCGAGACCGTGAGCCTATGACCGAGTTGAGCGCGATCCTCATCGTCACCGGGCTCATCACGCTTGCGGTGCTGCTCATCTGGCCGGTGCAGCAGGCGATGGTCCGCCGCCAGGTGTTCCGGCGCGAGCCGCTGTTGTCCCTCCT
>DUPF01000257.1 GCA_012838445.1 Intrasporangiaceae bacterium | reverse complement strand
TCCACACCTGCAAGTGGAACATCAACTCCTACGTCGCCACCGGCGCCGACTTCCCGGACGCGCTCGCGGCCGGTGCGGCTGCCGCTGCCAACGACGGCATCGTGCTGCTCACCAACGACCGGGAGATGGACCGCCGCGGCAAGACCGAGGCCTTCCTCGACGGTCAGCTCGAGTGGATGCCGACCTGGTCGGGCAACCACATCGAGATCCACTCGGTGGGTGGCCAGGCTGACGCCGCGCTGCGCGCTGCGGACATCCGGGTCGACTTCAAGCACGTCGGCAAGAACCGCTACGCGACCGCGGTCGAGCTGGCGGACACCTACGCCCAGGACAAGGTTTCCTACACCCTCGTCTCCGGCGAGAACTACCCCGACGGTGTCGTCGGTGGCGCCTTCGCGGCCAACCACGACGGTCCGCTCCTGCTGACCCGCGACGCCTTCCTCTCCCCGGAGACCAAGGAGTACCTGCGCCTGCGGAGCAACCTGCACGCTCGGGTCATGGTCGTCGGTGGCATCGGCTCGGTCAGCCGCGACGTCTCCGCCCAGGTCTGGGACGCGCTGCACTACTGATCGGGACCCGGGTGAGGACCTCCTCGCCTGAACCGAACTGAACACACAGCCGCCCTCGGGATCATCACGATCCCGGGGGCGGCTGTCCATTGCGTCTACCCCCGGCCACCCCAGCCCCCGGGAAGGAGCCCCCGCGGTGTCGTCCCCCCCGCATGTCGTCATGGTCGTCGGCAACGACATCACCGTCGACACCCGCGTGAAGAAGTCCGCGGCGAGTCTGACCCGACTCGGATACCGGGTCACCATGGTCGGCTGCGGCAGTCGGAGGCGGGAGCGGGCTCGACTCGGCGAGAGCGACATCATCAGAGTCCCGCGCCCGGGGACCCACCACGAGGCCGGCCGCACGCTCACCCCTGAGGAGATCACCGCCTCCGGGGTGATCCCCGGACAGCCCACCGGGGGCGACCCACGGACCCGGGCGCTGGACCGGTTGAGCCGAGCGCGCGCAGCCGTCATCGACTGGGGCACCCGCCCGGGTCCGCCCGGCCTGGGGCCCGGGCGCAAAGCCCTCAAACTGGCCGGTCTCTACGGCATCCGGGCGGCCACGAGTGCGGCCGGCTCCCTGCTGTCGACCACCGACCGGAGTGTGCCCGCCTCGGGCCCGGTCCTGCCCTGGCAGCGGGCGGTGCCGATCGGCCTCGACTACACCGACGCCCTGCTGCCCGAGATCGTGCGGCTGGCGCCGGATGTCATCCATGCCCATGACGTGCATTCCATCGCTGCCGCCCATGCCGCCGCCACCGCGCTGCGCACGCTCGGCCGCGAGGTGCGTTGGATCTACGACGCCCACGAGTTCATCGCCGGGCTCTCGCTCTACGGCCGCCGCGACGTCATCGAGCGGGCCGGCTGGCTCGACATGGAGCAGCACTTCGCGCCTCAGGCCGACGCCATCATCACGGTCAGCCCTGCCCTGCGCGAGGAACTCGCCCACAGATACCCGCAGGTGCCGGACGTGAGCGTCGTCCTCAACGCACCCTGGGACCATGGCACGCCCAGGGCCGGGGTGGGCGGCGGGATCCGTGGGGTCGTCGGCCTGCCCGACGAGACGCCGCTGCTCGTCTACAGCGGCGTGGTCACCCAGGCGCGCGGACTGCACACCGTCGTCGACGCGATGCCCGAGCTGCCCGGCGTGCACCTCGCCGTCGTGTCGACGACGATCGGCCATCAGATCACC
>DUPF01000256.1 GCA_012838445.1 Intrasporangiaceae bacterium | reverse complement strand
TCGATGAGCTCGTCCGGCATCGAGCCGTAGCCGCACATGAAGAGCAGGTCGAGGTCGGCGCGCAACTGCTCCTCCCCGACGCCGAGCCGTTCGGCCGCCTCGCCGAGGTCGATCCCCTGGCGGTGCACCAGCCACGGCACCATGGACAGCAGCCGGCTCAGGCGCTCGGTGGCCGGCTCCGCCGACCCGTGCCCGCGTCGGCCCGTGGCCCTGCCCGCGCCCAGCGCGGCCTCGGCGGCGGGAGCGAGCCGGGCGATCTCGTCCTCGCCGTGGGCAGCAATGAGGGCATCGAGTCGGGCCACCACCTCCGCCCGCAGGGACTCCGGCTCGACGGCGCGGGCGTGGCCGAGCAGGGCCGCGATGCTGCTGACCACCCACTCGGCCGGCTGGTCCTCCAGCCGCAACCGGGTCCATGTGTCGGTCCCGTCAGGGAACTCGGCGACGACCTGCGCGGTGCGCCGCAACCGGATGCCGCTGCCGGAACGGACCTCGACCTCGGCGGTGACCGGCTCCCCGTCAGCAGCGACGACAGCGGCAGCGACGTCGACGGATCCGACGTCGGCGGGGACCACATACGCCCCAGCGCGTCCGTGCCGGCGCACCTCCCCGACGATACGGCTCAGCCGGAACACCCGCTCCTGCTGCCGGTCCAGGTCGAATCCGGTGACATACCAGTGCCCCCGGAGTTGACTGAGCCGCCACGGCTGCAGCCGCCGCGGCATCGGGTCACTCGCCCGCGGACCGCGGTAGTCGAACCGGATCTCCCGCAGCTCCTGCACCGCCCGCAGGATCTCCGGGAAGGTCGGTTCACTCGCCCCGAGGACCGGCTCGACCAGGCCGGGGGCGGCGTCGACACTGTCCGGAGCGGTCGCCTCGAGTTTGCGCAGCGCCTGGGCCGCCGCTCCCCCGAGCGTCCCGTGCGACCAGGTGCGCGCCGCCAGACCCAGCACGACGAGTTCGTCCGGTTCGAACGAGATCTCGGGCACCACATACTCATCCGGGCGGATCCGGTAGCCGAGTTCGTCATCGAAGTAGGCGTCCGCCTCGACGGTGTCCAGCGGCACCCCGAGCTCACGCAACTCGTCCTTGTCCCGCTCGAACATCCGCTCGAAGGCCTCGTCACTGGCGGCGAGCTGATATTGCTCGACGGTGCGCCGGATCTCGTGCCGGGTCAGCGGTCGACGCGTGCGCAACAGCGTCATGACGAGATTCATCAGACGCTCGGTCTTCGCGGACGGTGCCGGGGCCACGCTCGCACCGTACCCGACGACTACGGTTGGGTCCGTGAACTGCGCTGAGGTGTCGAGAGGGATGCAGTGGCGGACCGGGATGATCCTGTCCCGCACCCGGGACTGGCCCGGGGCGATCGAGTATGCGGTCCGCGTCCTCGACCTGCACGGCCCCGGATCCGGGGACGAGACGGTGTCCGCGCTCGCCTACACCGGACTGCTCGGCTCCCCCGATGTCGGCGAGGACGTCGTCCTCAACGTCGGCGCACTGCTGCGTGGCCTGGGCACCGGCGGGTTGGCCTTCATCGTCAGCCGGGACCGGCTCCCGGCCGACGCTCCGAGCGGCGGGCACATCGTCAAGGCCCGCTACACGCCGCTGCAGCAGATGCTGCGGGCCGTGGACGAGCAGGACAGCCCGCACCACGAGGTGCTCGCCGAGGCTACCGATCTGACCGGGATGCCGGTCGTCGTGGCCGACCTGCACTCCGCCCTGCCGGCCGTGCTCGCCGGGATCCGTGCGGATCGGCCGGGCACCCGGGTGGCGTACGTCATGACGGACGGGGGCGCCCTGCCGATCGCGTTCTCCCGCTCGGTCGCCGGGCTGCGGGCCGCCGACTGGCTCATCGGCACGGTCACCGTCGGCCAGGCCTTCGGGGGCGACCTGGAGGCGGTCACGGTGCACACCGGACTCCTCGCCGCGCGCCTCGTCCTGGACGCCGACATCGCCGTCGTCATCCAGGGACCCGGCAACGTCGGCACCGGGACCCGCTGGGGGTTCTCCGGGGTGGCCGTCGGCGAGGCGGTCAACGCTGCCGCGGTCCTTCGGGGACGCCCGGTGGCCGCGCTGCGCGTCTCCGAGGCGGACCCGCGCGAACGACACCGGGGGATCTCCCATCACAGCAGCACCGCATACGGGCAGGTGGCGCTGGCCCCGGCCGACCTGCCCGTTCCAGACGATCGGCCGGACCTGATCGCCGCCGCCGAATCCCTGGCCACGTCGGCCGTTGCCGGACACCGGGTCGTCGAGATCGACCCGAGCGGACTGCTCGACGCGCTGGGCACCACGCCGGTCCGGCTGTCCTCGATGGGACGCGGACTCGACGAGGACCCGATCGGGTTCGTGATGGCCGCCGCCGCCGGGCGGCACGCCGCAGCGTTGCTCTGACCGGGTGCCGATCCGGCCCGGGCGCTAGCGGCGGGTCAGCGGACGTCGACCAGGTCGACGACGAAGATCAGCGTCTCACCGGGAGCGATCGCCGACCCGGCGCCGTGGTCGCCGTAGGCCAGGTGCGGCGGGATGACGAGCCGGCGACGACCGCCGACCTTCATCCCCTCGATGCCCCGGTCCCAGCCGGGGATGACCCGGCCGACCCCCAGCTGGAAGTCCAGCGGTGCCCCGCGGTTCCAGGACGCATCGAACTCCTCACCGGTGGAGTGGGCCACGCCGACGTAGTGGGCGCTGACCGTCTGGCCGGCAGTGGCGGCCGGGCCGTCGCCCTCGATGAGGTCCTCGATGACGAGGTCCGCGGGCGGCTCGTCACCGGGGAAGTCGATCTCGGGCTTGGTGCGGTCGAAACTCATGAGTGTGCTCCTCGTTGGATTCTCGTCCGGTCCGATCTGGACCGGACGGTGTGGCTGGCGTTGTGGACGGTCAGTAGGCGGCGAGGATGTCGACGACGAAGACGAGCGTGTCCCCGCCCTTGATGTCCGGTTCACGCCCCTCGGCGCCGTAGCCCTCTGCCGCCGGGATGACGAGCAGGACCCGGCTGCCGACCTTCTGGCCGACCAGACCCTTGTCCCAGCCCTGGATGACGTTGCCGACCCCGATCGGGAACTCGGCATAGCCCTTGGGGCTGTTCGCGGAGGAGTCGAAGACCTTCCCCTCCCGGGTCGTCACACCCGTGTAGGTGACCCGGATCATCTGTCCGGCCGTGACCTCCTCGCCTTCGCCGGTGATGAGCGGCTGGACGATGGTGCTCTTGGGGTCGGCGTAGTCCTTCGGGACGGTGATCGTCGCCGGCTCACCGGCGACCATCTCGACCGTCGGCAGCCCCTCCTTCGGCTCCACCGCGGCACCCGTGGCCTCACTGAGCGGGGTGATCGCGGAGAGGATGTCGACGAGGAACAGCAGGGACTCATCACCCTCGATGCCGAGCCGCTCGTTCCCGCCCTCGCCGAAGGCCTCCTTCGGCGGGATGGCGATCAGGACCCGGGACCCGACCTTCTGCCCCTTCAGCCCGGCGCTCAGGCCCGGCAGCACCGTCTCGTCGGCGAGGTCGAGACCGACCGGGTCACCGGCGTAGTTGCTGTCGAGTTCCTTGCCGGTCTTGGCCGAGAAGATCGCATAGTCGAAGCTCAGCAGCTCGGTGCCGTCGAGTTCGGCGCCGTCACCGGCCTTGATGACACGGTCCTCGGTCGCGTCGACCTTGACCGAGTCGGCCTTGAACTCCACCTTCGGGGTGGTGTCCGCGTCAGCGGCGTCGGCGACCGTGACCTTGTCCAGGCCGCTGCTCCCGGGCGACGTCGTCGAGGCGTCGTCGGAGCCGCAGGCGGTCAGGGTCAGCGCGGCGGCAGCGGCCACGGCAGCGAGTCGGGGCAGGAGGGGTTTGGGCACGACAACACCTTGAGTGATGAGGGGACGGACAAAGTCGCCAGTCTAAACGGGCGTTCCGGGGTGGGCGTTCCCCGCGCCGCTGCGGATGCCCTCGATGAGACGTTCGACACGTGCATCGACAGCGGTGAACGGGTTCTTGCACAGCACGGTCCGCTGTGCCTGGTCGTTGAGTTTGAGATGCACCCAGTCGACGGTGAAGTCGCGCCGGTGCTCCTGGGCCGCCTTGACGAAGTCGCCGCGCAACTTGGCCCGGGTCGTCTGGGGCGGCGTCATCATCGCGGTCTGCACGCTGGCATCGTCGGTGGTGCGGGCGGCCAGTCCGGCGCGCTGGGCCGCATAGAACAGCCCACGTGAGGGATCGATGTCGTGATACGCGAGGTCGAGTTGGGCGATCCGGGGGTCGTCGAGCGACAGTCCGTGCTTGTCGGCATAGCGGAGCAGGAGCCGGCGCTTGATGACCCAGTCGATCTCGGTCTCGATGCTCGCCAGATCCCCGCTCTCCACGGCGAGCACGGTCCGCTCCCACAGGTCGAGCACGGGTCCGTGGACCGGGTGCTCGAGCAGTCCCTCACGTTCGGCGAAGGCGCGGGCCGCCTCGACGTAGGTGCGCTGCAGATCGAGGGCGCTGACCTCGCGGCCGTTGGCGAGCCGGACGGTGCGGCGGCCGGTGATGTCATAGCTCATCTCCCGGATCGAGCGGATCGGGTTCTCCAGGGTCAGGTCCCGCATGACGACGCCGGCCTCGATCATCTGCAGCACGAGATCGGCCGACCCCACCTTGAGCAGGGTCGTCGTCTCGCTCATGTTCGAGTCGCCGACGATGACGTGCAGCCGGCGATACCGTTCGGCGTCGGCGTGCGGCTCATCCCGGGTGTTGATGATCGGCCGGCTGCGGGTCGTCGCCGAGGAGACGCCCTCCCAGATGTGTTCCGCCCGCTGGCTCACCGCATACCGCGCCCCCCGCGGAGTCGCCACCACCTTGCCGGCCCCGCAGATGAGTTGCCGCGAGACGAGGAAGGGCAACAGTGTGTCCGAGACGTCCTGGAAGTCCCCGGTCCGTTCGAGGAGGAAGTTCTCATGACAGCCGTAGGAGTTGCCGGCCGAGTCGGTGTTGTTCTTGAAGACGTAGATCGTCCCCTCGAGTCCCTCCTGGGCGAGCCGCTGCTGGGCGTCGACGACGAGTTCGCCGACGATCCGCTCCCCCGCCTTGTCGTGGACGACGAGTTCGGCGACATCGTCACACTCGGGGGTGGCGTACTCCGGGTGCGAGCCGACATCGAGGTACAGCCGTGACCCGTTCTGGAGGAACACGTTGCTCGACCGTCCCCAGGAGACGACCTTGCGGAACAGGTAGCGCGCCACCTCATCCGGGGTCAGCGTGCGCTGCCCGGCCGAGACACAGGTGATCCCGAACTCGGTCTCGATCCCGAAGATGCGCCGCTCCACGCACCAGACACTACGTCACCACCTCCCGAACCGTGCGACGATAGACCCCATGTCCGAGACCGTGGCTGCGCAGAGCGAGGGTGTCGCGCGGCACACGGCCTCCATCCTCGAACGTGCCCAGGGTTATGCCGACGAGGTGCGCGCCGAAGCCGACCGCGAACTCGACGAGGCGCGAGCGGCCGCCGCGGCGATCCGCGAGCAGGCCCAGGCCGTCCTCGATGACGCCGAACGGATGCGCGGCGAGGTGGAGCCCAGCTTCCGGCGAGCCACAAAGGTTGTCGAACGGGCCGAGAGCGAAGCCCGCGATCTGGTTCGGGCAGCGGCCAGTCAGGCCGGGGAGATCACCGCCCACGCGACCGCCCAGGCCGACGCGGCCGTCACCGAGGCGCTCCGGGTCGCCGGGGAGGCACGGGCCCTCGCCGACGCCGATGCCGAACGGGTCCGGGCTGCCGCCCAGCACGACTACGACGCGGCCATGGCCGCGTATGCCGCCTTCGCCGCTCAGCGTGACGAGGAGAACGAGCACTGGGCGCGGCAGACCGAGGCGGACCTGGAGCGGCAGCGGGCCGAGGTCGAGGCCCTCGTCGAGGAGCTCAAGGCGACTGCGGCGGCCGATGCCGCTGCGGTGCGGGCCGCGGCGGAGCAGGAGGCGCTCGCGCTGCGGGCCGAGTCCGCCGATGTGCTCGAAGCGGCTCGGGAACAGGCCAGCGGCATCCGTCAGATCGCCATCGAGGATGTCGCGGCCCAGCGTCAGACCGCCGATCAGGATGTCGCGAAACTGCTCGCCGAGGCCGAAGCCCACCTGGCCTGGGCACACGACACCTCCGAAGCCATCCTGGCCAGCACCCGGGACCAGGCCGCCATCGAGGAGCGGCAGACCCACCAACGTCTCGGCAGACATATCCGCCGCCGGCGTCAGCGGATCCAGGAGATCCTTGCCCGGACCACCCACCGGGTCCGCACCCAGGTGCGGGAGGCCGAGGCCGAGAGCGAACGTCTGCGCGCCCAGGCCGAGGCGGTCCTCGCCGCTGCCGAGCAGGCCGGGGCCCGGGTGACCGAGCGGGCCGCCGAGCGCGCGGAGCAACAGTTGGCCGCCGCTCGCGCCGAGGCCGCGGAGCTCATCGCCCGCGCCGAGCGACGCCTGCAGGAGACCGAGGAGCACACCCGACTGCTGCGTGAGCAGACGACCGCGGACCTCGAACAGATCCGCCAGGAGAGCCTGGCCCGCCACCAGCAGCAGCGGGCCGACCTGATCGCGATGACCGAGGCGGCCCGGGCGGACGCCGACCGGGCTCGGCGCGAGGCATCGACGATGCTCGAGCGGGCGCGCGCCGAGGTGGATGACCTGACCCGCCGCCGGGACGACATCACCGACCAACTGACCCGACTCTCCGGGGTCATCGACGCCCTGGCAGTTCCCGACCACCACCCGCTAGAGAAGGACTCCGATGACTGAGCAGCAAGGCTTCCGCACGGTTCTGCGCGGCTACGACCCCGTGGAGGTGGATCGGCGAATCGCCGAATGGCAGACCGCCCTCGATCAGGCCCGCGCCGAGGCGGCCGACCGCACCGTGGACCTGTCCCAGTTGCAGGCCTCGCACGAGCACCTCGGTGACGAGGTGCGCCGCCACAAGGCCCGCATCGCCGAACTCGAGGAGGCCGCCAAACGGATCGACTCCCCCACCTTCGGCACCCTCGGGGAGCGCATCGGCGCCATGCTCACCCTCGCCGACGAGGAGGCCAGCGACCTGCGCGAGACCGCGGACCGGGACGCCCAACAGATGCGGGACTCGGCCAAGAGCGAGGCCGAGGAGTTGCGCCTGCAGGCCGAGCAGTATGCGGCGCAGACCCGCTCCGAGGCCGACACCGAGGCGGCGCGCATCATCGAGAAGGCCAAGCAGCAGGCCGACGCAATCCTCGACGATGCGGCCCGGGAGGCCTCCGCCCGTCGTGAGGAGGGTGAGGCGTTCTATGAGAACCAGCGCGCCAAGGCCTCCGCGGCCGCAGCCGACTTCGAAGCCACTCTGGGGAAGCGGCGCGAGAAGGCGGCCGCCGAGTTCGCCGACATGATGGCCGAGCAGCAACGCGCTCACGACGAGGCCCAGACCCGCTCCGCGACCCTGATCGCCGACGCCGAGGCCGACCGACGCAAGGCCGGCGAGGAGTCGCAGAGTCTGCTGTCCAGGGCCCGGGCCGAGGCCGACGAGATGGTCCGCAGCGCCCGTGAACTCGCCGACCGGATCCGGCGTGACTCCGAGCGGGAACTGGCCGCCGTCACCGCACAGCGGGACGCCATCACCGCCCAACTCGGCAATGTGCGCACCATGCTGGCCACCGTCAGCGGCGGCTCGATCCTCGGTGACTCACTCCTCGGAGCGATCGCCGATCCGTCGGTCGACGCCGACAGTGCTGCGGACAGCGACAGCGCTGCGGAATCCGACGGGGTGGAATCGGACAACGTGGAATTCGACGGTGTGGAATCCGAGGGTGCCGACTCGGACGCGGCGGAGGCTGCCGCGGATCAGGACAGCGCCGACGCAGCGGACTCAGAAGCAGCAGCAGATTCAGAAGCAGCCGACGACGAGACGACGGCCGACAACGACAAGTCCTGATCGATGGCAGACCCCGCGGCCCCCGGTCAGGACTGTTCGTCTCAGGACTGCTCGTCCGTCGGCTCGGCGTGCTCGCGCTGGGTTTGCGGGTTGGTCGACTCGTGCCGCACCGACCCCTCCGGGGAGGCCGGCTCGGGGTCGGCGATGTCGTCCTCGGGTGCGTCATGCATGGGGTCGGCCTCGTTGAGCAGTCGCTCCAGGACCGGCCCGGCAATCCGCCGGAACGTGCGGCGCGGGCGGGCCCGGTCCAGGACGGCGACCTCGAGCTGGTTGGGGCCGAGCTCCCGCTGTTCTCCCCCGGCGGGATCGGCACCGAGGACGGAGACGGCCAGGACGAGCGCATCGGCGAGCGACAGGGACGGGGTGTACCGCTCCCGCAGCGCCTGCTCGATCGGGTCGGTGGCGCCACCCATCGCGACGAAGCCGTGTTCGTCGGCCACTGATCCGTCGTAGGTGAGCCGATAGATCTGGTCGCTCTCCTGGGACTGGCCCACCTCGGCCACGACGATCTCGACCTCGTACGGTTTGGCGTCCTGGGTGAAAACGGTGCCGAGCGTCTGCGCATACGCGTTGGCCAGTCCCCGGGCGGTGACGTCGGAGCGGTCGTAGGAGTAACCGCGCAGGTCGGCGTACCGGATGCCGGCGACGCGCAGGTTCTCGAACTCGTTGTACTTGCCGACGGCGGCGAAGCCGATCCGGTCGTAGATCTCGGAGATCTTGTGCAGCGCCCTGGAGTGGTTCTCGGCGACGAAGACGATGCCCTTGTCGTAAGTGAGGACGACGACCGAACGCCCTCGGGCGATGCCCTTGCGGGCGAAGTCGGCCCGGTCCTTCATCAACTGCTCGGGCGAGACATAGAACGGCATCTGCGTCATCGCGCACCTCCCGGGTTGCCCTGCCGGTCCTGGACGACGGCCTCGACCACCGTCGCGATCTCGTCGGTGCCGACGAAGTGGGCACCATCGTGGTCGACGGTCGCGATCGTCGGCCAGATCCGGCGGCTCAGGTCCGGTCCACCGGTCGCCGAGTCGTCGTCGGCGGCGTCGTAGAGGGCCTCGACCGCGACCCGCACCGCGGCATCCCGGTCCAGGCCGGGCCGCCACAGCTTCTTCAGGGCACCGCGTGCGAACAGGGATCCGGAGCCGACGCAGTGGTGGTCGTTCTCCTCGTAGCATCCGCCGGTGACGTCGTAGGAGAAGATCCGACCCCGGGCCTGGTCGACGTCGAAGCCGGCGAACATCGGCACGACTGCCAGCCCCCGCAGGGCCATGGCCAGGTTGCCGCGGATCATCGACGCCAGCCGGTTGGCCTTGCCCTCGAGGGACATCAGGGTCCCCTCGATCTTCTCGTAGTGCTCCAGCTCGACCTGGAACAGCCGGATCAACTCGACCGACAGCCCGGCGATGCCGGCGATGCCGGCGACGGAGAACTCGTCGGTGACGAACACCTTCTCGATGTCCCGGCTGGAGATGATGTTGCCCATGGTCGCGCGCCGGTCACCGGCCATGATGACGCCGGCGTCATAGACGGCGGCGACAATCGTCGTCCCGTGCGGCGCCTCGACGGCTCCCGGAGGCACGGATCGTCCGCTGGGCAGGAGGGTGGGGTCGTATGCGGCCAGGAACTCGGTGAACGAGGAACCGCCCGAGGCGTGGAAGGCCGCGTCGAAACGCCCGCTCACTGCCCGCCCTTCTGGACGAACCCGCGGACGAACTCCTCGGCGTTGGACTCCAGGACGGTGTCGATCTCATCGAGCACCGAGTCGATGTCCGCGTCGAGTTCAGCCTTCGAGGCGGCCGGGGCGGTCGGGACCGGCTCGGGCAGGTCGTCGGGCCGGTCGTCCTTGCGCTGCGGTCGGGTCTGCTCTTGTCCAGCCATGGGTCCAACCTATCCCGTCGTTGCGCTCAGTCGCCGGAGCATCGCTCCGGCATCGGCGCTCTCCTCGAGCAGGTCCCCGACGGCGGCCTTGGTGCCGCGCAGCGGCTCGAGCGTGGGGACCCGTTGCAGGGCCCGGCTCTCCGGGACCTCGAAGATGACCGAGTCCCACGACGCGGCGACGACGTTGTCCGGGAACCGGGCGATGCAGGTGCCCCGGAAGTATGCGCGGGTGTCCTCGGGCGGGTTGGTCACCGCTGCGCGGACCGCGTCCGCGGAGATGAGTTCGTGGAAGCGTCCGGCCATCGCCATCCGGTTGAACAGACCCTTGTCGAGGCGGACGTCGGACCATTGGATGTCGATGGCGCGCAACTCGGGCGACTCCCAGGACAACGCGCCCCGGTCCCGATACCGTTGCAGGACAGCGAGTTTGCCGACCCAGTCGACATAGGGGGCGGCGGAGTCCCGGTCTGTGTCGAGGAGGGTGAGCACCCGCTCCCACCAGTGCAGCACCTCGGCGGTGTCCTCGTCTGGGACCCCGCCACGGTCGGCGAGATAGGCCTGGGCCATCTCGAAGTATGCCCACAGCACCTCCGTGGGTCGCACCCGTTTGCCGGTGCTCAGTTCGATCGTCTCGCTCAACTCGGTATCGCGGGAGATGGCGTGCAGCGTCTTGACCGGTGCGTGGATGGACAGGTCGGCGGTGACGGCGTCGTCCTCGATCATGGCCAGCACGAGGGAGGTCATCCCCATCTTGAGCAGTCCGGCGACGTCGCAGTGGTTGGCGTCGCCGATGATGACGTGCAACCGCCGATAGAGGTCGGCGACGGCGTGCGGCTCGTCGCGGGTGTTGATGATCGGGCGTTTGAGGGTGGTCTCCAGACCGACCTCGGCCTCGAAGAAGTCACTGCGTTGGGCGATCTGGTACCCCGGGGTGGCGGAGTCGACACCGAGCCCGACCCGACCGCTGCCGCAGATCACCTGCCGGACGACGAAGAACGGCGTCAGGTCCCGGATGATCCGCTGGAACGGGGTGGAGCGGCGCATGAGGTAGTTCTCGTGGGTGCCGTAGGAGGCGCCCTTGCCGTCGGTGTTGTTCTTGTAGAGGTTGACGGGGACGCCGATGCCGGCGGGCACGGTCCGGATGCGTTCGACGGCCTCACGCATGATCACCTCGCCGGCCCGGTCCCACGTGATCGCGGCCCGTGGGGTGGTGACCTCCGGTGAGCTGTACTCGGGGTGAGCGTGGTCGACGTAGAGGCGGGCCCCGTTGGTGAGGACGACGTTGGCCATCGTCGGATCCTCGATGTCGGTGAGTTGACTCGGGTGGGCCGCCCCGCGGCTCATCTCCCAACCTCGTGCATCGCGCAGCGGCGCCTCGTCGGCGTAGTCCCACCCGGCCCGGGCCGCCGGGACGTCCTGGGTGGACGCATACGCATGGACGACATGACCGGAGAGGACCATCGGGTTGGCCATCGGGTCACCGGGTACGGAGATTCCGTACTCGGTCTCGATCCCCATCACTCTTCGCACCGACATAGTGGCAGCCTATGACTATGCCGTTCACTGTTCGTGGAATGCCCCTGCGTACCGCTGCCCTGGCCACCTTCATCGACAAGCTCGCCCGCAAACCGATCGCGGAGATGACGGCGGCCGATATCCGGCGGGCGCGGACCATGGTCTTTCCGCGGGCCCGCCCGTTCGCAATGATCTTCGGCCGGATCAGCGATCAGGTCGGGATCGGGTATGCGACGGCCCCGGCCTGCGACGGATTCGAGATCCCGATCCGCACCTACCGACCACACGGGCGTCGGGGGCGTGGCCCGCTGCCGGTGGTGCTCTACTTCCACGGTGGTGGGTGGGTGCAGGGCAACGTCGTCAACTACGACTCGCTGTGCAGCATGCTCAGTGACGAACTGGATGCGCTTGTGCTGTCCGTCGACTACCGGATGGCACCGGAGCATCGCGCCCCCACGGCCGCGACCGACTGCATCGACGCGGCCCGCTGGGTGGTCAGTCATGGTGCCTCGATCGGGGCCGACCCGCAGCGGCTGGCGGTCTGCGGTGACAGTGCGGGCGGCAACATCGCCGCCGTCGTCGCCCAGGCCTTCCGGGACGACGGGCTGAGCGCGATCCGGCACCAGACGCTCATCTACCCCGCGACCGACCTGACGCTGTCCTCCCCGTCGATCGAGGAGCACGCCGATGCCCCGATCCTGACCAAGGCCAGCGTGGAGGCCTTCGTCGATCACTACCAGCCGGACCGGAACGGACGGTGCAGCCCGCTCGTCTCCCCGCTGTTCGGGGAGTTGGAGGGACTGCCGCCGGCCCTGATCCAGACCGCTGATCTGGACCCGATCCGCGATGACGGGGTGCGGTATGCCGAGGCGCTGCGCGCCGCGGGGGTCGAGGTGCGGCTGACGAACTACGTCGGGGTGCCGCACGGGTTCGCGTCCGTGCCCGGGGCCACGCTTGTCGGGCGACAGCACCGCGCCGAGATCGTCACCGAGATGCGACGCCACCTGCACGGCTAGAGTGGCAGTCGTGCGAGACGTCGTCGTTTTCTCCGGGTCGGCCCACCACGGTCTCGCAGAGCGCATCTGCGCCGAACTGGGCATCGAGGTCTCCCAGGCCTCGATTACACGCTTCTCCAACGACTGCCTGCAGGCCCAACTCCTGGCCAACTGCCGCCAGCGCGACGTCTACATCGTCCAGCCGCTCGTGCCGCCGACGCAGGACTCGCTCATGGAGTTGCTCCTGATGATCGACGCCGCCCGAGGTGCCTCGGCCGCGCAGATCACCGCGGTCATCCCGCACTACGCCTATGCCCGCTCCGACAAGAAGGATGCCTCCCGGATCAGCCTCGGCGGACGCCTCGTCGCCGACATGCTGGCCACGGCGGGTGCGCACCGGGTGCTGACGATGACGTTGCACGCGCCTCAGGTGCACGGCTTCTTCAGCGTGCCGGTTGATCACCTCACCGCGCTCGGCGTCCTCGCCGACCATTTCCGCGGCACCGACCTGACTGATTCCATCGTCGTCTCCCCCGACCTGGGCAACGCCAAGGACGCGACCCAGTTCGCCCGGTTGCTCGGTTTGCCGGTCGCAGCCGGCTCCAAGCGCCGACTCAGCGATGACCGGGTCGAGATCGACTCCATCGTCGGGGATGTCACCGGCAAGCGCGCGATCGTCCTCGACGACGAGATCGCCACGGGCGGCTCGATCGTGGAGTTGCTCGACAAGCTCAAGGAGTTCGGCTGCACCGAGGCGGCGGTGGCCTGCACCCACGGCCTGTTCGCTGGCGCGGCCGTCGAGCGACTGCGCACCCACCCGATGATCAGTCAGGTGGTCACGACCGACACGGTGCCGGCACCGCGGGACTGGCCCGAGTTGCAGGTGCGCTCGGTCGCGGGACTGTTCGCCGAGGCGATCAGTCGGATCCATGCCGGCGAGTCGATCAGCAGCCTCTTCGACGGGGTGGACCCGACGTATGCCCCGCCCCAGCGCTCCCTCTTCGACACCGTCTCCTAGAAGGGCCACGCCATGGACCGCATTCTGCGCACCAGACTCCCCGTTGCACTCTCCCTCGGTCTGGACATCCTGCTCGTCATCGTCTTCGTCCTCATCGGGCGACGTTCCCACGAGCACGCCTTCGCGATGCCGGACCTGATCTTGGCGCTCATCCCGTGGCTGGTCGGGCTCGTCGCCGGGTGGGGCCTGATCCGGTGGCGCAGCGGCGCCTGGCCGGACCGGGTGACGCACGCCGTCACCCTCGCGATCGTCACCGTCGCCGTCACGATGATCCTGCGTCCGCTCATGGGTCAGTCGGTCGGCGACGGGTTCACGGGTCTGCTCAGTTTCGTCGGGGTCGCGCTCGCGTTCCTGCTGCTCTTCCTGCTCGGCTGGCGGATCATCGTCGCCTTCATCGCCCGCTCCAGCCCACGCTGAACACCTCCCGATTGATCTGACCCCCTCTCCCGTTGACGGATGGTTGTGGTCACGGTTCCGGCCCGAAAGCGGGCCCGGAACCATCCGTCGACCGGTGCCGTGCTGGTTGAGGGACGGCACATTTGCAAGTCCGACAGACTCTCCTGGGTCACCCTGGGTTCCGCAGGGTGGTCAGTCTCCTGTTGCTGTTGGGGCCAAACCTATGTCGCACTCGGAGACGTCGACGCAGAGCACAAGCGCCTGGGGCATTGAGACCGAGTACTCTTTTCCAAGATGCTCGTACTCTATTGTGGCGCCATTGAACTTCCATGTGCCCTGTTTTTCTGCCCGTACGTTAACCAAGAGGTTCGCGTAGCGACCCGGGGGAACTTCGTATCCATTCAGTGTGCTGCGATCTGATTCAGGGATCGTTTCGAAGCCACGTCCTGCAGCCATGCCAATGCCCGAAGTCGCTTCCTCAGGTTTCGTCACTTCGACTCGCAGAACTTGGATGCCGTGAGCAGGCATAGCATCTTACGAAGAAAAGGAGACATCAAGCAAGCGGATAGTGGATTCCGAGTCATTCATGATGTAAATGCCGCCCCAGGTGAGCTCATCATTCACGCTGACCTCGGCACCATTCAATGTGCCGCGAGGCGCCGACGAAACCGGCCCCTCACGATCCGATCCTACAGACCAGGATATGAAGAGGGCTGCCACCAATACGACAACAACGAGCAGCGCCACACCCCAACGACCCCTTGACGGTCTTGTTGCCCATGAATCAGGGGACTCCGTAATGCGGTCAGTTGACATAAGTGATCTTGTCGTACTTCCACATACCGAGATGTCCCTTGTGTCTCGGCGCGGCACACTACTGTCTAGCGCCCCAACTCACGCCTTAGGCGAAGCATAGTCACGAGGCCCGTCGTGTCAAGACTGCGGCGAGACTTTCGGTAAAGTGCCCGCGGAACGCCGGCGGTGCCTCACTGAGGAATGGAGATCATCGTCAGTGGGGTCTGGTCAGAGGTACTGGCCGGTGCCGTTGACCGAGTCGATCGCCCGGCCCGGTTCGGAGCCGGACTTGGTGTTGATCAGGGTGCGGATGTAGACGATCCGCTCCCCCTTCTTGCCCGAGATCCTCGCCCAGTCGTCCGGGTTGGTCGTGTTGGGCAGGTCCTCGTTCTCCTTGAACTCATCGACGCACGAGTTCAGGAGGTGCTCGATGCGCAGTCCCCGCTGCCCGGTCTCGAGGAAGTCCTTGATGGCGGTCTTCTTGGCGCGATCGACGATGTTCTGCATCATCGCCCCGGAGTTGAAGTCCTTGAAGTAGAGGATCTCCTTGTCCCCACCGGCGTAGGTGACCTCGAGGAAGCGGTTCTCGTCGATCTCGGAGTACATCCGCTCGACCACGCCGTGGATCATCGCCTCGACGGTCGCCTCGACCGAGCCGTCGTTGGCGGCCAGGTCGTCGGGGTGGATCGGCAACTCGGTCGTCAGGTACTTGCTGAGGATGTCGCGGGCGGCCTCGGCGTCGGGGCGTTCGATCTTGATCTTGACGTCGAGACGGCCGGGACGCAGGATCGCCGGGTCGATCATGTCCTCCCGGTTGGAGGCGCCGATGACGATGACGTTCTCGAGGCTCTCGACCCCGTCGATCTCGGAGAGCAGTTGCGGGACGATCGTCGTCTCGACGTCGCTGGAGACCCCGGAGCCGCGGGTGCGGAACAGGGAGTCCATCTCGTCGAAGAACACCACGACCGGCGTGCCGTCGGAGGCCTTCTCCCGGGCTCGCTGGAAGATCAGCCGGATGTGCCGCTCGGTCTCGCCGACGTACTTGTTGAGCAGTTCGGGGCCCTTGATGTTGAGGAAGTAGGACTTGGTGACGTCCTTGCCCTCCTTCTCCGCGACCTTGCGGGCCAGCGAGGCGGCCACGGCCTTGGCGATCATCGTCTTCCCGCACCCGGGTGGACCGTAGAGCAGGACACCCTTGGGCGGCTTGAGGTGGTGCTCGATGTAGAGGTCGGGGTGCAGGTACGGCAACTCGACCGCGTCCCGGATCGCGCTGATCTGCCGACCCAGCCCGCCGATGTCCTCGTAGGAGATGTCCGGGACCTCCTCGAGGACGAGTTCGGCGACCTCGAGCTTGGGGATCTTCTCGTAGACCAGTCCGGAACGGCTCTCCAGCATCAGGGAGTCGCCGGCGCGGATCGGCACCTCACGCAGGGACTGGGCGATCCGGGCGATGCGCTCCTCGTCGGAGCGGGCCAGGACGAGGACCCGGTGCTCGTCGAGGACCTCCTTGATCGTCACGACCTCCCCGACCTGCTCGAAGCCGTGGACGGCGACGACGTTCATCGCCTCGTTGAGCATGACCTCCCGACCGACACCGAGGTCGTCGACCTCGACGGTCGGGCTCACCGCGACGTGCATCTTGCGGCCGCCGGTGAGGATGTCGACGGTCCCGTCCTCGAAGGTCTCCAGGACGACGCCGTATGCGGAGGGCGGCTGAGCGAGTCGGTCCACCTCCGACTTCAGGGACACGATCTGCTCGCGCGCGTCGCGCAGGGTGCGCACCAGGCGGTCGTTCTGCGAAGAGACGGTCGACAAGTTGGACTGCAACTGAGCGATCCGCGCCTCGAGATCTCGAGTGCGTTGGTAGCTCGGCTGCTCAGTCATACATCGACACTAACCCCGCACGCGGTGGAAGTCCCGCAACCGGGCCTGCCCTCCCGCATGGTGGGCGGTGCTCAGGAGGGCCCCTCACCGATGGAACGGCGCAGTTTGCGGGCCCGTTTCGCGGAGGTCTCCCGCTCCCCGAAGGCGGCGGCCTCCGCTGCGGCGGCCTCGAATCCTGCCGACGGGCGGCGTTTGCGCAGCGGTGGAGTCACGCCGGGCGCGAGCCGCCGGGTCGTGATGAGGAAGCCGGTGTGGCCGTGCATCCGGTGCTGCGGACGGACCGCGAGCCCTTCGAGGTGCCAGCCGCGCACGAGGGACTCCCAGGCAGACGGTTCGGTGAAGCACCCGAGGTCCCGCATCGCCTCCCCGACCCGGGACAACTGTGTCGTCGTCGCGACATAGCAGAGCAGCACGCCCCCGGGCACGAGCGCGTCGGCGACGACCTCGAGGCACTCCCACGGGGCGAGCATGTCGAGGACGACCCGGTCTACGGTGCCAGGATCGACCGCCGACGGCAACTCCTCGACGAGGTCCCCGACGGTGACCGTCCACGCGGGATGGTCGGTCCCGAAGAAGGCCCGCGCGTTGGCTCGGGCGATGTCGGCGAAGTCGGAGCGGCGCTCGAAGGAATGCACCCGACCGGTGTCCCCGACGGCCCGCAGCAGTGACATCGACAATGCGCCGGAGCCGACCCCGGCCTCGACGACGAACGCTCCGGGGAAGATGTCGCCCATTGTGACGATCTGGCCGGCGTCCTTGGGGTAGACAACGGCCGCACCACGCGGCATCGACATGACGTAGTCGGCGAGCAGGGGGCGCAGCGCGAGGTATTCGGTGCCGGCCGTGTTCGTCACCGTCACCCCGTCGGGGCGGCCGATCAACTCGTCGTGGGCGAGGAAGCCGCGGTGGGTGTGGAACTGTCCACCCGGTTCCAGGGTGATCGTGTGCAGTCGGCCCTTGGGGTCGGTGAGCTGGATCCGCTCCCCGACCTGGAACGGGCCGCGGCGCAGGTCGGCCCCCGTCGGCTGCGGTGCCGCAGCCGCAGTGGCGCCGGTGGATGTGTCGGATCGCTCGCTCACAGGCTGGAATATATCTACTCGACGACGCGCATCGCGTCGGCGGCGAACACGATCCCCTGCGGTGCCCCGGCGTGGACGACGAGGAGGGCCTCGAGGCGTTCGGTCGCCATGACGGCCAGGACGCTGCCGAAGGTCGGGACCTCGGCGAAGTCGTGCACCCACCCCTGGGGCCGGGAGACGGCGACCGCGCTCGCGGGCACCTGCGCCCACTGCTCGCGCGGCACGGTCGTCACGACATCGGCCCGGACGATCCCGGTGGGTTGGCCGCGCTCGTCGGTCGTCACATACACGCGGTCCGGACCGTTCCACCACGTCTGGATCGGGGCGGACTGCGGGACCAGGGCGACCGGGCGCAGCACGGCAGACAGCTCGGTGGCCTCGACCCGGGCCCGGGTGCGGCCGATGATGATCGACTGAGTCGCCCCCCGCCACAGGAAGGTGGCGATCATGACGACGAGCACGGTCAGCAGCAGGTTCGGCGTGGCGCCCTGGAGCACGGGGATCACGAGGAGCACGACGACGAGGAGGACCGCCATGATCCGTCCGCTCCAGCCGGCGACGACCGCTCCCCGGTAGGAGGAACCGGTGAACCGCCAGATCACGGCCATGAGGATCTGTCCCCCGTCCAGCGGCAGCGCGGGCAACAGGTTGAAGACCGCGAGGAGGACGTTGAGCACCGCCAGGTGGAGGACGGTCCTGGCCACGATCCCCTCCCCCATCGGCGCGGCGACGGCGTAGGCGACCGCGGCCATGAGCAGGTTGGCCAGGGGGCCGGAGGCGGCGGTCACCCCCTGCGACCAGGGCGTGGTCCGCCCGTCGAAGGCGGTGTGCCCACCCATGAGGTCCGCGACGATCCGGCGCACCCGCAGGCCGAAGGACCGCGCGCTCAGGGCGTGCGCGGCCTCGTGGACCAGGACAGAGATCAGCAGCCCGAACGCGACGGCCAGCCCGGCGAGGTAGGCACCGCCCCCGAGGTCGGGATAGTGGTACTGGAAGTCCTGTCCCCGCAGCCAGGTGATCAGGGCCGCCAGGATGAGCCAGGACCAGCCGATGTAGACCGGGACGCCGACGAACGAGCCGACCCGGACCCCGCCGGGATAGGCACCGGGATGCCCGGTGGGACCTCGTTCCGCTGCAGCCATGGCGGATAGCCTATGTGCCGCCGCGGCAGGGACTTGCCATACTGGACTATCGTGCCCGATCAATCCGCCCCCACACTCCGTCCCGACGCCACCGCCGAACTGCAGGCCCGGCTGCTCGAGCGGCATCTCGTCATCGACGGGGCGATGGGCACCCTCATCCAGGGACGCGGCCTCGGTGAGGCCGACTTCCGCGGCGAGCGGTTCGCGGACTGGCCCAGCGACCTCAAGGGCAACAACGACCTGCTCGTCCTGACCCAGCCGGCGCTGATCGAGGAGCTGCACGGTGCATACTGCTCCGCCGGGGCGGATCTGATCACGACGAATACCTTCAACGCGCAACGGATCTCGCTCGCGGACTACGGTATGCAGCACCTCGCCTACGAGATGAACCTCGCCGCAGCGCAGGTAGCCCGACGGGCGGTCGACGCCGCGAACGCGGCCGATCCGGACCGCGTCCGCTATGTCATGGGAGCTCTCGGGCCGACGAACCGGACCGCGTCGATCTCTCCCGACGTCACCGACCCGAGCGCCCGCAACATCACCTACCCTGAGCTCGTCGAGGCCTACCTGGAGCAGGCCCGCGGCCTCGTCGACGGCGGCAGTGACGTCCTCCTCATCGAGACGATCTTCGACACCCTCAACGCCAAGGCGGCGATCTTCGCTCTCGAGACCCTGTTCGAGGAGCACGGCCGGCGCTGGCCGGTCATCATCTCCGGGACGATCACCGACGCCTCCGGACGGACCCTCTCCGGGCAGGTGACCGAGGCGTTCTGGCACTCGGTGCGGCACGCCCGTCCGCTCGCGGTCGGCCTGAACTGTGCCCTCGGTGCGGCCGAGATCCGGCCCTACCTGGCGGATCTGGCCCGGGTCGCGGACACCTTCGTCAGCTGCCACCCGAATGCCGGCCTGCCGAACGCGTTCGGGGAGTACGACGAGACCGCCGAGCAGATGTCGGCCGTCATGGGCGAGTTCGTCACCGCGGGCCTGGTCAACATCGTCGGCGGATGCTGCGGGACGACGCCGGAGCACATCGCCGCGATCGCCGCGACGACCGAGGGGGCCACCCCCCGGGAGGTCCCGACCGTCGCCCCGGCGATGCGGCTCAGCGGCCTGGAACCGGTCGTCATCGACGACTCCTCCCTCTTCGTCAACGTCGGTGAGCGGACGAACATCACCGGCTCGGCCCGGTTCCGCAAACTCATCGAGGCCGACGACTACGACGCGGCACTGGCCGTGGCGCGTCAGCAGGTCGAGAACGGCGCCCAGGTCATCGACGTCAACATGGACGAGGGCATGATCGACGGCGTGGCCGCGATGAGCCGCTTCCTGCGCCTCATCGCCGGCGAACCGGACATCAGCCGGGTGCCGTTGATGATCGACTCCTCCAAGTGGGAGGTCATCGAGGCCGGGTTGCAGTGCGTCCAGGGCAAACCGATCGTCAACTCGATCTCCATGAAGGAGGGGGTCGGCCCCTTCGTCGAACAGGCGCGGCTGTGCCGCAAGTACGGCGCCGCGGTCGTCGTCATGGCCTTCGACGAGGAGGGCCAGGCCGACAATCTGGCGCGTCGGATCGAGATCTGCACCGAGGCATACCGGATCCTGACCGAGGAGGTCGGCTTCCCCGCCGAGGACATCATCTTCGACCCGAACATCTTCGCCGTCGCCACCGGCATCGAGGAGCACGCCAATTACGGCGTGGACTTCATCGAGGCGACCCGATGGATCAAGGCGAACCTGCCCGGCGCTCTCGTCAGCGGCGGGGTGTCCAACGTCTCGTTCTCGTTCCGTGGCAACAACCCGGTCCGTGAGGCGATCCACGCCGTCTTCCTCTACCACGCCGTCCGCGCCGGCCTGGACATGGGCATCGTCAACGCCGGGGCGCTGGTCAGCTACGACCAGATCGATCCCGAGTTGCGGGAGGCGATCGAGGACGTCATCCTCAACCGCCGCGAGGACTCGACCGAAGGACTCGTCGAGATCGCCCCCCGCTTCAACACCACCGGGGCCGAGGTCGACGACGGTGCCGCCGACGAGTGGCGTTCCCTACCGATCGAGGAGCGGATCACGCACGCCCTCGTCAAGGGCATGGACGACTTCGTCGAGGCCGACACAGAGGAACTGCGGGCGCTCATCGAGTCCCGCGGTGGGGCCCCCATCGAGGTCATCGAAGGTCCGCTCATGGCCGGGATGGGTGTCGTCGGCGACCTGTTCGGCGCCGGGAAGATGTTCCTGCCGCAGGTGGTCAAGAGCGCCCGGGTGATGAAGAAGGCGGTCGCCTACCTCATCCCGTTCATCGAGGCCGAGAAGCTGACCAACCCGCAGACCGCCGGGTCCAGCGCCAAGGGCACCGTCGTCATGGCTACCGTCAAGGGCGACGTCCACGACATCGGCAAGAACATCGTCGGTGTGGTCCTGCAGTGCAACAACTACGACGTCATCGATCTCGGGGTCATGGTCCCGGCCCAGAAGATCCTCGACGCCGCCCGGGAGCACGACGCGGACATGATCGGGCTCTCCGGGCTGATCACCCCGTCCCTGGACGAGATGGTGCACATGGCCGCGGAGATGGAGCGGCAGGGCTGGCAGATCCCGCTCCTCGTCGGTGGGGCGACCACCTCACGCGCCCACACGGCCGTCAAGGTCGACCAGCAGTACTCGGGGCCGGTCATCTGGGTCAAGGACGCCTCCCGTTCGGTGCCGGTGGTCTCGGCGCTGCTGTCCCAGACCCGCCGCACCGAGTTGCTCGACGAGGTCCGCCGGGACTACGAATCGCTACGGGCCCGGCACGCCGCCAAGGCGACCGAGCGTCCGCTGGTCAGCCTCGCCGACGCGCGTGCGAACGCCCCGGAGATCGACTTCGCCGGCACGCCCCCGCCGGAGCCGCGCAAACCGGGCCGGCACGTCATCACTGGGATGGACCTGGAGGTGTTGCGGGACTACATCGACTGGGGCCCGTTCTTCCTGTCCTGGGAGATGAAGGGACGCTTCCCCGACATCCTGAGCAATCCCGCGACCGGGGAGGCGGCCCGTCGCCTCTACGACGATGCCCAGGAGATGCTCGACCGGATCATCGCCGAGGGCTGGTTGCAGGCCAACGCGGTCTTCGGGATCTTCCCGGCCGCGGCCGACGGGGACGACATCGTCGTCTACACCGACGAGAGTCGCACCGAGGCCCGCACGACACTGCATACCCTCCGACAGCAGGGCGCCCACCGCAGCGGGGTCCCGAACAAGGCCAACGCCGACTTCGTCGCCCCGGCCGGGTCGGGCATACCCGACTGGGTCGGTGCCTTCGCGGTCACCGCCGGACTGGGTGCCCCCGAGAAGGTCATGGAGCTCAAGGCCGCTCACGACGACTACTCCGCGATCCTCCTGGAGTCGCTCGCGGACCGGCTCGCCGAGGCGTTCGCCGAATGGCTGCACGAGCAGGTCCGGGTCGACTACTGGGGGTATGCGGCGGGCGAGTCCCTCGACAACGACGCCCTCATCGCGGAGAAGTACGTCGGCGTCCGGCCCGCCCCCGGGTATCCCTCGTGTCCGGACCACACCGAGAAGCGGACACTCTGGGATCTGCTCGACGTCGAGGACGAGGCGGGGATCGAGCTGACCGAGTCGATGGCGATGTGGCCGGGCGCGGCCGTCTCCGGCTGGTACTTCGCCCACCCGGAGTCGAGCTATTTCGTCGTCGGCCGGCTCGGCCGTGACCAGGTCGAGGAGTACGCCGAACGCAAGGGCTGGGACCTGCCGACGACGGAGCGGTGGCTCTCGCCCAACCTCGGCTACGACCCGGCGCAGTGATCCGGGTCCGCAGCACCGTCGGAACTCGCGTCTAGGGTCGACGGTATGCCCCCTGCCCTCTCCCCGAGCCGCACCGCGGACTTCAAGCAGTGTCCGCTGCTCTACCGGTTCCGGGCCGTCGACAAGCTCACCGGGCCGCCGAGCCCGGCCGCCGCGCGCGGCACGCTCGTCCACGCCGTGCTCGAGACGCTGTTCGACCTGCCCGCGGGTGAGCGGACCCCGGAGCGCGCGCTGCAACTCCTCCGACCCCGTTGGGAGGAGCTCGTCGCGGCCGACCCGGAGCTGGCGACCATGCTCACTGCGGAGCAGGTCAGCGACGAGGCCTGGTTCGAGGAGGCCGGACGGCTCGTCGAGCGGTGGTTCGAGCTCGAGGACCCGACACGTCTGGAGCCGGCCGACCGGGAACTCTACGTCGAGACCGAGGTCGACGGGCTGACGTTGCGCGGCTACATCGACCGGCTCGACATCGCCCCGACCGGTCAGGTGCGGATCGTCGACTACAAGACCGGACGCTCCCCGAACGAACGGTTCGAGGCCAAGGCGCTGTTCCAGATGAAGTTCTACGCCCTCGTGCTGTGGCGGTTGCGCGGCACGGTGCCCGACCTGCTCCAGCTCGTCTACCTCGGTGACGGCCGGATCCTGCGGTATGCCCCCGACGAGCGGGACCTGCTCGCTGTGGAACGCAACGTGCGGGCCGTCTGGGCGGCGATCGAGCGGGCCGCGCGCACCGGCGACTGGCGGCCCCGGACCGGGGCCCTGTGCGGGTGGTGCGAGTTCCGGGACCTGTGCCCCGAGTTCGGTGGCACTCCCCCACCGTTGCCGGAGAATGCCGCCGCGATCGCGCTCGACCCGGTCTCCTCCGGCGCCGCCCGGCCCGCGGACGACTAGGGC
>DUPF01000255.1 GCA_012838445.1 Intrasporangiaceae bacterium | reverse complement strand
GTCCGGGTGAACATCTGGTGACCTCGGGCGTTGCGGATTCAACTGATCGTCCTTAGCGCGGTAACGTTTTCTCCAGGCATGTCATCCCCTGTGATGTGCGGCACAACCCTGAAGCAAGGCTGGAACATATGCGTCGCGCGAAGATCGTCTGCACGCTGGGCCCGGCGACCTCGAGCAAGGAGTCGATCCTCGCTCTGGTCGAGGCCGGCATGGACGTCGCTCGCCTCAATCTCTCCCACGGCACCCACGAGGACCACGCCGCCAACTATCTGAAGGTGCGCGAGGCCAGCGACGAGGTCGGTCGCGCGGTCGGCGTCCTGGCGGACCTGCAGGGCCCGAAGATCCGCACGGGACGGTTCGCCACCGGGCCGATCACGTTGGCCCCCGGGGATCGGTTCACGATCACCAACCGGGACGTCCCCGGCGATCAGGACATCGTCTCGACGACCTATGCCGGGCTGCCCGGTGATGTCCGCCCCGGGGATCTGCTCCTCGTCGACGACGGCAAGATCGCGATGATCGCCACCGAGGTCACCGCGACCGACGTCGTCTGCACCGTCCGTGAGGGCGGGGTGCTCTCGAACAACAAGGGCATCAACCTGCCCGGTGTCGCGGTCAGTGTCCCGGCGCTGTCCGAGAAGGACAAGGACGACCTGCGTTTCGCGCTGCAACTGCGGGTGGACCTGATCGCCCTGTCGTTCGTGCGTTCGGCTCGGGACATGGACGATGTCCGCGAGATCATGGACGAGGTCGGCATCACGGTGCCGGTCATCGCCAAGATCGAGAAGCCGCAGGCGGTGGACAACCTCGACGAGATCATCGAGGCCTTCGACGGGCTCATGGTGGCCCGCGGCGACCTCGGCGTCGAACTGCCGCTGGAGCAGGTGCCGCTCGTGCAGAAGGACGCCGTCGAGCAGTGCCGCCGACAGGGCAAGCCGGTGATCGTCGCGACCCAGGTCCTCGAGTCGATGATCACCAACTCCCGACCGACCCGCGCCGAGGCCTCCGACGCCGCGAACGCCGTCCTCGACGGCGCGGACGCGATCATGCTCTCCGGGGAGACCTCCGTGGGAGCCTTCCCGGTCGAGGCGGTCCGCACGATGTCGGAGATCATCTGCCACACCGAGGAGCAGGGTCTGGACCGGATCGCGCCGTTGCGCACGCCACCGGTCAGCATCGGCGGCGCCATCGCGGCCGCCGGCTGCGAGATCGGGGGACTGATCGGGGTGAAGTACCTGTGCACCTTCACCCAGACGGGGGAGTCGGCCCGCCGCATGGCCCGGATCCGGCACCCGATCCCGATCCTGGCGTTCACCCCGCTGCAGTCCACCCGCTCGCACCTGTCGCTGACGTGGGGGGTGGAGACCTTCCTCACGGAGACCCCGCGGCACACCGACGACTACGCCAA
The DNA here is from genome assembly GCA_012838445.1 of Intrasporangiaceae bacterium. Lineage (GTDB taxonomy): Bacteria > Actinomycetota > Actinomycetes > Actinomycetales > Dermatophilaceae > F2B08. The sequence continues at coordinate 6,168 of DUPF01000255.1, read as the reverse complement.
GACCGTGGACCGCATCCTGCTCGCGAACGGGCGCCTTCGGGAGGGGGAGCGGGTCATCATCGTCGCCGGTTCGCCGCCGGGGATCCCCGGGTCGACGAACGCGCTGCGGGTGCACCGGGCCGGGGACGCCGCCAAGGGTGTCGTGCCCGCCTATCAGTCCTGACGTGACGGGTCCGGCTGGCTGGGGTGGCGATCACGGTGGAGCGCGGCGTCTATAGTTGTCTAGGCGCCCTCGGCGCCACGCCGAGATGGTGGAATGGCAGACACGGAGCACTCAAAATGCTCTGCTCGCAAGGGCGTGCGGGTTCAAGTCCCGCTCTCGGCACCACGCCGCCGCGGACCGAACGCACCGTGGTGGCGCTGACGACAGGGAGAAGCACATGAGCGACGAAGCCCAGCCCGCACCCGAGACCGAGGTGCCGCCTGTCCAGTTCACCCCGGCGAGCGAAGCCGCAGCCCCCGAGGGGTCGCTGCGGATCCTCGTCGCCGAGGACGAGGCGATCATCCGGTTGGACCTGGCGGAGATGCTGACCGAGGCCGGTCACGACGTCGTCGGGCAGGCCAACAATGGGGAGAAGGCGGTCGAACTCGCCAAGGAGTTGCGTCCCGACCTGGTCATCATGGACGTCAAGATGCCGGTCATGGACGGGATCTCCGCGGCCGAGGAGATCGGCAAGGAGCGGATCTGCCCGGTGGTCATGCTCACGGCGTTCAGCCAGAAGGAGCTCGTCGAGCGGGCCCGGGACGCCGGGGTGATGGCCTACATCGTCAAACCGTTCACCCCCAAGGACGTCATCCCCGCGATCGACATCGCCCGGTCCCGGTGGGCCCAGATCGAAGCGCTCGAGAGCGAGATCTCCGACCTGGCCGACCGGCTCGAGACCCGCAAGGTCGTCGACCGGGCCAAGGGCATCCTGATGACGAAGCTGAAGATCAGCGAGGCGGACGCCTTCCGGTGGATCCAGAAGACCGCGATGGACCGCCGGATGGGTATGCGTGAGGTCGCCGACGCCGTCATCTCCGGCATGGGCGGCGACTGAGGTCGCGGTGAGCCGGCGCTGTCCGAGCGCCGTCAGCGCGTCGAGTGTTCATCACCCTCTGGTCCTGAGCGGGGGAGGTCCACATCTCGCCAGGTCGCCACGACCAGGAGTGTGAGCGAGGTGACGACCAGCAGCGACGGTGCCGGGTTGCGCAGTACCAGGTCGGGACCGATCTCTCCCCATCTGTGGAGGTTGCCGATGATCCAGGCTGCCGGGGCCAGCGACATCGATACCGCGGCGAGCCGGAATACCGTCCTGCTCGTGGGTTTTCTCAGGATCACGGCCACCGCCACGGTTGCACCGATGGCGAGGCCGGGCAGACCAGCGAAGAACCAGCAGCCGAAGACGAGCAGGAGCCACCCGATCAGGCGCCCGGTCCGTTGTGGACCGATGAGGCCACGTTGCGGGAGCGCCGGGCTCGGCTCGACCCTCGTTGGGGCTGGGAGGCGCTGGCTGCGCCCCGGCAGGAGGAGTAGTCCCAGCGTCAGGAGCACAGCACCTGCGGAGATCGCCTTCCCGATGTCGGACACCCTTTGGGGACTGAAGTGGATCTCGAACTCGTGTGGGTCGAGGTCGGTCACCCACCACCCGAGTGCGTACCCGTCAACGACCATCGGTGGGCCCAGATCGGTGCCATCCATGGTGGCTGTCCAGCCTGGATGGACGTTCTGGCCGACGATCAAGAAGTACGGCTCGGTGGCCGCATCCGCCACCACCCGGTAGGCGGAGGACGACTTCCGGTCCACCGTCACTGCAGGGCCCGGACGCCCCGGGACCGCCGCCTCGCCCTGAGTGTCTCGCAGGACCAGGGTGTCGGCAGTCCATCCCGGAACGCTGCGCAGCCGGTGTTCACCTGCGCGGAGTTGGATGGTCTCGCAACCGGCGATCAGTCGTAGGCCGTTCGGGTCATCGCCCGCGATCACGCGTGCCCGGAACTGGCTCCCGTCGATCCGGTCGAGCGCGATGCAGCGATCCGGATCGGGTTCGGGGTTGCTGACGACTCTCGTATCGGCGATGCCGATCTCGTTGATGACCGGGACTCCGGAGCCCTCCACATCGGTGGCTCGGATGCGCACGGTGGAGACGTCCGATTCCGGGATGTCGATGACGACTCGCCCTGGTGACAGGTCGGCAGTGGCTGCGGGGCGGCCGTCGAGACTGACCTCAACGCCGGAGATCCACCCGGTGGACTCCTCCGACTGCTCGATGACGATCTCCGAGATCGTGCGAGGCTGCACGAGGCTAGCTTCGATCCACTCCCCGACGACAGCGCGACCGGGCATCCATCCGGTCAAGGGGTTGCCGTCGAAGGCCATCGATCCACGCACGGCCACATTGTGGAATGCGCGGGAGGACGACCTGACCACAGCGTCCCCGGTAACTCCATAGAGCGAGTCCAGCAACTCGTCGGGCGCCGCCTCGTCCGGTTTGACCAGTCCATAGATCCGGTACTCCCTGGACTGAGGCAGTGTGAAATCCCGATCCAGTCGGGCTTCCTCGTCATCGGCAGACGATGCTGCCAGACCCTGGACCCGGGTGAACACGAGGTCGACCGGAGTGGATGAAAGTCGTTCTCGTGCCGAGCCAGTCACGTTCTGGACGGCTCTGACGGTGGACGTCGGCAGTGTGGCGACACGGCGTACCTGGAGTTCCGGCACGGCGATATCTGCGACGAAGACCGGGTTGTCGCCGACCCCTTCGACATCCGTGACGGTCAAGGTGATCTGCTGGGCCTGTTGACCCGGGAAGGTGACGGAGACGCGTCCGTCCGCCGGGACTGTGGCCTGGCGGATCTGGTCGTCAGCGCGGATCTCGACCGCTGCGATGCGCTGGCCGGTCGTGGGTGGAATGTCCACGTCGATGCGCTCCACGGGGACTGGGCGCGGTGTCCGCACGGACACCCACTGTCCAAGGGCCTCACCGAAGTCGCCGAAACGCCATGCTGTCGTCGGGTCCCGATCGAAGGCGTTCTCCGCCGACGAGGCCGGATCCACCCCGAACTTCGCCCCGACCTGGCTGGCGGAGACGACACCACCTTCCACGTGCAGGACAGTCTGGTCCTCCGGGGCGAGGAGGGCGATGCTTGGTCCAGGGTCCTGATCAGGAGCCAGGAGCGCGCCGTAGGCGCTCGTCAGCCGGTTGGGGGTGACAACTCGTCGACGGTTGGTATCGGTGAGGACGATCCGACTCGTCGGCCCGAGCAGTTCCGTGACTGTCGCGGGATCGAGGGAACCGGTGTAGAGGAAGGGTGGCTCGTCGGCGAGCAAGCCGGCCTGAACGAGCGGCGCAAGCGCCCAGCCGTCACCATCGACGAGAACTGCTCCGGCCTGGCTCTCGGTGCGGACCAGGTTACGGCCGTCCAGCACCTCATAGTGCTGGAGCGGAGGCAAGGTCAACTCGTCCTCCGGTTGGTGGGGGGTGCGGATCAGGCCTTCGCCGGGGTCTCCGTACGCACCGCGGAACGCCAGGTCCGGTTCGGATCCGACGCTGGTGGCCACCGAGAGGGGCCGGCCACCCCCCGACTTGTCCCATCGAACGTCGTGCCGGACGAGGACGTCGCCGACACCCAGGTATCGCGCGGCAGTCGTCAGCGCGCCGGTCGGCAATGTTCCCTCTTGGAGTCCCGTGTCGACCGCAGCAAGCAGGCTTGCGCCGTACGGTGAGGACTCCGGAAGGGTGATCCTGACGAAGGACGGACGGGCCAGGAGTGCATTGTTGAGATCGTCAGGTCGGTCCTCGCTCCACGTGTACTGAGGTTGGGCGACACCCGGAACGAACCAGACCCTCCGGTCCATGGGACCCTTGTCCAGTTCCTGCGAGGCCTCATACCAGTAGTCGGGCACCGGCAAGGGAAGGCTGTACAGGCCCCCGGTCCACGCCGGCCAGGTGATGACGACGACACCGCCGGCCACTGCGGCGGCCAGGAACGGCCGGGGAACCAGCTGCCGTGCCTTTCGTACCAGTTCCGGCATGGCAAGGGCGATCAGCAGCGCGATGCCCAGAACGAGAACGGCACCTACTTTGTGGGTCGTGCGGAAGGCTGCGGCACCCGGGATGTGCTCAAAGGTCCACAGGAGAGTTGAACCGAACGGTGAAGGGCGGTCCGGGGGGTGAACCCCGACCATGAGGACTGCCGCGGGCAGCGTGAGGAAGAGGGCGAGTCGCCGGCCCGGACCGCGCACGAACCGGGCCGCCACCACCAGAAGGATGGGGAGTACGAAGGTGGCGACCACGATCGCCGGATTGGTGACGTAGGAACTGAAGCCCGGCTGCCAGGGGCCGTCGATATCCCGGCCGTACAACGTCCACAGCCCCACCCCTCGCAGGACTTCGGCGAATGATGTCGATCCGGCGATACCTGCCAGCGACTCACTGAATTGAGTCACGTGACTGCCTGCGCCCAGCGCGGCCAGCGACGGAGCCAGCCAGTAGGCAGACAGCAGCCCCACGAGAAGAACCCATCTGATGGTGGCAGCGGTCACCTGGCGCCAGGTGGCGCCGAGGCCAGAGTGTGCGAACCACAGCACTGCAGGAAGGCACAGTAACTGGATCAGGGGAATGACCGCCGCATTCATGCCACTCATCGCAGCGAACGAGAGCGCGGCGGCGGCAGGGTAACGCCAGCCCCCACGAACAGCCGCACGCAACAAGAACAGCGCCATCCAGGGAAGCATGGCCGCGGGAAGGACATTGGCCAGGAAGTCGCCGGCAGTCACCATGTAGGGGTTAGCAACATAGGTGACCGCCATGGCGATCCGACCCACCCGGTGCGACTGGCGACCAGCGACCTCTGTGTAGAGTCGGCTCGCACCCCAGGCTCCGACCAGGAGGAGGGCCCAGCGCAGGAGACGCATGGACAGATCGGCCCCGATGCCCAGGCTCTGAATCACCCCAACCACCCAGGCGACGGGGAAGAGCCCGACGTTGAAGTTCGGTTCACCGAGTTTCGGGCTCTCGCGCCAGGCTCGACTGAGCGCCTCCGCCTCCCGCCACGGCGCCATGTATATTTCCGGTTTGATGTCCGGAGCCAGAACTCCCAGCTTGTTGAGCAGGAGGATGAACAACAGGAGGACCGAGAGCGCCACGGGTAGGGCGGCTCGCCTGAGCATTGTCCACCTTCCCACGCAGTTGTGACGCATCATAGTCTCGGACCTTGCTCGATCTGCCGTCACGGAACCCGGCTCGACACCGGCACGGTACACGACCGCATCACCGGTTCGACGAAATGGAGACGAACGTGACGGGAGAGACCCTCGACGAGGTGGACTCCCGCGAACGGGTGGCCCGGCCGCCAGCCCCATTGGGATCCGCCGCGATCAAGCTCGGAGTGGCCACCGTTGTCGGTCATGCGTTCTCCTACGCGTTCTCGCTCGTGCTGTCCCGAGCATTGGGGCCGGCGGATTTCGGGGCACTGGGGGCTCTCCTCGGATTGGGCGTGGTGGCAACCGTGCCCGCGGTTGCTTTGCAGACCGAGGTGGCGAGGTTGGTTGCCGTTGCCCCGAGTCGAGCCACCGCGCGACGCGGCTACCGACTGAGTTGGCTGATCGGGTCTGCCCTCGGGGTGTTCATGGTGGCGCTCACCTGGCCACTCACCACTCTGTTTCGCCTCGACAGCCCGCTCAGCGTGCTGCTTCTCGCGGCTGGTCTGGTGCCTGTCAGTGTCATTGCCGCGCGTCAGGGGGTCCTGCTGGGCCGGGGCGCATTCGGCTGGCTCGCCCTCGTGACCGTCCTGGTGCCCGGGTTGCGACTCATCAGCGCGGGGGTGGCCGCGGTCGTCGATCTGGGAGTCGCCGGTGCGCTGGGGCTGCAGGCGGTGGCGACCTGGGTCGGCCTGGCGGTGGTCGTCATCATGATGCCGGTGCCGCGTCGTCGGCCAACCGACAGCGTGTCGGGTCACTCCAGTGACCCTCGGCTCAGTGGGGTGTTGAAGGCCGGTTCGAGCCTCCTGGGGCTCCTTGTGCTCGCCAACGTCGATGTCCTGCTCGCCAGGGTCTTCCTCAGCGACACCCAGTCCGGGATCTACGCGGTGGGGGCACTCGGGGCCAAAATCGTGTTTTGGGGCAGCCAGTTCGTCGCATTGCTCGTCTTTCCCAGGGTCGCCAGGCGACAGGGCGGGCGCCGACTTGTC
>DUPF01000254.1 GCA_012838445.1 Intrasporangiaceae bacterium | reverse complement strand
GGTGCCCCCGCCGCCGGTGCCGCCGGCCCGGCCGGTGGACCCGGCCGCCGAGCCGAGCGGCGAGCAGGGCTGAGCCACCTCGTCCGGGACGCCGGTCACCGGTCAGTAGCATGTGACGGGTGACTGCGTTCGAGGCCCTGGCGATCCTCGCCGCCGGCTTCGGCGCCGGGATGATCAACACGATCGTCGGCTCGGGGACCCTGCTGACCTTCCCCACCTTGCTGTGGGCCGGGTACGCGCCGGTCGCCGCCAATGTCTCCAACACCCTGGGCCTGGTGGCCGGGGGAGTGTCCGGCTCGTGGGGGTACCGGCACGAGCTCGTCGGCGCCAGCCGCACCCTGAAGCGGATGGTGCCGATGTCGGTCGTCGGTGCCGCGATCGGCGCGATCCTCGTCATCGTCCTGCCGCCGGGGGTGTTCTCCGCCGCGGTGCCTGCCCTGATCGGGATCGGGGCGTTCCTGGTCATCGCCGGACCGCGCATCCAGGCCGCCGTGGCCGCCCGCCGCCCGGACCCGATCGCGGCGTCCTCTCGCACCGCGGGTCCCGGGTTGGCGCTGCTCATCGGGGTGCTGCTCACCGGCGTCTACGGCGGATACTTCGGCGCCGCCCAGGGCGTGATCCTCATCGGCCTGCTGTCCATGCTCACGACCGACTCGCTGCAACGGATCAACGGCTACAAGAACATCCTCGCGACGGCGGCCAACCTCGTCGGTGCGGTCACCTTCCTGATCATCGCCCCGGACCAGGTCATCTGGTCGGTCGCCGGTCTGATCGCCCTCGGGTCCATCCTCGGTGGCGTGGTCGGCGCGAAAGTCGGGCGACGCATACCTCCGACGCCGCTGCGGATCGTCATCCTCGTCGTCTCCGTCATCGCCATCGTCAAGTTCCTCACCCAATAGGCGTCCTGCACCGTGTCGGTCGCTGTCTCAACCGTGCTGCTGCTCGGGTTCGCCGTCGCCGCCGGCGCGGTGGTCCAGTCCGCCGTCGGCTTCGGCCTCGCGGTCGTCGCCGCCCCCGTCGTCGTCCTCGTCGAACCGACTCTGATGCCGGGCAGCCTCCTCGTGTGCGGCTTCTTCCTGCCGTTGTGGGAGGTGCTGCGCAACGAGCGGGACATCGACGTGCGACTGCTCATCAGCGCCTATGGCACACGGCTGCTGCTCACCCCGCTCGGAGCCGGGATTGTCGCCTGGGCGGGGACGCGCGAGATCGCGTTGACCGTCGGGGTGATGATCCTCGTGGTCGTGGTCGTCTCGATCACCCCGATCCAGGTGCGGGCGAGTGTGCCCAACGCCCTGGCGGCCGGTGCGGTCACCGGTGTCGCCGGGACGGCCGCCTCGATCGGTGGCCCCTTCTTCGCGATGGTTCTCCAGCACGAGCCGCCGTCCCGGATCCGCTCCACCCTCGCCGCCTTCTTCGTCCTCGGCTCGATGACCTCCCTGGTGGCTCTCGCACTGGCCGGGGAACTGCCCCGGACACAGATCTGGGCCGGGGCGCTGTGGGTGCCCTTCCTCGCGCTCGGGGTCTGGCTCGGCCGTCCCCTGCGTGCCGCCGTCTCCCCGGCGCGGATGCGCCGCGCCGTGCTCGTCTTCTGTGTCGTCGCCAGCGTCGTGGTCATCGGCCGGGCGGTGCTGCACTGACAGCGGGATGCACTGCGTCGCCGGATCGGGATAGCCTGCAGCACCATGCCGATCACGATCACCGACACCGCCGATGAGCAGGTGCGGGACTATGTCGGCCTGACCGATGTCGCGTTGCGCCGCAGGCTCGAGCCGGAGCACGGTCTGTTCATCGCCGAGTCGGAGAAGGTCATCCGCCGCGCCCTGGCCGCCGGGCACCGGCCGCGCTCCTACCTCATGGGGGAGCGCTGGCTGACCGACCTGGCCGATCTGGTCGAGCAGGCCGAGGCCGACGGTGTCCCCGTCTTCACCGGTGCCGACGCGGTCATCGAGCAACTCACCGGATTCCACCTGCACCGGGGGGCGCTGGCGTCGATGGAGCGGCTGCCGCTGCCGACGGTCGGCCAGGTGGTGGCGGCGGCACGGCGGGTCATGGTGCTCGAGGACATCGTCGACCACACCAATGTCGGGGCGATCTTCCGCTCCGCGGCCGCCCTCGGCGTGGACGCCGTCCTCGTGACACCGCGGTGCGCCGATCCGCTCTATCGACGGGCCATCCGGGTCTCGATGGGGACGGTGTTCCAGGTCCCGTGGACCCGGATCGACCCCTGGCCGGCCGGGGTGGCGGAGTTGCGTGCTGTCGGCTTCGAGGTCGCCGCCCTGGCGTTGACGGAGGACAGCGTCCCCCTCGACGAGTATGCGTCGCGCGCCGCGGAGCGGGTCGCTCTCGTGCTCGGCACCGAGGGTGACGGACTGAGCAGGCGGACACTGCATACCGTCGATCAGGCGGTCCGGATCCCGATGACCGGGGGAGTGGACTCCCTCAACGTGGCCGCCGCTGCCGCCGTCGCCGCCTGGGAGCTGCGCGTCCCGGGCCACTGACCCCCGGTCGCGACCTGCGGTCAGCGCACCAGCCGGTCGAGCAGCTCGTCGAGGGTCCGTTGTGGGTCGGCGGTCAGCCCGCCGTGGACCGGGCCCGGCTGGACGACGGTGCTGCGTGGCGCGGTGATCCACCCGAACCGTTGCCCGGGTGAGTCCAGGGTGGGACGTCCGTCACCGGCCAGTCCGCGGCACACGTCGTCGATCCGGGTCAGCGACGCCCGCACGGCATCGATGTCGATGTCGGGGGCGATGGCCCGCAACCGCGCCTCGTTGACGGCCTGGGCGCAGCGCAGGAAGTCGGCCTGCTGCGCGTAGAGCGCAACCCCGACGTTGACGAACTCCTCACGCTCGATGCGGGGCACGCACCGCAGGACGACGTACTGGTACGGCAGCAGGGTCACGGCAGGCTCCCCATCCACTCGGTGGCCGCGTCGCGTCGGGCCGTGAGGTGGTCGACGTAGTGCTGCCGGATGCGGGCGGCATCGCTGGTCTCGACGGTCGGTTCGAGCCATTCCTCGGGGACGAGATCGACGATGCCGGAGAGGGTCTCGTCGCTGAGCCGGTCGAGGAGTCCGGCCGCGATCCGGGCGACCGGCGCGGCCACGTCGGCGAGGACGTGCTCGCTCAGGTCGACGGTGCGCGCCGCGAAGGCGCCCGGGTTCGGGGCGCGCCCCGGCCACGCGTGGTGGAACCACAAGGATGCGCCGTGGTCGATCGCATACGGCTGCCCGTGCCAGACGACGATGTTCGGGTTGGCCCAGGTGCGGTCGATGTTGAGGGTGTATGCGTCGAGCCAGACGATCCGGGCCGCGAGGTCCGCAGTGGGTGGGGTGGATCCGTCGTAGCCGAACGAGCCGGGCAGGAAGTCGCTGCCGAGGTTGGTCCCGACGCTGGCCTTGAGCAGGTCCTGGACCTCCTCGTCCCGTTCGTACTTCGTCAACGCCTCATCGAGGGTGACGACGACGAGTTCCGGTGTCGGGATGTCGAGGACGCGGGCGATCTCGCTGGTGATGACCTCGGCGACGAGGACCTTCAGACCCTGGCCCGCGCCGCGGAACTTCACGACGTAGGTGCCGTCGTCGTCGGCCTCCATCAGCGCCGGCAGCGAGCCGCCCTCGCGCAGCGGGGTGACATAGCGCAGCGCCCGGACACGGGGCAGGGCGCTGGACATGTCCGCCAGCCTATGCGCTCCGGCTCGGGCCGGTCAGCCGAGTTGCACCGGGAGCAGACCGCGCCGGGTGCCGGCGGCGATGCCGGCGAGGGCACTGTCCAGGTCGGGGAAGCGGAACCGATAGCCGGAGTCGAGGAGGATCCCGGGGTGCACCCAGCGGCTCTTGAGGACGAGTTCGGTCTCGGTGCGGATGATCCGGGCCCCCGCCTCGAGCGTCCACGCCGGCAGGGGTATGCCGTGCTCACGTCCCAGATGGCGCCGCACCGCGGCCATCAGGTCGCGGTTCGTCACCGGCTCCGGTGCGGCGATGTTGACCGGTCCGCTGATGCTCGCGTCGTCGACGAGGTGCCGGATCGCCCCGTAGACGTCGTCGACATGCACCCAACTGACGAGTTGCCCGCCGTCACCCTGCCGGCCCCCGAACCCGATCCGGGCCAGGTTGATCAGCGGATTGAGCGCCCCGCCGGAGCCGAGGACGATGGCCATCCGCAGGGCGACCTTGCGGATCGTCGTGGGGGACGCATACAGCTCGTGCTCCCAGGCGCGGGCCACCGCGACCGAGAACCCGGTGCCCAGCTCCCCGGTGGCCTCGTCCTGGGCGCGGTCGCGGGCATCCCGGTAGATCGTGCCGGTGCTCGAGTTGAGCCAGGCCGCAGGAGGATTCGCGCAGTTGGCGAGGGCCTGGCCGAGAGCCTTGGTGGTCTCGGTGCGGGACCGGAGGATCTCATCGGCGGTGGTCTTCGTGTAACGGCAACTGACCGACCGTCCGGCGAGGTTGATCACCGCAGCCGCGCCGTCGAGGACCGGACGCAGATCCTGCCCCCAGGAGGCGTCGTTGTCCTCGGAACGGCCGATGGTGCGCACCGGGACGCCGTCGGCAGCGAAGGCGGCCCGCAGTTGGCTGCCGATGAAGCCGGAGGCGCCGGCGAGGACGACGGGAGTGCTCATGGTGTGCCGTTCTGGTCGGAGGTGGGGAGGACGCGATCGAGGAGGGTGACCACGTCGGTTGCGAGGCTGCGGCCGAGGGGGATCCGGGTCAGGCCGACGGCCTTGCCGATGACCGGCGCCAGACCGTCGACCAGATCGCGGGTGCGGCGCTGTTCCGGGGTCTGGTCACTGACCCAGTGCACCGTCACCCCGAGATACGCCAGCCACAGCAGGTGCGGCAGCCGGGTACGGATCGCCCCGGTGGGGGTGCCCTTGGAGGTGCGGACCGCATACTCCATCAGGGCCGTCGCGGCCTCCCGGGGACGGGCGGAGGCTGTGGAAAAGGGGCTGACCGAGGCAGTGGGGGACAGCGCGACGGCGAGCATGGTCGCGCCGAAGGAGTGATAGGGAGCCATCGTGTCCAGACCGGCGTGCAGGACGGTGCGCAGGTTCGTCGCCAGGGGCGCCTGCTCGACCAGCCGGGGCAGCGCCCGATCGCGGTGCTCGACCTGGATCCGGTCGTAGAGCTCCTGGACGAGGGCGTCCTTGCCGTCGAAGTAGTAGTACGCGTTGCCGAGGGAGACCCCGGCCGCGGAGGCGATCCGACGCATCGTCGTCGCGTGGTAGCCCTCCTCGCGGAAGAGTCGCAGGGCGGTGTCGACGAGCAGGGCGCGGGTCTGGGCGGACTTCGGGATCCGGCCCTTGGTGGTGCTCACATCGCCAGCCTAAGCCATGTTTGAACGTGTTCAAAACCAAGGCTCGGAGGGATCCGGACAGTGGCGCAGGGGATTTCGGTGGGGATGCCGGGGCGTGCTAAGGTTTCCGATCGCGGCACCCGCCCCGGGAGTCGCACGCTCGAGCGGATCGGAGACGACCACTCGATCACCCTCGTCCGGGTGGCGGAATGGCAGACGCGCTAGCTTGAGGTGCTAGTGTCCTTTATCGGACGTGGGGGTTCAAGTCCCCCCTCGGACACCACCGAATGTGGCCCCTGAACAGCGG
>DUPF01000253.1 GCA_012838445.1 Intrasporangiaceae bacterium | reverse complement strand
GGCTGCGGGCCACCTGGTGGCCCACAGCCGGTGTCGTGGCGTGGCGTCGACTCGCCGACTGGGTCGTCACCGTCGTGCGCGAGCGTCGGGATCGACGCTCCTGACCGGTCCGGTCAAGCGGTCGGTCAGTCGAGGTAGTCCCGCAGCACCTGGGAGCGGCTCGGGTGACGCAGTTTGCTCATCGTCTTGGACTCGATCTGGCGGATCCGCTCGCGCGTCACGCCGTAGACCTTGCCGATCTCGTCGAGGGTCTTCGGCTGACCGTCGGAGAGTCCGAAGCGCATCGAGACCACGCCGGCCTCCCGCTCCGAGAGGGTGTCCAGGACGGAGTGCAGCTGCTCCTGCAGGAGGGTGAAGGAGACGGCGTCCGCGGGCACGACGGCCTCGGAGTCCTCGATGAGGTCACCGAACTCACTGTCCCCGTCCTCACCGAGGGGGGTGTGCAACGAGATCGGCTCCCGGCCGTACTTCTGCACCTCGACGACCTTCTCCGGCGTCATATCCAGCTCGGCGGCCAGCTCCTCCGGGGTGGGCTCGCGACCGAGGTCCTGGAGCATCTGGCGCTGGACCCGGGCGAGTTTGTTGATGACCTCGACCATGTGCACCGGAATGCGGATGGTGCGGGCCTGGTCGGCCATCGCCCGGGTGATCGCCTGCCGGATCCACCAGGTGGCGTACGTGGAGAACTTGTAGCCCTTGGTGTAGTCGAACTTCTCGACCGCCCGGATCAGTCCGAGGTTGCCCTCCTGGATCAGGTCCAGGAACAGCATGCCACGGCCGGTGTAGCGCTTGGCGAGTGAGACCACGAGCCGCAGGTTGGCCTCGAGGAGGTGGTTCTTGGCCTTCTTGCCGTCCTGGGCGATCCACCACAGCTCACGCTTGAGCTTCATGTCGATCTTCTCGCCCGCGTTGAGCTTCTCCTCGGCGAACAGCCCGGCCTCGATGCGCTTGGCGAGTTCGACCTCCTGCTCGGCGTTGAGGAGCGCGACCTTGCCGATCTGCTTCAGGTAGTCCTTGACCGGGTCCGCGGTGGCACCGGCGGTGACGACCTGCTGGGCGGGTGCGTCGTCCTCGTCGTCGTCCCGGATGACGAAGCCGCTCTCCTCGGACTCATCCTCGTCCTCGGCGGCCTTCTTCGCCGTGCGCGTCCGGGAGCGAGCAGCGCTCTTGCGGGCGGGGCGACCGGGCTCGGCGTCCTCGTCGTCGTCCTCGTCATCATCCTCGTCGTCGGCGTCCGTGTCGGTGTCGGTGTCCTCGTCGGTGAGGTCGACGTCCTCGTCCAACTCCTCGGGCTCGGCGTCCTCGTCGTCGGTGGCCTCGACATCGTCCGGCGCGTCGGTCGTCGCGGCCGCCTTGGCAGCGGTCTTCTTCGCGGCGGTCCGGCGCACGGCGGTCTTCTTGGCGGCGGTCTTCTTCGCCGGGGCGGCAGCAGCGGCGGCGGCCTTCTTCGTCGTCGCTGCCCGACTCGGAGTCGCCTTCTTCGCAGCAGTCTTCTTGGCAGCCGTCTTCTTCGCAGTGGTCTTCTTGGCTGCCGCCGTCTTCGCCGGAGCCGCCTTCTTGGCTGCAGTCTTCTTGGTCGCAGTCTTCTTCGCGGGAGCAGCCTTCGTTGCGGCCTTCGTGGCCGAAGCCGCCTTCTTGGCAGGGGCCTTGGCTGCCTTCTTCGCAGCAGTCTTCGTCGCGGTGGCCTTGGCCGCCGTCTTCTTCGCGGCTGCCTTCGTCGGTGCCGTCTTCTTCGCGGCCGTCTTGGTGGCCGCGGTCTTCGTCGTTGTCGACTTCTTCGCAGCACTCTTCGTTGCGGCAGCCTTCTTCGCTGCCGCCTTTGCTGCAGTCTTCTTTGCGGTGGTCTTCTTCGCGGCGGTCTTCTTCGTCGCCGCCGTGGTGGCGGTCTTGGTGGTCTTCTTCGCGGGAGTCTTCGTCGTCCGGGACGGAGCCAAGGTCCTTGGGCCTTTCGTCAGAGGAGTTCGGGGGTGCCTGGTCGAGCCTGCGCGGTTCGCGTCCGGATGGTCTCGAACCGGCAAGCCGACGCCACCAGAACTTCAGGTTGCGGCGTGTTCCGGGACTCGGACATCGACGCTGCGTGCATGAAAAAGTGCGGGGCTTGAGTGGTGTTCGGGTGCCCGCGATGGATTCGCAATGCGTGGTGTCGGCGCGTCCTCGATGACCATTATAAAACCTGACCGGACATGCTCCGGTTCTGGGCACCGCGGATCGTCGACTCGACGACCTGCCGAGGGCGGCGGTCGAGCGCGCCCGGGTGGCACACGGTGGCTATCCGTCGGCCTTGACGGCGATGACCGGGCAGGGTGCGTCGAGCAGGATCCGTTGCGCGTTGGATCCGAGGATGAGTTTGCCGATGGGGGTGCGGCGGCGCAGTCCGATGACGATGAGGTCGGCGTTCTCGTCGGTGGCGACCTCGATGAGATCCTCGGCGATCTCGTGGTGGCCGCTGCCGACACGCACAGTCAGGTCCAGGCCGGCCCGGGTCAGCCGGGAGCGGGCACCGTCGAGCATGTCGCGGTCGTCTCCGTCGGGGTCGGCGGACGGTCCGGGCACGACGATCAGAGCGGTGGTGCGCAGGAGGCACTCCTGGACGGCGATGTCGAGCGCAGCGTGACCTTCCCGGTTGGGCACCAGACCGACGACGATGGCCATACCGTGACGCTACCCGATGCCGCGCACCGGCCGGGGTCGACCAGCGGAGACCGGCTCGGCCCGGCTCGGTCCCCCCGCAGACCGGCCGGTCAGGCGCAGGTGCGGGTCCGCACGGCGTGCAGGGTCCGTGGTTCTGCGCAGACCGGGGCGGCCTGCGGTTGTTCCGCGGCGTCGTCGTCCAGGGCGGTGCGGATCAGAGCGCCGATCGCGTCGCGTTCGATGAGGAATCCGTCGTGGCCGTGGATCGACTCGATCTGCCAGTGCCGGGCACCGGGGAGGGCGGCGGCCAACTCGGCGGATTGGCTCGGGGGGTAGAGCCGGTCGGAGTCGACGCTGACGACGATGAGCGATCCGGGGAAGCCCCGCAGGGCGTCGGCGAAGCCACCGCGTCCGGCACCGATGTCGTGACTGGACATCGCCTCGTTGAGGACGATGAAACTGCCGGCGTCGAACCGGGCCACGAGTTTGGCACCGTGGTGGTGCAGATAGCTCTCCACCTCGAACAGTGGGCGTCCCTCACCACGGTCCAGGTCGGCGTGCACCCCGGGGACCGGATGCTCCTGGACGCGGTTGCTGAAGCGGGTCGCGAGTTCGGGCTCGCTGCGGTAGGTGATCTGGGCGATTTCCCGGGCGGTGGCCATCCCGGCGAGCGGGGCGGTCCCGGTGTCGTAGTAGTCGCCGCCGGCGTAGTTCGCATCGGAGCGGATGGCCTGGTTCTGCACACTCGCCCACGCGATCTGTTCGGCCGAGGCGGCCCCGGTGGAGGCGATGACGATCGCGGTCTGCACCCGAGTCGGGAACGTGGCGGCCCATTCGGCGGTGCGCATACCGCCCATCGATCCGCCGAGGACGGCCCGGAAGGTGGTGATGCCGAGCCGGTCGGCGACGAGTGCCTCGGTGCGCACCTGGTCCCGGATCGTGATCCGCGGGAACCGACTCCCCCACGCCCGTCCGTCCGGGGCGGGGCTGCTCGGGCCGGTCGTCCCGCGACAGCCGCCGAGGACATTGGTGGCCACGACGAACACCTCGTCGGTGTCCAGCGGTGCGCCCGGGCCGATGAGGTCCTCCCACCAGCCGGCGGTCGGGTGTTCCGATCCGGCCGGTCCGACGACGTGGCTGTCCCCGGTCAGGGCGTGCTCGACGAGGACGGCGTTGCTCCGGTCGGCGTTGAGGGTCCCCCACGTCTCGTAGGCGACGGTCACCTCCGGCAGCGTCCCGCCACGCTCCAACTCCAGGTCGCCGATCGTCATGGTGCGCAGCCCCGACCATCTCGTGGGGTCGTCGGTGCCGGACTGCTGCCGTGGGTCGGAATGCCCTCGATCTGGATGCCGTCGATCTGAATGCCGTGGATCGTGCAGTGATGCTGACATCAGGTCAATCCTCCGCAAGGGACTCGCGCTTGCCCGCCGCAGGGCTGCGCGCGGGCCTGGTCATCACCCGGGGCACCCCACCGCGAGGAGGGTTGCCGGCCAGCAAGCCGGGGCTGGAGCTGGCACTCATGACCGTGCCGGCAAGTATAGGCAAACGCGCCACGGTGCCGGCGCTTCCGTCCGCCTCCCGGGACGGCTCACGCGATCCGCGGCACCACCTGCGGATCCGGCCCGACCAGGTCCTGCGACAGTCGACCCGCCTCCGGCGGCCGCACACCGTGCCGCAGACAGGCGGTCAGGGTCCGCAGCATCCCCGGCGGTTCGACACCGAGAGTCCAGGCCCGTTCGACGAGCAGCCGGCTCCGGGCCCCGTCCCCACCGCACAGGTGCGCGGCAGCGGCGACCACGAGGGGCCAGAGGCTCACCCCGGACCCGTCGTCCGGCAGGTTGCGCACCCACGCGAGCAGCCGGCCCAGGACCCGGTCGCGGGCGTCGGTGTCGAGCAGGATCCCGTCGCTGCCGAGGTCCCCGGCCCGCTGACCGGCCGAGACGACACGGTCGAGCAGCTCGGTGTCCTCGGGAACGTAGTCGCCGGTCATCCCGGGGGCGACCACCGCATACCAGACATCACGCACCGTCCCGACCGAGCAGCCGAGCGCGGCCCGGGCGAACTGGACCGCCGTCGGGGCCGGATCGGTCCCCCACCCGAGGACGGCACACAAGTCCGCGGCGATCGTCTCCGACGTGAAGTCCTCCCCCTGCACCGGCATCTCCAGCTCGGAGCGGATCGCGGCGAGCAGCAACGGCCGGTCGGGGCGGCATTCGGCCACGACCGCGTCCCGATCGGCCCGGTATCCAGCGGTGCGCGTCGACAGCGCCATCGTCGTCGGGGCCATGTCGTGGTCGGCGACCGCCGTACCGCCCGGCGAACAGCATCGGGCATCGGTGCACCGCTCGTGGAACCAGCGTCCGTCGACGACGCTGACCAGGTTGCGCACCTCGAGTCCGGCGTCGGTGAGGGGCTCCTCCACGCGGGCCAGCGCGGGTGCGGTGTCGAACCTGGACTCGCCGTAGGCAATGAGGAACGCCCCCGTCCCGTTGGCGTGGCCGGCGGCCTCGATGATCTGCCTGATGCAGTCCGCATCGTGCAGATCGGCCAGGTCGACCCTCGCGGTCAGGGCGATCCGTTTGTCGTCGAGGACGACGATGACGAGTGAGTCGGTCGGCACGAAGCCGAGCAGGTAGGGAACGGCCGAGACCATCTCCCCCGGTGAGCGCATGGTGACCTTGGCTGGTGTTGGTGTCATGCACCGAGCCAACCGGCAGTGGCGGCTCCGGTCAGGGAGCGGTTTCCCGGCTGTGGACGACACACCCGGGAGGAGGGGTCGGTGTGGACAACCTCAGCGCACGCGCGTCGAGGGGACCGTGACCGGCACGGCCGCCCCCGGGGCCTCCACGGGCACGACGCCGGTGTCCTCCCACGCGAGGTAGGACTCGGTCTCCGTGACGAGGGCGGCGGCGAGCCAGCCGAGCACCATCGCGTCGTCGGCCAGTCCGAGCATGAGGAGCGCACCCTCGGGGACGAGGTCGACCGGCGAGATGATGTATGCGACGGCTCCGGCCATCAGGGCCAGTCGCCCGAGCGTGATGCCCGGGTAGGCACCGGAGATCGCGTCCCGGACCATCCGCGGCAGCGCGGCCAACCGGGCGCCGAGACCGGGACCGCCGGGTCGCATCGCGATGCGGGCGGCACGGTAGAGGGTCGACAGGATGAGGACGCGGGAGCGGGCGGTCGCCATGGTCAGGCTCCTTGGGGTCGAGCGGTGGCACCGGTCGGTGCCACCATGACAAACGTGCCTCGCGCGCGGACCATTCCCCACCCGGGCGGCATCGCGACCACCCAGGCAGGTGAGCGTGGTCACACCTTCGCGGGAAACTCCTGGCGGGCCTGCTTGGCGACCGAGCGCATGAGGAATCCGTCCAGTCCGGCCCCGATGACTCCCCCGGCGAGCGGGATCGCCTTGCCGAGCCGGGTCAGCGACCGCTTCCCGACCTGGGTGAGCAGCCGGAAGCCGACGGCCTTGTTGACGACCATGAGCGCCGGGCCGGGCAGCCGCTGCGCGGCGAGGTTCGTCATGGCACTCGTCGGGGCGACGACCCCGGCCTTCTTGAGCAGCTCGTCCCCGTCGGAGCCGACGAGGCTGAGCAGGACGGCGGAGCGGATCTGCGGGTCGGCGAGGCTGTAGCCGCGCAGGTAGGCGATCGCCGCGGCCTGACGGGTGGCGAGCAGGTAGAACCCGAGGACGTTGGCCGGCAGCGCGACCGGGAGGGTGATGAATCCGCCGAGTCCGGTGAGGAAACCCTCGACCGCGGCGAGTCGGGTGTGCGCCGAGATGACCTTGGCGACCGCCTTCTCGACCGACCCTTCGCTCCCGAGGGCCTCCCGGGCGACCTGTTCGGCGCTGTCGAACGGACCCTTGCCGTCGATGCCGGCCTCGAGGAGGCTCTGCACGAGCGAGGTCGCGGTGCCGCCGAGGAATCCACCGTCGGGGTGCTGGGCCTGCTCGAGCGCCGAGCGCTGCTGCACTGCCTTCTTCTTCCGGGCCATGGCTGCTCCTGGTCTGTGTGAACTGCTCTGGTGAGCTGGTCGATGACATCTGATCGCGAGCCATCCTGACACGCGTACGAGGTCTGCGGGAGCGCCCGGTGTCGGTGGCACGCCCTAATGTCGTCGGTGTGAGAACGGTCGCGCTCGCCACGAGCATTCCCCTGGGGTATGCCGTGCTCTGGTCCCCGGAGCAGAGCGTGACCGGGTCGGTGGCCCGGATCGCGGCGCACCTGGCCGGGACGGCACCGGAGGCATCGACACCGTCCTCGACCCCAGCCTCGACAGCGGCCGAGGACGCACCACCTCTCGACGACCCGGTGCGGCTCGTCGTGTGGTCAGCGCGTGACCTCATCCCGCTCCTCGACGCGGGGGTGGCGGTGAGCCGG
This sequence comes from Intrasporangiaceae bacterium, assembly GCA_012838445.1. Lineage (GTDB taxonomy): Bacteria > Actinomycetota > Actinomycetes > Actinomycetales > Dermatophilaceae > F2B08. The sequence continues at coordinate 9,869 of DUPF01000253.1, read as the reverse complement.
GTGTGGGACTGCGCGGAAGTGCACCGCCTCCGGCACGGCGTCTGGCGGGCCGACCCGCAGGAGATCTGGTGTGCCGAGCACGGTCTGGACCCCGCCGGTGCCCCGAGCACGCCGCAGGACGACCTGTTCGACTTCGGTGAGCACTCCGATGCGGCGGCCCCCGACGCGCTGACCACCCCGGCCGGCTACCTGCGCGGCGACGCGGTCACCGGAGCCTGGCAGGCGGCGACCCTCCCGGACGATCCGGCGCGGCTGCTCGCCTGGGCGCGGGCCGCATACGAGATGGGGCAGCGGCAGCAGGAACACTGTGCGGCGGCCGGGCCGCGAGCGCTGGCGACCGCGATCTCGGAGTCGGCGGCGGCGCTGGTGTGCGTCGAGTTGGAGCGGACCGGGCTGCCGATCGACCGGGCGGTGATGAGTGAGCTGATCACCCGCAGCGCCGGTCCGCGGCCGGAGTCCCTCGATGCCGAGTTGGCGCACCGGGCGCAGCGTGATGCGCGCGTCACCCGGCATCTGCCCGGGCACGAACGCACCGATCTGCGCAACCCGGCTCAGGTGCGGGAGTTGTTGCTGGGCGCCGGAATCGACGTCCCGAACACCCGCAAGTGGACCCTGGAGCCGTTCCGGGACGCCCACCCCGTCGTCCCCGCCCTGCTGCAGTGGCGCGCCGATGAGCGGATCGCGACGACCTACGGATGGCGCTGGCTCGCCGAGCATGTCGGACCCGACGACCGACTCCGTGGGCACTGGACCGCCTCGGACGGCGCCGCCGGGCGGATGACGGCCGAGAACGGTCTGCACAATCTGCCGGTCGCGCTCCGCGCCGGGGTGCGGGCCGCGCCGGGGCACCGGTTCGTGCGCGCCGATCTGGGTCAGATCGAGCCGCGGGTGCTCGCCGCGGTCTCGGCCGATCCGGCGTTCATGGCCGCCACCCGCGCCGATGACCTGTATGCGCCGGTCGCCGCCCGTCTCGGCGTCGAGCGGTCGGTGGCCAAGGTCGCGGTGCTGGCCGCGATGTACGGCCAGCGCAGCGGCGCGGCCGGTGAGGCACTCGCGGGGCTGCGGCGTGCCTACCCGACCGCGATCGCGCTCCTCGAGGATGCCGCCGAGCGGGGCAGTCGGGGCGAGTCGGTGCGGACCTTCGGGGGTCGGCTCGTGCACACCGCGCCACCGGTGGAGCGGGGGCAGCCGGCCGCTCCCCCGGTCGCGGCCGCCCGGGGCCGCTTCGCCCGAAACGCGATCATCCAGGGCACCGCGGCCGAGTTGTTCAAGGCGTGGGTGGCCACGATCCGGGCGACGACCCGGGACCTGGGGGCCGAACTCGTCCTGTGCCTGCATGACGAGGTCCTCGTCCACGTCCCGACCGAGGCGGCACCCGAATGTGCCCGCCGGGTCGAGCAGGCACTGACCGACGCGGCGCGCCGTTGGCAGGGGGGTGAGCAGGTCCGGTTCGTCGCCGATGTCAGCATCATCGAGCGCTGGTCGCAGGCCAAGGACTGAGCCGCCCGCTGCCCCGACGGCCGGGACCTAGTCGGTCGGGGCCTCGCCGTCGACGCCGCGCAGGAACTCCTCGAACTCCGCGCCGAGCTCCTCCGCGGAGGGCAGCTCGGTGGACTCGGTCGCGAGCAGGCTGGGCCGCTCCTTGCCCTCGACGAACGCGTCATACTGCCGCTCCAGGGCGGAGATCACGTGCGAGACCTCCTCGTTGCCGGCGACCTCCTCGGCGATCTGGGCGCGGTTGAGGCCGGCCGCGTCGACGAGTTCGTCATTGGGCAGGTTCAGGCCGGTGACATCGACGATCGCGTTGAGCGCGGTCAGCGCACCCTCGGCGAACTCCGACTGGGCGAGATAGTGCGGCACGTGCACCGCATACCCGACCGCATCCCGGCCGACCTCACCCAGCCGCAACTCGAGGAGCGAGCTGAACGATGCGGGGACCTGCACCGTCCCGAACGGCGACTCGGCATTGCCGATCAGGGTCGGGTCGGTCGCGTGGGCGGTGATCCCGACCGGGCGGGTGTGCGGGACCGCCATCGGGATGCCGTGGGCGGAGACGACGAGGGTGACGCGCAGGGCATCGAGGACGATCCGCAGGGCCTCGACCATCCGCTCCCACTGGTAGTCCGGCTCCGGACCGACGAGCAGGTAGTAGGGCGTGCCGTCCCGGTCCTCCATCGCGTAGAGCACCAGTGCCGGATCGTCGTAGGAGACGAACCGGTTGGACTCGAAGACCATCGCCGGACGCCGGCTGCGGTAGTCGAGGAGCTGGTCGATGTCGAAGGAGCAGAGCACCCGGGCCCGGCTCGAGGTGGTCAGGTGCTCCCCGAGCAGCCGCGCGGTCGCTCCGGCGTCGATGAAGGCACCCATGGCGATGACGAGCGGCCCAGGACGCAGGTCCTCGGCGGTCGCATCCGCCTCGAAGCGGATCAGGGAACGGGGGTCGAGCACGGTTCAAGCCTCTCAGATGAGCGCAGGGTCGGGTCACTACCGGAGACAACGAGTTCCTTGCACCGGGACATTCCCGACTGGTCAGGTGGTGACGGCGGCGATGGCGGCCAGGACGCGTTTGACGCTGACGGGGTATGCGGTGCCCAGCTTCTGCGCGAACGTCCCGACCCGCAGTTCCTCGATCATCCAGGCGATGGCGCGCACATCCGGTGCCGCAGCCCGGGTGCCGGTCAACGAGTCCAGGAGGTCCGCATACGCCTCCTCGACCTGATCGACCCCGGCCATGAGTTGGGCGTCCCGGGCGGGCGCCTCGTCGGCGCGGTCGAGCCGGATCTGCAGGGCCTGCAGGTAGCGGCGCAGGTGGGGCAGCTGGTCCGCCCCGGTCGCGGCGACGAACCCGGGACGGATGAGTCCGTCGAGCTGGGCCCGGGCGTCGGCGACGGTGCCGGCCAGCGCCGCAGGCCGGGGCCGGTCGAGGTGGGTGCGCACCTCGTGCGCGAGGGTGAGCACCGGCTCGATCTGCTCGACGATGGCGAGCACCCGGGTGGCGACGTGGGTCTTGACGGCCGCGAGCACCTCCGCGAACTGTTCGGGGGTGCGCACCACCGTGTCGGCCGGCAGCCGTTCGGTAACGATGGCGTCGACGGCGGCGGCGAGGCAGTCCTCGAGCAGCGCCGGGATGCTCCCGTGCGGGTTGTGCCCGAGGGCGAGCTTCTGGGTGTTGGACAACCGGGCCAGGACCCGCTTCCACGGCGGGGTGGTGTTGAGGAGCAGCAGACGCCGCACCCCGAGGCGGGTCGCGGCCTCGGCCTCGCCGCGGTCCGGGAGGGTGGTCAACCGCACCGAGGTGCCTTCGTCGAGGAGGGCGGGATAGCTGACGATCTCCTGCCCGCCGACCTCGGTGCGGATCTCGGTGGGCAGCCGACCGGCGTCGAGGTGGGGCAGATCCCAGGTCCGCAGCCCGGCCCGTTCGATCCCCACGGCGGCGCTGACCGAGGTGGCCGCCGCCCGCACCGCCGGGGCGAGCCGTTCCCGCACCTCCTGCAGGTCCTTGCCGCGGCCGAGGACCCGGCCGCGGTCGTCGGTCACCGCGAAGGTGATCCGGACATGGTCCGGCAGCCGGGTCAGGTCGAAGTCCGCGCCGCTGACCGGCACCCCGGTCAGTTCCCGCAGCACCCGGGCGACCTCGTCGACGAGACGGCCCTGACCCTCGCGCAGGAGCGGCAGCACCCGGGCGGCGTGGTCCGGTGCCGGCACGAAGTTGCGGCGCACCTCCTTGGGCAGGGCCTTGATGAGTGCGATGACGAGTTCGCCGCGCAGCCCCGGCACCTGCCAGTCGAAGTCGTCCTCCCGCACCTGGTTCAGGACGCTGACCGGGATCGAGACGGTGACGCCGTCGTCGGCGGCACCCGGGTTGAACTGGTATCCGACGGACAGGTCGATCTCGCCCTGACTCCACTGCAGCGGATAGTCCCGCTCATCGACGGTGTCGGCCTCGTCGCGGGTGAGTTCGTCGACGGTGAGGGTGAGCAGCGTCGGGGTGGTCCGCTGCGCCTTCTTCCACCACGTGTCGAAGTGCCGGGCCGAGACGACGTCGGGTGGGATCCGCCGGTCGTAGAAGTCGTAGATGACGTCGTCGCTGACGATGAGGTCGCGCCGCCGGGTGCGTTCCTCGAGGTCCTCCAGTTCGGCCCGCAGTCGGTCGTTGTCGCGCACGAACCGGTGCCGGGTCTGCCAGTCACCCTCGACGAGGGCGTGCCGGATGAACAGGTCCCGGGCGGCTTCCGGGTCGATCCGTCCGTAGTGCACGCGTCGGTCGACGACGATCGGCACCCCGTAGAGGGTGACCCGTTCCCGGGCCAGGGCGGCCCCCTCGCTGCTCGACCAGTGCGGCTCGGCATAGGTCCGTTTGACGAGGTGGGCACCGATCTCCTCGGCCCATCTCGGGTCGATGCGGGCGTTGGTGCGGGCCCACAACCGGGAGGTCTCGACCAGTTCGGCGGCCATGACGTAGTCCGGTTGCCGCCGGAACAGTGCCGACCCGGGCTGGATCGAGAACCGCGCGCCCCGGGCGCCCTGGTAGTCGCGGGTGCGTTCGTCCCGCAACCCGACGTGGGAGAGCAGTCCGGCGAGCAGCGCCTGATGGATCCGGTCCCAGTCCGGTTCGGCATCGGCGGTGGCGGTCGACCGCTTCGGGTCGAGGCGCACATCCTTGCAGGCCCGTTCGAGTTGGGAGTGCAGGTCCTGCCACTCCCGCACCCGCAGGTAGTGCAGGAACTCCGACTTGCACATCCGACGAAAAGCGCTGCCGCTCAACGTCTTCTGCTGCTTCTTCAGATAGCGCCACAGAGCCAAGGTGGCGGCGAAGTCACTGTGTTCCGCGCGGGCCGCCTCCTTGAACCGGGCGTGCGCCTGGTCGGCCTGGGTCTGCTGCTCGGTCGGTCGTTCCCGCACGTCCTGGATGGACAGGGCGGCGACGATGACGAGCACCTCGGCGGTGCAGCCCCGTTCGTGCGCCTCGATCAGCATCCGCCCCAGCCGTGGATCGATGGGCAGTCGGGCGAGTTTTCGTCCGTATGCGGTGAGTCGTCGTCGTCCGTCTCGCCGGCCGCGTCGGTCGGGTCGGTCGCGTCGGTCGGATCGGCCGGGTCGGCCGCCCGGCCGGGTCGGTCCGCTCCGGTCCTCGATGGCCCGCAGCTCCTCGAGCAGTCGCAGTCCGTCGGCGACCTGGCGGGAGTCGGGAGCGTCGATGAACGGGAAGCGGGCGATGTCCCCGAGGCCGAGCGAGGTCATCTGGAGGATGACGGCGGCCAGTGAGGTGCGCAGGATCTCGGGGTCGGTGAACTCCGGTCGGGACTCGAAGTCGGCCTCGCTGTAGAGCCGGATCGCGATGCCGTCCGCGAGCCGGCCGCACCGGCCGGAGCGCTGCGTCGCCGAGGCCTGGGAGATCGGCTCGATCGGCAGCCGTTGGACCTTGGTGCGCTGGCTGTAGCGGGAGATCCGGGCGGTGCCGGTGTCGATGACGTAGCGGATGCCGGGGACGGTGATGGAGGTCTCGGCGACGTTGGTCGCCAACACGATTCGCCGGTTCTTCGAGCGTTGGAAGACGCGGTGCTGCTCGGCTGCCGACAGTCGGGAGAACAGCGGGAGGATCTCGGTGCGGGGCAGGTCGAGACCGCGCAGCGCCTCGGCGGCGTCCCGGATCTCGCGTTCGCCGGAGAGGAAGACGAGGATGTCCTGACCGCCGGGTCCGGGTGCCTGCTCGGTCCACAACTCCTCGACGGCCTCGATGATCCCGGCGACCTGGTCCCGGTCGGCGCGCACCTGTCCGTCGGCGTCGAGGTCGATGAGGGGTCGGTAGCGGATCTGCACCGGATAGGTCCGGCCGGAGACGGACAGCACGGGCACCGGCTGTGCGGGGTCGGTGGTGAAGTGGGCGGCGAAGCGTCCGGGGTCGATCGTCGCCGAGGTGATGATGATCTTCAGGTCGGGGCGGCGCGGCAGGAGCGACTTGAGGTATCCGAGGATGAAGTCGATCGTCAGGCTGCGCTCGTGGGCCTCGTCGATGATGAGTGCGTCGTAGCGGCGCAGGTCCCGGTCCCGCTGCAGCTCGCCGAGCAGGATGCCGTCGGTCATCACCTTCACGGTCGTCGCCCGGCTGGACCGGTCGGTGAACCGGACCTGGTAGCCGACCTCGTCACCGAGCTCGACACCGAGTTCCTCGGCGACCCGTTCGGCCACCGAGCGGGCGGCGATCCGGCGCGGCTGGGTGTGCCCGATCCGGGCGAACCCGAGCTCGAGGAGCATCTTCGGCAACTGGGTCGTCTTGCCCGATCCGGTCTCCCCCGCGACGACGACGACCTGGTGCTGCGCGATGGCCGCGAGGATGTCCTCCCGGGCGGCGACGATCGGCAGGTCGTCGGGGTAGCCGAGCAGGTCCGGGCGCGCCTTCCAGGGGTGGGACCGGGTGGGCCGCCCGGCACGCTGTCGGTCGGCCGTGGGCATCGGCCCAGGATACGTCGATGCCGGCTGGCCGCCGGTGAGCTGCTCCGCGCCGGACTCGGGGGCGGCCCGCCTCAGGACTGGGCTTCGACCTCGGCCAGGAGGGAGTCGATCCACCGGATGGCCGCCTCGTGGGCGAGGATGCCGTAGTCGAGGGTGCGGATCTGGAAGTGCGCGATCTGCGCCCATTGTTCCGGCAGCTCCAGGTCGGCCAGGGACGTGCTCAACTCCCGCAGCCCGGCCAGCTCCGTGTCGACCCGGTCGCGCAGGTCGCGCACCACAGTGACCCGCTGGTCGGGGGTGAGCAGACCGAGGAAGTAGACCTTGGCGAGCATGGTCACCTCCGGGTTGGCCGCCTCGATCGGGCGGAGCATCCAGACGAGGAACTCCTGCCGCCCACTGTCGGTGATCGAGTGGATCCGCTTCAACCGCCCGTTCTCGACCCGCTCCTCGACGACGGCGTGTCCGTCGTCGACGAGCCGGGACAGGGCGGCGCGCAGCCCGCCGAGGCTCGCGCTGTAGAACTGCGAAACCCCGCCCTGGAACTGTTTGTGCAGGTCGTAGAGGGTCGCCGGCCCCATGAGCAGGAAGCCGAGGATGACGTGGCGCACCGGGTCAGCATACCCGTTTGGCCAGGTATATTTCTATCTGTAATCTCCCTGTTTGTAACACAGACCGTTCCGTGCCCCAGGAGTCCCCATGACCGCCATCCCCGCACCCGCCGTCGACCTCTCCCGTCGTGACACCACCGCGCTCGATGCCCGGCTGGACCGGATCTCCCGACGACGCCGGGGACTGCCGCCGCCGACCGCGCTCGTCCGCTCCCCCGGTGGCAGCTACCACTACGGGGACCAGCAGACCCCCTTCCACGCCGCGAGCGTCGGCAAACTCGCGACGGCCGCCCTGGCCGGACAGTTCATCGACGAGGGCCTCCTCGCCCCGGACACCGCCGTCGCAGAGATCCTCGGCCCAGAACTCGACGGACTGTTCACCGTCGCCGGCCGCGATCACGCCGGGACGGTCACCGTCGAGCACCTGCTGACCCACACCGCCGGCTGTGACGACTACTTCGAGGGCCGCACCCACGGTGGCCCCCGCTTCCAGAAGTTCCTGACCGGCGACCCGGATCGCTTCTGGACACCGACCGACGTGCTCGCATTCGCCCGCACCTATCAGCGGGCGCGGAGCATCCCGGGCCACGAATTCCGCTACTCCGACACCGGATTCACCCTCCTGGGGCTCCTGCTGGAGCGGGTCGGTGGAGCCCCGTTCCACGAGCTGCTGGACGCCCGCATCCTCACCCCCTTGCAGCTGAGCGACACCTATCTGGCGTTCCGTTCCGGACGGGACCGCCCGATCGCGCCGTTCTGGCTGGGGCGGGCCGAGGCGAGCACCTGGCGGGCGGTCAGTTGCGACTGGGCCGGCGGCGGGATCGTGACCACCCCGGCGGATCTGGCCCGGTTCACCGGCGCCCTGTTCCGCGGTCAGGTGGTCAGCCCGGCCACCCGCGACTGGTTGAGCCGGCCGCGGCACCGGTTCCGGTCCGGTCTGCGTTATGGCGCCGGGACGATGGAGGTCCGCTTCGAGGAGTTCTTCTTCCTCCTGCGGGGGTTGCCGCGGTTGCGCGGCCACCTCGGCATCCTCGCCACGCACGCGTGGTACGACCCGGACTCCGACACCGAGATCGTGCTCAACTTCCACTCGACCCGTCAGCTGACGGCGAGTTTCCGGCTCCTCACCGCTCTGATGCAGACGCTGCGCCGCTGACCACCGGGCACGCATCCAATCCCCGGGCTCACGGCCCCGGCGAGATGGTGGCGATCCGGCTGCGCTGATCCCGGCGGTCCCGGGCCGAGCCGAGCTGCTCCCCGGTCCACGTCGAGGCCTGGTAGGTCTCGCGGGCCGCATGCGCCACCCGGATCGCATCGGCACCGGCCTGCAGGGTCACCGCGTTGCCACCACCGGCCAGCGCCATCTGCCAACGGTCGTTGATCGCGAAGACCCGCTTCTCGATCCCGGCCTCGATGAGGTCGAGGGTGCGCCGATGCACCGGCAACTGGTGGCTCGGGGAGATGCTCGCGCCCGGGGCCGGGCGCACCACCGGGGTCCGCAACGCATCCCGTTGGGCCCGCAGGTCGGCCGCGATCTGCGTCCGACCGGCCCGCAGGCGGTCGGCGGTGCGCAGTCGCTGCCCGGTCCAGCCGCCGTTGACCCCCTTGACCGCGCCGGTCCCGGCGGCCCGGGTCAACCCCGAGGCGCTCTTGGTGGCCCCGAGCGCCAGACCCGAGATCAGCACCTCACCCCAGGATCCGTCGTCGTAGCCGAGGAGGAGGACGAGGTCGGCGCCGAAGGCGGCACCGGCGGCCACCCCGGTCCCGGCGGCAGCGAAGGCCTGCACCGGGCTCGGAACGAGCGCCGCGACCGCGAGCGCGCCGGACAGCCCGCCCGCGACCGATCGGGTGCCGCGCACGAGACGGTAGGCCGTGGAGTCGACCATGGAGTCCGCAGCGGCCGCGCGTAGGCTCGCCGCGCATACCTCTGCCGCCTCGTGGAGTCGCAACCAGGCTCGTGAACACGCCTCCTGCGCCTCGACCGCCTGCTGGGTGGCCCGGACCTGGCGGGTGCGGAGCCGCTCGTACTGCGCACCGCTCGGGTCGAGGGCCGCTGCCTGAAGATTCCGCTCGATCCCGTCGAGTTCGATCAGGGCCCGCTCGTGGTCGGCACAGGCCAGCCGACTCTGCTGGATCCCGACGCGCAGGTCGACCGACCACTGCGTGAGCGCATCGGCGGCCGCACGGTAGCGGGCCTGGAGCAGGTCGAGGACGTCCGGCAGGGTCCGCAGCGCACCGTCGAAGCGCCAGCCGGACACGCTCTCCCACATCACCCCGTCGCGCAGGTCGGCCAGTTGGGCATCGATCGCAGCGATCCGGGCGGCCAGGTCGCGCAGCGCCGCGGCGGCCTGGACCACCGTCGCGTGGCTGCCGGTGATCGGGACGACCGGGCCGATCGGGGCGGGCATCATTGCGGCACCCCCGAGATCGGGCACCGGGCCGGGACGCACCCGAAGGACTCGACGATCCCCTGCTCGACGAGGACGTAGGCGTGCCCCGCCGACTGCGCGACGGCACCGAGGTCGTCGAGCGCCTCGGCCAGTCCGCGCCGCATGAGGGTCCAGTTGCCGAGGAGTTCGTCGAGGGCCCCGCTGACCCGGTCGTGCCCGATCGCCGCCGCCTCGGCATCGTTCGTGGCCTCCAGGGCGGCGAGGACACCGGCGAGGGTCCGCAGGTCCGCACCGAGGGCCGCGACCGCCTCGGCGTCGACTCGGATTGTCGTCATGCCCTCACGGTGGCACAGGTCACGCCCACCCCCGGGAAGTTATCCACAGCCACCGCCGCCGCCACAACTTCGCGATTGCGAAG
>DUPF01000252.1 GCA_012838445.1 Intrasporangiaceae bacterium | reverse complement strand
CTCATAGCCACAAGTGTAGCCACAGGTGCCGGGATAGGCGTGGGCCTCTGGCGAAGTCATCGGGGGTGAACGCATCGACATTCCTCCTCCACGCCACGACTCGGCCAGTCGACCGCCCCTCAAACCGAAGTCGGACCGAGCCCACGTCGGTCCTTTCATCTGATCCTCGGATCATCCGAATTCCGTTGTTGCCCAGGGGATTCACACGGTGCCCCCGGCAGGATTCGAACCTGCGACACCTTCTTTAGGAGAGAAGTGCTCTTCCCCTGAGCTACGAGGGCGGGTGAGCCGTTGGCAGGCCCGAGGACCGATTCTATCCAGCGCGGACGCGGACCCCTGCCACCCGTGGTGTCGGGGGAGGGCCCCATCCCCCGGACGGCACCGCGCGGCCGCGCCGGTGCCGCCACAACTTCGCGATTGCGAACTTATGGCGCGGCGAGTGCATCGACGACGACCTCGACAACGATCCCCAAGGCGCGGACGAGTTCCGTGAGCGGCAGCGCGTCCACGTCGGGGAGGTGGACGAACCCAGCCATGGCCCGCGGGGGCGGGGTCGTGGCGATCGAGGTGAGCACCGCATACATCGTCTCGTTGCAGATGAACGTGCCGGCCGTGTTGGAGATCTCGGCCGGGATCCCCGCAGCAACCAACCGGGAGACGATCCGCTGGTTCGGCAGGGTTGCGAAGATCCCGTCCGGCCCGTCCGGCAGGATCGGGACCTCCGAGGGGGCATAGCCCGCGTTGTCCGCGAAACTCTCGGCCCCGCCGGTGTCCCTGACGTTGATCGCGACCCGCTCCGGGGTGACCGCGGCACGACCCGCTGCCAGGCCGGTGAGGATCACCGCGTCGGGGGAGTGGTCGGCCACCAGGGCCAGCGCAGCCTCTGCGCAGCGGCCGAACTCGACCGGCAGCACGCCCGTCACGATCCGAGCCGCGCCGAGCCGGTCCGGCAGGGCCTGCACCGCGGCCTCGCTCGGGTTGCTCTCGTGCGGCCCGAACGGGCCGAACCCGGTCACCAGGACAGTGGTCATCGCACCATTGTCACGGCCGGATAGAGTCCGTCGGGTGACCGCCCCGACCTCCGACCCGATCCAGCGCCGCACCCTGGGAACCCTGGCCACCACCCAGGTCCTCGGCGGCATCGGACTCGCCGCCGGGATCGCGGTCGGGTCCCTCATCGCCGAGGACATCACCGGCAGTCCGACGTATGCGGGACTCGGGGGCACCTTCCAGGTCCTGGGGAGCGCCCTGATCGCCATCCCCATCGCCCGGATCATGGCCGCCCGGGGGCGCCGGCCCGGACTCCTCCTCGGGTATGCGCTCGCCCTCGCCGGAGCGGTGGCGATCATCACCTCCGCGATCGTGGAGAACTTCCCGCTGCTGCTCCTCGGCAGCCTCTTCTTCGGTGGCGCGACGACGTCGAACTCGCAGAGTCGGTTCGCCGCCGCCGACCTGGCCGCCCCCGAACACCGCGGCCGGGACCTGTCGATCGTCGTCTGGGCGACGACGATCGGCTCGGTCCTCGGACCCAACCTCGTCGGCCCGGGACAACCGCTTGCCCGGGCACTCGGCCTGCCCGAACTGTCCGGCCCGTTCGTGTTCTCGCTCATCGCCCTCACCCTGGCGATCGTCGTCCTCATCGTCCGGCTCCGTCCGGACCCGCTCATCCTCTCCCGGGAGCGCGAGGCGGCAGCCCTCGGGGCGGCCGCCGCCCGCGGCGAGTGGCTCCCCGCCGACGAGGTGGACGCCGACCACCCCGGCGGCATCCGGCAGGGCCTGACCGACGTCGCCGCCCACCGACCGGCCCTGCTCGGACTGATCACGCTCGCCCTCGGGCACGCGACGATGGTCTCGATGATGGTGATGACCCCGCTGCACATGCGGCACGGGCACGCCGACCTGACCCTCATCGGCCTGGTCATCAGCTTGCACATCGTCGGGATGTACGCCCTCTCACCCGTCGTCGGGATCGCGGTCGACCGGGTCGGACCGGTCCGGATCGCGCAACTCGGCTCACTGATCCTCATCTCCGCGGCCGTGACGGGCATCTTCTCCGGCGACGGGTTCTCGCTCACCCTCACCATCGCGCTCATCCTCCTCGGCCTGGGCTGGTCCTGCACCCTCGTCAGCGGCTCGACCCTGCTGACGGCCGCGCTGCGTCCCGCGCAACGACCGGGTGCACAGGGGGCCTCCGACCTGTTCATGGGGCTGGCCGCAGGAGGCGGCGGAGCCCTCGCCGGGGTCGTCGTCGCGCAGGCGTCGTATGCATGGCTGGCCGGCGGCGTCGGCGTGTTGGCGGCGGCGATCCTCGTCGCGACGGTCGTGCTGACCGACTCGAGTCAGACCCGGCACAAAGCGACGCAACACGCTTAGGGATGCCGGGGTTGGGGTGGCTTGGTGGATAGCCTGAAGCAATGACCGAGACACCCACCGACCCTCGCCGCGACCTCGTCGCGGCAGCGGTGGACCGGTGGTCCCGGCAGCTCGTCGACCTCGGGGGACGCAACACCCTGCTGTGGTTCCGGGATCTGCGGGCCGGCACGCTCGACCTGACGATGGCCCACCCTGGCGGGCTGTCGGTCCTCATGGCCGGTGGCGCCCCGCGCCTGCGTGACCTGTTCCGTGAGGAGGGCGCCTTCGCCGATGCGCGGCACCGGGCCCGCACGATCGCCGCCAAGTCGCGTGAGTTGCTCGAGGAGCGCGGCATCGCCACCCTCCACCTCGCGATCGGGATGGCGACGTGGGACCTGCCCCGCTCCTCCCGGGCACCGGTGGCGCCGGTCCTGCTCCGCTCGGCGACCCTCCGTCCGACGACGCCGGCCCGGGAGGACTTCGTGCTGTCGGTCTCGGCGGACGTCGAGCTCAACCCGGTGCTCGTCCACTACCTCGTCGAACAGCGCGGGGTGAGCCTGGACGTCGACCAGATCGAGCGCCTCACCGACACCCCGACCGGCTTCGATCCCCACCCTGCCTATCGTGCCCTGACGGAAGTGTGTGCCGACATCCAGGGGTTCTCGATCAGTCCGCGCCAGGTCCTCGGCACCTTCTCGTATGCGAAGCTCCCGATGGTCGTCGACCTCGCCGGCCAGGTGGACCGGCTCGCCAACCACGACGTCGTCGCCGCCCTGGCGGGCGACGCCGACGCCCTGACCGCGGTCCGGGCCAGCCCGCCGGCACCGGAGTTGCGGGTCGACCCGCGCCGCGAACACCTCGTCCTCGACGCCGACGCGACCCAGATCGCGGCGATCGAGGCAGCCCGGGTCGGCTCCAACCTCGTCGTCCAGGGGCCCCCCGGGACGGGCAAGTCGCAGACCATCGCCAACCTCATCGCGGCCCTGATGGCCGAGGGTCGGCGGGTGCTGTTCGTCGCCGAGAAGCGGGCCGCGATCGATGCGGTCCACCAGCGGCTGACCCGGGTCGGACTCGCCGATCTCATCCTCGACCTCTACGACGGGGTCGGCAGCCGCCGCGCGGTCGCCCGTGAGTTCGGTGCCGCCCTCGATCAGCACACCTCGACCCGCCCGGACCCGGGGCTGCGCACCGATCAGCAGCGGACCGCGCAACTGCTCGCCACCCAGGAGGAGCTGACCGCCCACCGGGACGCCCTGCACCGGCGACGCGAACCCTTCGAGGTCTCCGCGTTCGAGGCCCAGGAGGCCGTGAGTCGCTTGGAGACCCTCACCCCGGCGCCACGGAGCAAGGTCCGGTTGCGGGGCGAGACGCTGCACGGAGTGGACCGGTCCCGGATGGAGGCGGCCGGGACGGCGCTGGCCCGGGTCGCCGCGCTCGGCGCCTGGTCCGAGGGCACGAAGAACGATCCGTGGTTCGGGGCCCGGATCCCGACGAACGAGGACGCGGTCCGCGCCCTGGAGATCGTCGAACGGTATGCGCACGGCGGCCTGGCCACGTTCGCCGCCCTCGTCGACGAGGTTTTCGGCACGCTGCGGATCCCGACCGCGACGTCCGTGACGGAGTGGGGCACGATCCTCGGCACCGCGAGTCGGGTCAAGGAGACCCTCGAGACCTTTCGCGCCGATCTCTTCGACGTCCCGCTCGCCGACCTCATCGGCGCCACCGGCACGCGCGAGTACCGCCGCTCCCACGGGGTGGAACTGGGCTGGTGGGACCGCTGGCGGCTGCGCCGCCAGGCGGAGAGCTACCTGCGGCCCGGCCCGCACCCGCGCAACCTGCACGACGAACTCGTCGCCGCCGACGGCCAACGCCTGGCATGGAACAAGCTCATGGGCAAGGGCGGCCGACCGGAGGTCCCGCACGATCTGGACCGGGCGGTCGACGCATACGCCCGACTGTCCGCCGATCTGGAGTGGCTCGGGGCACGGCTCGCCGGGACCGCCGACGGGGGACGCTTCCTCACCGACCCGATCGTGCATGTCGCCGAACGACTCGATGCGCTCGCGGCCGCCCCGGAGCGGCTGCGGATCATCCCGAGCGTCATCGGCGTCCTCGACGCCGCCCGGGCCGAGGGCTGGGGTCCCCTCCTGGACGACCTGGCCGCCCGCACGGTGCCGGCCGAGCAGGTGCCGGCCGAGGTCGCCTTCGTGTGGTGGACCTCTGTCGTCGACGACATCGCCCTGTCCGACTCCGCCTACGGCGAACCGGCCGGTGACCGGCTCCGGCAGGTCGTCGCAGATTTCGCCGACGCCGACCGGCAGCACCTGCGGGACAACGCCGCCCGGGTCCGGGCCGCCGCCGCCGAGCATGCCCGCCAGGAGCTGCGCAACCGGGCGGCCGAGGAAGCCCTCATCCGGGCCGAGGCCGGCCGCAGCCGCGGGCACCGGTCGCTGCGCGACCTGATGACCCGGGCGCCGGAGCTGCTCACCGCCCTCAAACCCTGCTGGATGATGAGCCCACTCGTCGTCGCCGGAGCGTTGCCGCCGGGGATGTTCTTCGATGTCGTCGTCTTCGACGAGGCCTCACAGATCCCACCGGCCCAGGCGATCTCGGCGATCGCCCGGGCCCATCACGTCGTGGTCTGCGGGGACGCCCAACAGTTGCCGCCGACGACGTTCTTCACCACCGCCCCCGACGACCCGGCCGAGGAGAGCGTGGTCGAGGGCCGTGAGGTGGACCTGACGAGCGGGTTCGAGTCGGTCCTCGACGTCCTGGCCGCCGTGGCCCCCGTGCGCCGACTCACCTGGCATTACCGCTCCACCGATGAGCGGCTCATCGCCTTCGCCAACCGGCACCTCTACGACGACGAGTTGGTGACCTTCCCCGGCGCCGGCAACGACTCCCCCCTGACGGTCGAGAAGGTCGACGGCGTCGGCATCCTCACCGAAGGCTCCGAGGGCGTCGAGTCGACGAACAGCGAGGTCGAGCGGGTCGCCGCCCTCGTCGTCGAGCACGCCCGGACCCGGCCGCACGAGTCCCTCGGCGTCATCGCACTCGGCATCACCCACGCGAGCCGACTCGAGGAGGCCATCCGGGCCGCGATCGCGACCGAGCCGGACATCGAGTCCTTCTTCGACGAGGACCGCGCCGAACCGTTCTTCGTCAAGAACCTCGAACGGGTCCAAGGCGATGAACGCGACGCGATCATCCTCTCCATCGGCTACGGCAAGACCCCGCACGGACGGGTCATCTACCGGTTCGGTCCGATCAACAACGCCGGCGGCGAACGTCGACTCAACGTCGCCATCACCCGCTCGCGCCGCCGGATGACGGTCGTGACCTCGCTCGCCTCCACTGACCTGGACCCGGATCGGCTCAACTCGAGGGGAGCCCGGATGCTGCGGGAGTTCCTCGGGTATGCCGAACGCGCCTCCCGCGGCGACCTTCCGCCGACCGTCGGGGCCAGGGGAGGGGACCTGCCGCTCGTCATGAGTGAGACAGCCCGTCGGCTGCGGGCGCACGGACTCGTCGTCCACGAAGGGTACGGACACGGCGAGGCGACGATCGACCTCGCCGTCGAGGACCCCTTCCGTCCCGGCCGATTGGTCCTCGCCGTCGAATCCGACGGGCCGCAGTATGCCGCGCTCGCTACCGTCCGCGACCGGGACCGGCTGCGCGCCGAGCACCTGGCCCGACTCGGCTGGGTGCACCACCGGATCTGGACCGCCGACCTGTTCCGGGACCCGGCCCGGGACGTCTCGACGATCCTGCGCCTCGCCCGACAGGGCAGTCTCGCAGCGACGGGAGCGCCCGCAGCCCCCGTCGACTCGGGCGGTGCGGGCGCCGATGACGCCGCCCGGGACGGGGAGCAGGGGGAGTTCGACCTGGGACCGGTCACCGGTGCGGTTGACGACGCCGACGGTGCCGATGTGGCTCCTGACGGTGCCGCTCCTGACGAGGCTG